>JBFMFT010000205.1:0-8741 GCA_040751925.1 Chloroflexota bacterium
TGCTTGCAAGCAAAATCCCCTAATCCCCTAATCCCCGCAAACAGGAGGGTTGAGAAATGAGGATTCGCTATTCGTTCTGGATTGGACTCCTGGCGGTGCTGGTGGCCGCCTACGCGGTGTTGTTGGTGCTGGCCCGGCCGGCCCCCCAGCACCCGTTCCTGGATCACGAAGGGCCGCTGGTCATGGCTCACCAGGGCGGTGACGGTCTGTGGCCCAGCAACACCCTGTACGCCTTTGAGCGGGCCGTCGAGTTAGGGGTAGACGTGTTGGAGACGGACGTCCACGCGACGGCCGACAACGTTCTCGTTCTCATGCACGACGACACGGTGGATCGCACGACCAACGGCAGTGGGACCATCCGCGCCATGACCCTGGCCCAACTCAAACAGTTGGACGCCGGCTACGACTGGTCGCCCGACGAGGGCCAGACCTTTCCCTACCGGGGGCAGGGCATCACCGTGCCTACCCTGGAAGAGATTATGCAGGCTTTTCCGGCCACCTGGCTAAATATCGAGATCAAGCAGGCCGACCCACCCATCATTGAGCCTCTATGCTTTATGATTCGCCAGTACGGAGCGGCCGAACACACCCTGGTCGCCTCCTTCCACCCCGACACTATCCGCGCCTTTCGCCAGGAATGTCCGGAGGTCGCCACGGCTCTGGCCGAAGATGAGGTACGAACCTTCTTCATCTTGAGTACGGCCTTCCTGGGGGCGTTGTATAGTCCGCCGGCCGAAGCCCTGCAAGTGCCGGAGTACAGCGGCAACCTGCACGTGGTGACGCCCCGCTTCGTCCAAACGGCCCAGGCGCGGGGGATGGAAGTTCACGTGTGGACGGTGAATGAGACGGCCGACATGCAACGCCTGCTCGACCTGGGGGTGGACGGCATCATCACCGATTACCCCGACAGAGCGTTGGGGGTGCTGGAGCGGCAGTAAGAGTAAGAGGGAGGGTAAGGAGATGGGGTATTGGTAACTGGTAACTGGGAATTGTCGAAAGGAGCGGGAGTGGGACGGCCGAGACAGTTGTGGCTGGGCTTGCTGCTGGTCGCTGTTTGCTGGCCACTGAACTGGCTGCTGCCGGGGCTACGCACCCACCTTCTCTTCTTTCCCCTTTGGCTCGGTTACATCTTGACGGTGGATGGATTGGTCTACCGGCGGCGGGGTACGTCCCTACTGACCCGCAACGGCCGCGCCTTCGTGGGTCTCTTCCTGGTCTCGGCCCCAGCCTGGTGGCTGTTTGAGGTCATCAACTGGCGCACGGCCAACTGGGAATACGTCGGCCGCCACTTTTTCTCTGACCTGACCTATGCTGGCCTGGCTTCCCTGAGTTTTTCAACGGTTATGCCGGCCGTCTTTGGCACGGCCGAGTTCATCAGCACGTTGGGCTGGCTAAAGCGGCTACCGGCCGGGCCAACGCTCAAACCTACGCGGCCGGTGCTGTGGGGTTTCTTGGTCACCGGCCTGACCATGCTAGTTCTCATGCTGGCCTGGCCGCGTGTTTTCTTCCCCTTCATCTGGCTGTGCCTCTATTTTCTGCTGGCCCCGGTCAACGTCTGGCTAGGGCAGCGGTCGCTCTCGGAGTACACGGCCGTCGGTGACTGGCGGCCGGTGGTGGCCTTGTGGCTGGCCGGCCTGGTCTGCGGCTTCTTCTGGGAGTTCTGGAACGTCTACGCCTATCCCAAGTGGGTTTACCACGTGCCGCCGTTCGAGTTTGCCTACGTCTTCGAGATGCCCCTGCTTGGCTATGGTGGCTACCTGCCTTTCAGCCTGGAATTGTTTGCCCTCTACCACCTGGCGGTAGGCTTGCTCGGCCGGAAACACTTAGAGCGATACGTTTTGCCCGATCAGGTGTATAATAGCGACTATGATCAGCACACCCACTTTACCCCCGATTAGAGAACAGCAGGGTACGGCCGTAGTCACTCCTCCCCCCCGGCGGCCGCGCCAGCGGGGGCGGCCGTCGCTTGAGAATGGCGACCGCCTGAACCGCGTTGAATTTGAGCGGCGTTACCTGGCCCGGCCAGACATCAAAAGAGCCGAACTCATTGAAGGAGTTGTCCACATGCCCTCCCCTATTCGCTTTGAAGAACACTCAGAGCCCCACGGCCACATCGCCACCTGGTTAGGAACCTATAAAGCCTTGACACCGGGCGTTCGTCTAGGCGGCAATGCCACTTTGCGCCTGGACATGGACAACGAGCTTGAACCAGACGCTCTCCTGCGCTTGGAGCCACAGTTGGGGGGCAAGTCTTACGTCACGGCCGATGGCTACCTGGCCGGCGCGCCGGAGCTAATCGTGGAAGTGGCGGCCAGTTCGGTCTCTTACGACCTGCACGACAAGCTGCACGCTTACCGTCGCAATGGGGTGCAGGAATACCTGGTGTTGATCGTAGATGAGGAAGAGGTCAGGTGGCACGTTCTGGAGGGAGGGGAGTATCATGTCCTCCGGCCGGACCAGCAGGGAGTTCTACACAGCCGCGTCTTCCCCGGCTTGTGGCTGCAACCGGACCTTTTCTGGGCCGACGACCTGGCCGGCTTGCTGGCTGTTCTCGACCAGGGCCTGCAATCGCCCGAACACACCGCCTTTGTGGCAAAGCTGTCAATGGAACGCGGATGACGCGGATTGGCGCGGCCGAACGCCGATCTTTGAGAATCTGCGTTCATCTGCGTCCCTATATCGGTGCCCGGCCGCGTCACCCCAGCTAACAAGTGACAGGTGACGGGGGATTGGCTGACTTTCGTCACAAGCGGAGAAGAGCCAACTCATATTACAATGACCGTATGCACTGCCATCCAACGACGGCCGCGCCCACGCCCGACGGCCGCCCGGTCATCCTGGTCGGCCAGCCCAACGTGGGTAAATCGGTCCTCTTTGCCGCTCTTACCGGCCGCTATGTGGAGGTCGCCAACTATCCGGGGACGACGGTCGAACTGGCGCGCGGCCGGCTGCCCCTCCTGGATACAGAGGTAACCCTGATTGATACGCCGGGGGTGCAAAGCCTGGCGGCGCGTTCGGCCGATGAGCGTGTGACCCTGGACGTGCTGCTCAACGAATCCCCCTGGGCGGCTGTGCAGGTGGCCGACGCCAAGAACCTGGCCCGCGCCCTCCTGTTGACCTTTCAACTGGCCGAATATGAAATCCCCTTCGTGCTGGCCCTGAACATGGCCGACGAAGCCGAGAGCCTGGGAATGGGCGTAGACATCGGCCGCCTGGCCCAAATCCTGGGGGCAGAGGTGGTGCGAACTGTCGCCACCCGCCGCGAGGGCTTGGCCGAGTTGCGGGCCAGCCTGGTCGCGCCCCGGCCGGTCAGCTACCAGATTCGCTACGACGGGACGATTGAGGCGGCCGTAGCCCGTATCACCGCCTTACTGCCGGCGGAATGGCCCGGCCGGCGTGGGTTAGCCCTATCTCTGCTCAGTCATGGATCGGAAGCAGCCCTCCAAAATCCAAAATCCAAAATCCAAAATCCGGCCGCCGACCAGATCGCTGCTATTGTAGCGGAGGCATCCGCCCATTATCAGGAGCCATTGGGTTACGTGATTACCCGTCAAAGGTTGCGCTGCGCCCAATGCCTGGCCGCCGAGGTGCAGAGCGAGTCGGTGGCGCGGCGGCCGGGTGCGGCCGAGAAGCTGGGGGCGTGGATGGTGCATCCCTTATGGGGCTGGCCTTTTATGTTCCTGGTGCTGGCCGCCCTCTACCTCTTCGTGGGGCAGTTAGGGGCGGGTGTGCTGGTGGATTGGATGGAGACGGTCTTTTTCGGCCGTTTGGTGAATCCCCTGGCGACGCGGCTGGCGGCCTGGCTTCCTGTGCCTCTCATCCGCGATTTTCTGGTGGGGCCGTATGGCCTGGTGACGATGGCCCTCTCCTATGGCCTGGCGATTGTCCTACCGATTGTCTTCACCTTCTTTCTGGCCTTCAGCCTGCTCGAAGACTCCGGCTATCTGCCGCGCCTGGCCGTAATGGCCAACCGGCCGTTCAAGGCCATGGGCCTCAACGGGAAGGCCGTGCTGCCCATGGTGCTGGGGCTGGGTTGTGACACCATGGCTACCCTGACCACGCGCATCCTGGAAACGCGCAAGGAGCGGGTGCAGGTGACGCTGCTCTTGGCTCTGGGTGTACCCTGCTCGGCCCAATTAGGGGTGCTGATGGGGATGGTCGCCATGCTGTCAGCCCCGGCTGTTCTCTTGTGGCTGGCTATCGTCCTGGTCACGTTATTCGCCGTCGGCTGGCTGGCGGCGCGGGTTCTGCCCGGCCGCTCCTCCGACTTCATTCTGGAACTGCCGCCGGTGCGCCGGCCGCAACTGGGCAACATCCTGGTCAAGACTCTGGCCCGCCTGGAGTGGTATCTCAAGGAAGTGCTGCCCCTGTTCATCTTCGGTACCACCTTGCTTTTTGTCCTCGACCGCCTGGGCGCGCTGCTCTGGTTGGAAAGGCTGGCCGGGCCGTTGGTGGAGCAAGGGTTGGGACTGCCCAGGCAGACGGCCGGGGTTTTTCTCATTGGCTTCTTACGGCGCGATTTTGGCGCGGCCGGGTTGTTCACCCTGGCCCGTGATGGCTACCTAACGGCCAACCAGCTCATCGTCAGCCTGGTCGTGATTACGCTGTTCATTCCCTGCATCGCCAACTTGCTGATGATTGTCCGGGAACACGGCCGGCGCACGGCTTTCTGGGTGGCCGCCTTCGTCTTTCCCTTTGCCTTCGCCGTCGGCGGCCTGCTCAACCTGGCCCTACGCTGGTTGGGCGTCCAATTCTAATAAATGTCCGCAAGTGGCCCTGTGCTTTGAGTTCCCTTCAGTTCCTTGAGTTCCCTGGCAACTAAGGGAACTGGTGGGAACTTACGAACGGACAACTCCTAAGATGAAGTGCGCTTTGTGTGGGTACGAATTTGACCAAACGGCCCTATCCTGCCACGTGGAATGTCCATTGGCCGAAGGTTGCGCGATTATCTGTTGCCCCAACTGCGGCTATCAGGTGGTGGATGAATCAAAGTCGAGCGCGGTGGCCCTGGCCCAAAAGATGCAGAAGGTGTTCAAGCGATGGACGTTAGCAGCGAACAGAGGCCCCAGGTGATGCGGTTATCTGACTTGCGGCCGGGGCAGGCGGCCGACGTAGTAGAGATTACGGGTCAAGACGCCGGCCGGCTGATGAAGCTGGCTGCTCTGGGCCTGGCCCCTGGCAGCCACATCCGCCTGCAACAACGCTCGCCAGCCTACGTCCTCTGGGTGGGCGAGACTCAGTTGTCACTGGATGAGGAAGTCGCCCAAGAGATCCTCGTGGGTGAGAGCGAAATGGAACGCGGATAACGCTGATGGACGCGGATCTTGCAAGGGCCGCGCCCGTTCACATTCTTACTGCAGTTGTCGCTGTTATTGCGAAATCTCAACCACGTAGGCCAGACCATTCAAAGTCACAACCATTTGGTTGAGTACATCGCGCCCCAGAAGCGCCTCCTGATTCTGGCGATCACCAATTACCTCGACTGCGTGAAACGTATGTGGGCCAACAGTCACGCTGATCCCGTAGATGTCAACCGGATAGCGCAGCCCATCAATGCCCCGCATCCATCTCTTATCCACCTTTCTGGCTCCAATACGAGTCAGGTGACGTACCGGAATCATCGTGGCGTCTGCTCCCGAGTCTACCATAGCCTTCAGGACTGTGCGCCTATCGTTTTTGCCCATGGCTTGAATGCCTACCTCAACAACGGGCAGCGCAGGGCCGTTGTATCCTGTATCGTAGTCGTAGGTAAATACCATCAGTCATCTCCATTCGTTGCAAAGCGCGGCGAGCGAAACCGGTAGACCTTAACCGGGTCTAATTCGACCTGCCTTACCAAGACAAAGGCATTGGGATAGCAATCGTCTACACGGCCGTAGAGCGCGGCGAAATTCTCATCGTGGTCAACCAGTTGGCCTTGATGGATTGCCACGTATTCTCCATTGTATTCCTGTAGCAACTTGGAATGCATAGCAGCGTAGGCCACTGTTTCTCGCTCCACTGCGGCATCCTCCTCGGCCGTATCCGCCTTAGCCAATGCGTCGTCCAACACTATCGCTTCGGCCAGCACTTCGGCGACCTGGCGATTCGTGGCTTGGGCCAACCGTTCGGCTCGCCGGTAAAGCACACCTGGGATCGTTAAGGTGATCTGTTGCTCCATGTTTCGCTGTACCTCCAAATCCTGCGTTATCCGCGTCCTATCTGCCATCCAGGTAGCCAATGGCCTCGTCGCTGACCCCATTCATCAGGACGCGGGCGTAGCGGCCGTTAGCGGCGGCCGGCACCTCAATCACCCGTAGGTGCTGGGCCAGGTCGGCGTCCTGGGGCGATAGTTCGGCTAGCAGGTTGGGCGACTCGGTAAAGAAATACCAGTTGAAGTAGCTGCGGGGGTCTTCCAGGTGGAGGGGGAGAGAGTGGATGCCTGCTTCCACCAGGTCTTGGAAGAAGTGGGTGCCATAAGAAAGCTCCGGCACGCCATCCTCGCCGGCGATGGCTATTTCGATGAGGACTTTGGTGTTGTAGATGTCGGCGTAGGTGACGCGCACGCCCAGGTCAATGTTGGCGCTGCCCCAACGGCCGGGCCCCATCAGAATAAACGGCTCGTTCTCCAGGCGTTTATTCAGGCGGCCGATGGCCCGCGCCAGTTCCAGGCGAATGGTCTGGTCGGGAATGTGTCGGTAGTGGCGGGGGTCTACGAAGATGACGTAGCGAATCCCCTCCGCCTTGCCGTCAGGCACCAGGTTATAGGTGCGGAACAGTACGTCGGGCAGGGGGATATTGCCGGGAATCTCTACCCGCTCCTCCTCCCGTTGGGAGAGCGGCCGGCATTGGAGAACGTGTATCTTGTAACCCGGATAAGGATAGCCCGGCAGCACGTCTACTGTAAACTCAATGTCCACCGGCCGCTGATACGTCTTTTCCAGGCGCGTCAAGATCGTTCGCATGAGGGTCACGAACTTGCGATCTTTTTTGGTCAGGTAATCAAAGGTCAGCACCAGGGGATCACCGGGGGCCAGCGAGGTGCGGGAAACAAAGTCTTGCAAATAGTCGCCCTTGTCAATGGAGGCGATGTAAGGCAGTTCCGGGTAGTGGCTGCTCAGAATTTGATTGACAGGTAGGGTGTGGAAGGCGTTGTCCTCCAGGTCAATCACGTCCACGTAATGTTGGGCATATTGGCGAATGGCTCTGGCCGAAGTCTCCGGCCGCAACTCCGGGTGGCTGAGGGCAATCAGGCGAGGATAGTCGCGGTCTACCCGGTCTACCGCCCGTGTACCAATCCCCCACACCAGGCGCAAGAAGCCTTCCTCACGGCGGATTTTGGAATTCCAACGGAAAGGATTTTGGCTGAAGCCCACGCCGGCCAGGGTGGGGAAGTAGTAGCGGCCGTAAGCCTTGCCCCGCACGCGCTGGATGAGGATCGCCATCCGCTCGTCGTAGTCAATCAGGCCATGCTTTTGCCGGTAGAGAATGGCGTCGGGGTTCAGGGTGCTGGCGTAAATGCGCCGAATGGCGTCCAGTACGGCTTCCAGGTTTTCCTTCTCGCTGCCCTGGTTGGGGCAGAAGTAGCTCTGGTATTTACCGGCGAAGGAGTAGCCAAAGTTGTCTTCCAACAGGCTGGAGGAGCGGAGGATGATGGGGTCGCCGCCGAACTCCTGCAAAGCGTCGCGCAACTGCTCCACGATGTCCTCCGGGAAGCGGCCGTTGAGGTGGGTGGCGACCACACGCGGGTAATCTTCCCGAATCTCGTCTAGCGGCCGGTATTTCTGGTTCATGTCCCGATCCAGCCGGTTGATGCGCCGAAAGTCGTAGATCACGTCGGTCGCCAGGTAGAAAGAGTCGGGGATGCTGACGTGTTGGCTGATGTCCGCCCCAACCTCTGGGTCGTGCTGCTGCAAAATCTTCCAGGCCAGGAGCATCCCGGCCGCTTTGCCGCCGATTTTGCCTGTGCCGATGCGCCGGCTGTGAATCTGGCGCAGGTCGGCGACGGTGAAAACCCGTTTGGCTACACCGATGTAGGGCAACTGGTCGCTGATCATCCCTTTAATGAGGACAACCTTCATCTCCTCCAGGTGATGGCTGTACTGATCGCGGTGGGGGGGCGGCAGGGCTTCGTACCGCTCACCCTGGCGGAATAGCATCTCCCAGGGGGCCAGTTCGGGGTTGAAGGTTAGCTCGAAGGTGTCGGCCGGGGGCGTCTGCTGGTATTGCCGTCGCAAAACCTCCTGGACAATCTCGTTGAAGAGGTCGGCCGGCAAGTTGTAGCCAAAGTAGAAGTCGGTGTGATAATCGCGGATGCGGGAGAGTCGCTCTTGCCAGATGGCGGCCGGCTCTTGGCTAAAGGGATCGTACAGTCCTTCGCGCAATTGCGACTCGATGGCCTTCTGGCGCACTTCGTCCTCAAACTTGGCGTCGCTGATGACCCCGCGCCGGAATAACTCCTGGCGCATCCGCTCGCGGATTTCGTCGGCCAGGATGGGGTATTGGGCCAGCTTGATGTAGATGTCCAGGGTAAAGGTCTTGGTGCGAATCGGATCGGGTAGCATACCCTTCTATTATACCAGGTTGCGCCAACAGTTAGTTAGAGGCAGAATAGACGGGCAGGACGTGAAACGTGAAACGTGATGCGTGAACTTCACGTTTCACGCATCACGTTTCACGCACTGGAGGAACTCATGTCCACTATCTTCAGCAAGATTATTCGGGGGGAGGCTCCGGCCGCTGTCGTCTACCGTGACGAACTG
>JBFMFT010000206.1:0-8723 GCA_040751925.1 Chloroflexota bacterium
CAACGTTACGCCCCTACTTGTGGCGGCCGGCGGCGGAGACGGGCGGGCAGGGGAGTAGCCGGTGGAGCAGGCGCGGCCGGTTCGAATAGGCTCTGGGCCGGCCGGCGGGGTCTCAGGGTAACTGGCGCGGCCGGTTCTTCCGGGGCAACAGGCTCGGCCGGGGGTGGAGGAGGTTCAACACTCTCCGCCGGGCCGATTGGCGCGACCACTGGTTGGCGTTGGGCCACGCCCGGCCGGGTGTGAATTTCGGCCGCCACGAACAAGTGATCACCCGCCACCGTAAACGCGCCAATGAACAGAATCCGCGTCAGCCAGACCAAAACGGCCACGAAGACCGGCGCGAATTGGAGCAATTGTTGGCGGCTGAGAATCTCGTTGCCAAAGTTGTGTTCCAAGAGAGCCAGCGAGACCGCCCACCAGGTCATCAGAGCGTTCATCGTCGCCCCCAACAGCCAGGCCCCCATCAGATACCAACGCTCTTGGCTGGTCTGGCCGCGCTCCGGGGCAAAGAAACGAGCCAGCCCGGCGAAGTCAATGGCGCAGAAGGCCATCGCCAAAATGGTCGCCCAGCCCACACCGCCAAAGCTGACCTCGCCCAGCAAATTCCGCAGGGCGTAGCGGGTGGTGTCGAAGTTAAAAATCTCAAAGCCAAACAGGGCGACGACCAAAATCGCCCCAATGATGAATTGACGAGGAACAACTCGCACAAGACGAGCCAGTAGGCCGCCGGCCGACCCGAACGCCGCCTCGTCCGGCCGCCTGTGTATGAAGTTGGGCATAAAAGGGCCAGCCCGATTGTGGAAAGTGTCTTGGCGCAGCATAGTCTTTTCTCCGGTAGCGCAAACTGCCAGGTTGCGCTACCACACACCTCTTCTGGAAGGGGAAGGAGTTGGTGAGTGGGGGCTCACCAACTCCTCACGGGAGGGGAAGAGGAGGGTAGAGGTAGAACATGCGTTCTTGGTATAATAATAGAACAATTGTGCTAAAATGTCAAGAGGTGTCACAGGAATTTGCCATTCGTTCGCGCTTCCATAACTATTGACTTCTCCAATGGGCATTGTTAGAATGTGATCCATAGTGTCTCTCAGGGTAAAGATAGCGCAAGCCACTAAGAAAGGAGTCAAGTAATGGGAAATCAAGCCACGCGACCACTTATTTTGCTGTTGCTTTTGACTTTGCTTATGGTCAGTTTTGTCATTCCGGCCGCCGCCCTGGAACCGGCCGCGCAACCTGCCCCCACCCGCGAGCCAGCCTTTGAGCAGGAAATTTTGGATCGTTTGAGCGCCATCAACCCCGGCGCTGTGCCCATCTTCCAGTTAGCCACTCAGTCTGCGGACAACAACGATTTACAGGCGGCCCGGCAAGGATTTGAGCAGGTACTCATTCTGGCCCCAGATTTTCCAGATGCCTTGCGCCGCTTGAGCTACGTTGAAGCAGAACTCGGCGAAATAGAATCAGCCTTACAACATGCTCAACAGGCCTATGCTCTGGATGATAATCCCTATAATGAGACCGCCCTGGCAAGAGCGCTTATAGCAACGGGGCAGCGCAACAAGATCAGGGAAGCATTGACCCATGCCCAAGCGGCCGTAGCCGCCATGCCAGATGATGATCAGGCCAACCTCATACTTCTGATGGCCGGCGCTGCTTATGAAGATGAGGACTCTATACGCCAGGCCACCACAAACCTGCTGAACGTAGCTCCCCAAAATCCAGTCACTCATTATTACGCAGGCCTATTGGCGGCTATGGATAGTCAGTGGGAGAAAGCGGAAAGCGAGTTACTATTAGCTCAAGAGTTGGGGATGCCGGCCGAAGAGGTGCAGGCTGTTCTGTCTCAAGATATTAGCAGCCAGGCTCGCTTGTACCGCTGGCTACGATGGGGAGAATATGCGGTAGGCGGTTGGCTGGGTGGGCTAGGAATTCTTTTGCTATTCGGCCTTGTCTTAAGCCAAGCTACCCTGGCCACTGTACAAAGGGCCATTGATCAATCAGGGGCCGTTGGTCAGTTATCAGTCAGCCGTGGGGAGCAATGGGTGCGTTCCCTCTATCGCCTGGTCATTGCCGGCACTTCCTCCTATTTCTACGTCTCTATTCCCTTTCTGATCCTGACAGTTGTAGCCGCCACGGCCGGCATTTTCTATCTCTTCTTGCAGGTAGGGCGCATTCCGGTTCGCCTGGCTATTTTCGTCGGTCTAAGCGCGCTTTACACCCTGGTGGCTATTGCGCGCAGCCTCTTTACTCGCGTCAAAGAAGGCGAACCGGGCCGTCTGTTGGCTCCGGCCGAGGCTCCAGCCTTGTGGGCCTTGACTGACGAAGTTGCCTCACGGGTTGACAGCCGTCCAATCGAGGCGATCTACGTGACAGCCGGTACAGAAATCGGTGTGTTCGAAAGAGGGGGGGTAGCAGCCAAATGGCGAGGCCTGGGCCAACGCTGCCTCATTTTGGGCCTGGGCGCTCTGCCTGGTCTTACCGAGGGTCAGTTCAAGGCTATCCTGGCCCACGAGTACGGTCATTTTTCCAACCGTGACACGGCCGGTGGTAATCTAGCCCACCAGGTTCAGCGTTCCATTCATCATCTGGCTTATCGTCTGGCTACCACAGGCCAGGCCAGGTGGTACAATCCGGCCTGGCTCTTTATTAACGGCTATTACCGTATTTTCCTGCGCGTGACACTGGGCGCGTCGCGCTTGCAGGAAATACTGGCTGATCGCTACGCGACTCTGGCCTATGGGGTCAAGAATATGGTCGAGGGTCTGCGGCACATCGTTCGCCAGAATCTCCTGTTCAATATGCAGCTCAATCAGGAAATAGGGGAGGCGGTTCAGCAGAAGCGGCCGCTGCAAAACCTGTACATGCTGCCGACCATCGAGCCAGGCCCTCAGCAGCAAGACCTGGACGAGGCTTTTGACAAGGCTATTAGCCGGCCGACGTCGGCCTACGACAGCCATCCGGCGATAAAAGATCGTATTGCCCTGGTGCAGCACTTGAAACAAGGCGACGACCAACCAGGCGATGCCAAGCCGGCAGCCAGTCTGTTGCCTACGCTGGAGCAATTGCAGAAAGAGATGACAACTCTCGTCCAGAATAACTTACGAAGATCGACCTGAGATGAGAACCCATCAACTCAATAACCTGCACCTCGGTCGCAAACCTCTAGGCTCCAATCCCTTGCTCCCTCAACACCTGGGGATAGAGGGCTTGCCCCCGGTAGAAGAGGTCAGTCAGGGCCAGGGTTTTGTAGAGAGGGCCGCGCGCTTTCAACTGGCCGTTGCCCACCGCTTTCTTGAGCGAAAGCTGGCCTAGCATGATCTGGTGGAGGGTATCGGCCGCCAGTTCCACCTCCACGTCTGGCCGCAAAGTCGTCGAGCCAAAAATCGTTTCCAGAGGACGCCGCCGGCCGTTGAGGGTAATCTCCGCCGCCGGCTGCCGGCAACGAAAGCGAATGAGCAGACGCGCGGCCAGAAACGTATCGGCGGCCGTCGGGTCCTGCTCTTGCAGCCGCTCAAAAAGCAGCCGCGTACAGGCGTATAGTTGGTCCGTGCTGGCGAAAAAGGACATAACGTAATAATAGCAAAAGAATGAGATTCTTGTAACCCTGTAACCCATTATACCGCCAGGGCCGCTCCCCTCTACATCTCGACAAAATCCCTACCCTTAAACACCCTGTTTACCCCCCCATGCTACACTACCCTCAAGAAAACAGCGCGCCCCACCCGGCCGCGCCCCACTCATCACTCATCACTCATCACTCATCACTCCGAGATGATTAAACCGATGATTAAATCAATTAAAACATCGCCCATGACCGCCATATCTAGCCATTTAGTGACAAAAACACCCCCTCCCCCCCATATAACGATGATTAAACCCCGAAAAAAAAGTGAGGCCATCATTCATCGCCCCTAACGAAATCTAACCCTGTCAATCCTGTGCATCCTGTCCATAAAACACCGTCGGCCGCAATCCGTTAGTCCTGCCCATCCGTGTCCAGAATGTCCAGACCAGGAGAAACAAAGGCGCCAGGGCCAAACCGCATAAACCCGGCGACCCCTCCTCGGCCGTCGGCCCGGTCGTCGGCAACCCGGCCGGTGTAGGCAACGATTGGGGCGCACGCAAAGGCCCGGCCGTCGGGATGGCCGCCGCCACCAGCGGGGTCGGTGTAGGCGGCATCACCCGCGCCGGCGCGCCAATCGCCTTCCGCCAGGCCACTTCCAAGCCGTCGGCATTGAAGCCATACACCATTTCCAGCGCGTCGTCGTAACCCTCCCCGGCCGCCAGCGTCAGCAACAGTTCTTGCATCTTCTCCCGGCCGTATTGCTCCAATAAGAAAGCCACCAGGCTATAACTCTGGCTGTAGGCGATGCCGGCCGCCTGGTCGTGGGCCGGGAAAGCCCCATTCAGGCTGCGTACCGGCGACAGGTTATCCTCGGCTATTGCCCGTTCCAGGTCGGCCAGCACAGCCGGGTCGGGGTCGCCCTCGGCGTAAACAGCCAACCCTTCCTCCAACCAGGTCGGCCGCCCGCCCCCCAGGCAACTGCGGCCGAATTGAGCCGTCACCAGGTGGGCCAGTTCGTGGCGCACCGTGCGCGCCCCCCAACTCTCGACAATCGCCGGCGGCACACCGATTAGAATGGTGTTGTACTCTGTAAAGGCCACGCCCCCCGCCCAATCCTGGATGTAAAGAACGGCCTGGCGCATATCCTCCGCGCTGCCATAGATATAGAATTGAACTTCACGCTGCAACTCGATGCCCATATCCGCCTGTAGGCGTTCCAAACCACTAACGGCCGCCGCCAACAAGAGTGGCCCCACCTCCTCACCGGCGTACCAGTGGAGTCGAATCCCCTCCGCCTCGGCCGTGCGCCAATCGAAACGGTCATCACTGAAGGTCAACCCCTGGCGGGGCGTGGTCAGCGTAGCCCCATTCGGGTCGGTCAACGTCCACTCCCACCACAGGCGCGCCCCTGGCGGTGGATTCCCCGACCGGCTCATCACCCACGTCCAGCTAATCTCCGTCGTCCCGGCCGCCACCGTCACCGGGACTTGCGTGCTGGCCGCCAGGCAATCGTCCGTTTCCACGTCGTAGGTGAGGACGGCCGCTGTGATAGCCCCCGGCCTATCCACCGCCAATTGAAACGTGACCGTCTCTGGGAATTCGACGGCCGCCTGGTTGCGAACCACCGTCACCCCACTGCTCTGAAAAGGACCACCGATCGGTAACCCGACCAGAATCAGCCAGCCCAGGGCCAGAAAAGTAACCTTTCTTTGCGCCTTCGCGCCTTTGCCTGAGCCATTCATCGGGCGGCGTTGGCGTTGAAATCCTGGTTGATGCGCGGGCTGTTGTATTGGGCCGGGTCGCGCATCAGGATCGCGTGGCAGAAGCCAAAGTTGTGACCCAGGTTATGGCCGCTCTCCAGTTGGCCGGCCCACCGCTCCACCACCCCATCTTCCGGGTCCTCCAGGAAGGGGGCCGTGACGATCAGGCAATAATCCCACCACCACCAATAGTTCGTATCTGAGGTCGTCCGGTAATAGACCTCCTCTCTGGCCCAGGTCGGAATCCCCGCCAGCCACAAGGCCGCGCCATCATACGTCAAATCCCACACCTCGCCACAGGCCAGCCACGAGAAGACGGCCAGCGACGTACCCTGGTACGGCGTGCCGAGCGATTGAATCAGGCGGGGGCCACTGGCGTCATCCAGACCGCTCTCGTAATAGCTATACAAATGCAGGGCGGCCGCCCCACCCTGACTGTGGGCCACAATGCCATAGGAATCGTAAGCTGCCCCTTGCTCCAAAATCAGTTGGGCAAATTCGTCGTGGCTGCGAGCCTGGAAGGTGTCGCTAAAGACGGCGTAATCGGTGTAATACTGGGTCGGCCAGACGAGGTAGGAGCAATAGCCATGCACCAGCATAACCACCGCGCCGGCCGAAGAAGGAGGAACTGAGGGAACTGAAGGAACTGGATGGGAACGCGGCCCCATCCGCATCTCGTCGGTCACGGCCGCCACCGGCTCCCCGGCAAGGCGCGGCATCTGATCTACCTGGACAGGCACGGCCGCTTGCTGGCTGATGGGAATGTGCGTCTGGCGGTCTTGCAGGCGCACGTTCCGCAATTCCAACGGCCGCTCCACCCCGGCCAACGCCAACCAGCGCGTATCCAGGTGGAGGGGCAATACCAGGTCAGAACCTTGATAGGCCGGCGTAACCATGCCGCCAATCCAGGCGGCCGGGGCCATTTCCCCATTACCATCTCTGCCCCAAACCTCAGCAAAGACCTGTACGGTGTCTACATCGTCCGCTAGAGCCTCTACTGGCAGTCCTATCCGCAGGCGATAATCATCTTCCGCTTGGGCGACGGCCGCTCCTTCCACCAGCCCCGGCCCCGGCTCAACCACCGGCAAGAGGTGTTGGGTGGTGCGCTGGAAAGGCTGCCCCTCGGCCGTGCGGCCGTAAGCCACCACCTGGGCCTGATAGAGACCGGCTTCCGTAACCGTGACCGTCATTCCCCACACCCCATCGCCGGCCGCGCCATCCGCGTGCTGACCATCGTCCACCATCGGCCGCGTCGTCTGGCGGCCGTCCGGCCCGCTCAAGACCAGCGTCGCCGCGGTCAACCCCTCCACCAACGGCGTAGGCGCACGACGGCCGTCTGGGGCCTGCCGCTGGTTATAAGCGTAAGTTGCCAGCCCGACCGGGCGGCCGACCACCAGTTCATAGCTATTCAGGTGGCTGAAGAGCCGGTACGGACTGCCCGTAGAAACGGCCAGGTAGCCGTCAGGTCGTGATGGGTGATGAGTGACGAGTGATGAGTGGTGAGCGGCTGGTGGCCGGCGGCCGGCCGTCACCCTCACCTCCCACCGGCCGGGCAGTGGATTCTCGATGGTGTACGCTTCGGCGGCCAGGGGTTTTGTTCCCAGGCCCAGGCCGCTCTCGACGTGACTCGCCCCGGCCGGCGGAACAGCCCCGCTCAACACCTGATAAGCCTGACCAGGCGGCCGCACGGCAATTTGCCAGTCGGCGTCAGCCGCCGGCAAAACAGACAGGAGCAGCGATTCCCCCTCATCCACCAGGAAGTCGCCTTGCCAGGCCCAACCCCCTTCGGCGGCCGGGGTTAGGCGCACGGGCAGCACGGCCGCCTTTGATCGTTCGCCTACGTGAGCCGGGTCGGGCAGGCGCATCCGGCCGCTCAAAAACTCCTCGGCCGGGCCAGCTAGTTGCTTGGCGCGAGGAACAGCAGTGGCCGGCCGGGCCTGCGAGCGGCCGGCCGCCAACAACAATACGCCCACCAGGGCTACCAAAATAGCCATCTTCCGCTTATCCATCAGACGGCCCTCCTATCTTCTTCCAAAATCCCCCAATCCGTAATCCCCACCCCCGGTGTAGCACGGTCGAGAGGTCGGCCACAGCCAGAGAGGGTGAGTAGTTTGACAATGTTAGATTCCGTTCTCATCAAGTGAAGCCTTTGCCCATCCTGGCAACGGATATTCAGCGGATAAGCGGATAGTCAGCCAGACCATCCGTTTGTCTGCTGTTCATCCGTTGCGAGGTGGCAAATTTAACATTGTCAAAGTAGTTACCCAAAATCCCCCCAATCTCCTAATCCCCGCTCCAGATCGGCCGCAAGCGCACCGTCAACGTCTGGTACGGGGCCAGGCTGACCGTCAACGGCTCAACTGGTAGAGGGACGCCATCGGCCCGCTGCTCACCCAGGCCATTCACCTCCGCCCAATCCAGGGCAAAAGGCAGGGTGATGGTCACACCCTCGGCCGCCTGACCGTCAATCTCCTGCAAGCGCAAAATCAAGTCGCCGCCGTCGGGGTTCTCAAAATCAGCCCGCTTGAGTGTAACGACAGCCACGTTATCATGGCTGACCGTTAAGAGAGAGCCGGTTGGCCCTGGCAGGGGGCCGTCGGCGCGGCGGGCGATACCGGCCACCAGCAGCGGCCGGTTGTAGCCCGCGCTGAACGTCCCGGCCGCCACCGGATCGAAGCCACTGTCCGTCGAGGTCAGGGCAAAGTTAAACGTATATTGGCGGGGCGCGCCCGGCTCCCAGGTGTCGAAGGCCAGCCAGCCCTGGTCGGCCGTCAACGCTTCGTCGCTGCGGGCAAATAGATTGAGAAACAGCACCGGCCGTTCTGGTTCGGTCGCGTCCCAGAAGCCGGTCGAGCCAAAGCTAGATAGATAGCTCTCGCGGTTCGCCAGGGTCACGCCAAAGCCGGCCGCGTCCCGCACGCCTACTCCTTGCTGGCTAACGCGGGCGTTGTGGGCCGCGCCGGGCAGCCAATCCTGTTGGGGAATGAGCCAGCCGTTCGGCCCTTGAAAACGGCCGCTGAAGCCCGTCGCCCCCAGGGCGAAGGGCATGGTCACGTAATACCAGTAGGTATGAACCAGGTGGTCGGCGTATTGGGTACGGTCGTGGTCGAGGGTATTCTGAATTTCCACGCGGGGCAGCCCGGCCGGTAGGGTAATGATCGTCTGGCTCAGGGGTGATTCGGCCCGCGTGATGATCAGGCGGCTCAAGACCGGTCCCGATTCACTGGTGATTTGCAAGGGGCCGGCCGGCGCGTCCTCCCACGTCCCCCACACCACCGCCGCGTCCTGGTCGGCCCGCACCAGCCGGTTGAAGCCCATCCCTCCTGTGTTGTCCACCACTTCGCGGCCGTTCACCTTGTCGTACAGGCTGGTGATTTCGCCACTGATTTCATCTACCGTTACCC
>JBFMFT010000207.1:0-8695 GCA_040751925.1 Chloroflexota bacterium
AGCCAGCGGTCGCCAGGAGGGTGAAGAGGATCAGGGCCGCCCGGCGGCCGAGGTGGTCGGCCAGCCAGCCGCCGGGGTATTGGTAGAGCGCGTCGAGCAGGTCTTTCAGCGTGCCGTAGAGGGCAACGGCCGTCGCCCCGGCCCCCAACAGTTCCAGGTACTTGGGGACAAAGCGCACCCATAGCTCCTCCCCCATCCCCAGCACGAGCAGGGCGGCCAGCATCACCATGACATTCCGTTCCAGCCCCAACGAACTGCGAATATGGGTCATAGAAGAAGGGGGAACTCGGGGAACTGAGCTAAAGTTCCTTCAGTTCCCTTAGTTCCTTCAGTTCCCAAACAGCAAGTAATAAACTAGCCCGGTCGCCGCACTCACCGCCAGTGTTTTCATCATGCCCCACCTGAAACGGAAGAGGGCCAGAAATGCGCCAACGGCGATGACGGCCGCCACCCCGTCAAGTGTCGCCCAATCCGGCACGAGCAGCCGCAGCCCCAGGGTATGAACCTCATTGACCACGTCAAACAGAGTGTGCAGGGAGAACCAGACGGCCAGGTTGAGAATGACCCCCACCACGGCCGCCGTAATGGCCGTGAGAGCCGCGCTGAGAGATTGGTTGCCGCGCAACTGCTCCACGTAGGGCGCGCCCAGGAAAATCCACAAAAAGCAGGGGACGTAAGTGACCCAGGTGGTGATGAGTGAGCCGAGAACGCCGGCCGCCAGAGGCGACAACAGCCCTGGGTGGCGATAGGCCCCCAGGAAGGCCACGAACTGGACGACAGAGATGAGCGGGCCAGGGGTCGTCTCGGCCATCCCCAGGCCGTCCAGCATTTCGCCCGGCCGCAGCCAGCCATACACGTCCACCGCTTGTTGGGCCACGTAAGCCAACACCGCATACGCGCCGCCAAAGGTGACGACGGCCGTCTTACTAAAGAACACACCCTCCTGCACGAAAACGCTATCCGCGCCAAAGACGGCCGCCAGCAGCAGCAGTGGGCCAAACCAAAGCGGCAGGCAAATCGCCAATACCCGTAGAGCGCGGGCCAGCGACGGTCGGGCATGGGCAGTAGCGACGTCGGCGATGACCGGGGTGGCAGTTGAAGGTTGAAGGTTGAAGGTTGAAGGTTCGGCCGGGGGGGCGGTCGGCCGGCGGCGGCCAGCCGGCGTTATTCGATGTCCTAAGAAACCCAGGCCGGCCGCCGATAGGATGATCAGGGGAAAGGGTACGTCAAAGAAGAAGATAGCCACGAAGGCCAGGCCGGCCACAATAACCATGAGGCGATTCTTCAAGGCGCGCCGGCCGATCCGCATGACCGCCTCCACCACAATCGCCATGACGGCCGGTTTCAGGCCAAAGAAAAGCCCCTGCACAAAAGACACATCCTGAAAGGTCGCGTACAGGATGCTGAGGGCCAGGATGCTGGCGAAGCCCGGCAGCACAAAGAGTGTGCCGGCCACCACACCGCCCCACGTCTTGTGCAGCAGCCAGCCAATGTAGACGGTCAACTGCTGCGCCTCCGGGCCGGGCAGTAGCATAGCGTAATTCAGGGCGTGGAGGAAGCGTTCTTCGCTGACCCACCGCTTCTCCTCGACCAAGATGCGGTGCATGACGGCGATCTGTCCGGCCGGGCCGCCAAAGCTATAAACGGCCACTTTGACCCAAACCCAGAACGCTTCAAGAAAGGTAATAGAGTGTTCCATAAAGGCTGAAGGCTAAAGGCTGAAGGATGAGGTCAAATTCATCCTTCATGCTTCATCCTTCTCTTCAGGCGGTCAATGCGCCGCTGGAGGTAGGGCGAGAAGTGGCCGGCGTACCGCTCCCACAACTCCGGCCGCATCCAGTCGTCACCACGCACCCAGCCCCGGCACAAGTCACTGTCGCAGCCGCACTCAAACTCGTCGTAGGGTGTGCCGTCTATCATGGCGTAATCCACGCAGATTTCCTCACCAGGCTGGATGTCGCGCAGGGCGACGACGACGATTTGCCCACTCAGGCCAGCGTTAGGGTCGCAGGAGTGGTTGATATAGTCGGCCGGTTCGGGTGGCAGGTCAGAGACTAGATACAAATCCTCTTCCACCTGAATCGCGTAGCGGGTATGTTCGGGAGGGAGTTGGGCGAATTGTTTAGCTGTTAGCACATCCCCACCCCACACAGCGATTAGTTCACCATGGGTAATGGGTTCGTGGGCGAAGACGCCGTAGCCACCCTTGCGCGGGCGGACTTGGACGTGCAATTTCGGCGACAGGTAGTTCGTTTGGCGCATGGTAGAGTCTCCTCAAAGTTTCTGAAGGACGGCGACCATGCGTTGGGAGGCGGGTGAGTCGTCCAGGGATTGGTTTACGTCGTAATTACCATGCCAGGCGACGACTCGCAAAGCCCCGGATAGCTCGGCCAACAGCACGAGTTCCTGGGGCATAAAAAGCCGTTCGTCGGCCGCGTCGTGAATGACCATCCGGTGGCCGTGATCGTTGATGCGTATTTCCAGTTGAGAGTGGGCTACCCCAGTGATCAGGTCAAAATGGGGCTGGTTGACCCCCCACACAATCTCTACCTGGATACCGTCGCGCTCCCCAGCGTAGCGAAAAGAGCCGTATTGGTGGTAAGCGCAGTCGCGGGGATGGGTCAGGTCAACCAGGTAGAGGCCACCCGGCGTCAGATATTGGGCGATGCAGCGGAAGTGCTGTACCACGTCCTCGTTGGCAGAGAGAGCGTCCATACCGTCGAACATGCAGAAGGCCATGTCCACCGTCGCGTCCAGTTGAAAGTGACGCATGTCGGCCGCCAGCCAGGTCACAGGGGCGCCATCGGCGGCCGCTTTTTCCTGGGCCAGTTCTAACATTTCCGGCCGCAGGTCCAGACCCACAGCCCGTACCCCTCGTCTAGCAAAGGCCCGTGTGTGGTAGCCTGGGCCGCAGGCTATTTCCAGCACCGATTGCAGTTCGCGGCCGGTATGGCGGCGATAAAGGGCGGTCATAAATTCCACTTCCCTGGTCACATCCCGGCATAGGGCAACGTCGTAATAAACGGCAAGCTGGTAGAGATTGTGGTGTTCGGCCATGGGTGAAACATTCTACAGTAAATCGCGGCCGTGACAATAATCAATGGCAGGGACTGGAGGATCAAGGGGTTTTGGTGACTTTCGTCAGGATAAGAACAGGATGAATGTCACTTCCTGGAACGGCAATTTGGCCGATATAATGCTCGCGCCGGGCTGTTATCGCTCGGAGAAACATTTATGGTTCAACGAAGCCATCCCCTTTTCTCCCGTTTTGGTTGCAGCAGCACTTCCTTACTGGTGGTGGTTTTGGGGGCCATCCTCTATTTCAAGGGAGGAGGGCCATTCAACCCCGGCCCACTCACCGACGGCCGCCCACGTGGTGAACCCCTGAATGGTTTCGCCTCCCACGCTGAATTCGAGCAGGATTGCGACCAGTGCCACCGACCCTGGCGCGGCATAGCCGCCGCCCGCTGTGAGAATTGCCACAGTGACGTAGCTCAGGAGCGGGCCAGTGGTGATGGTTTACATGGTTTACTACCGGACGCCGGCCGCTGCGCCAGTTGTCACACCGATCACAAAGGGCGGGAGGCGACCATCACCACTCTCCTTGCCAGCCAGTTTGACCACGACCGTTCCACCCGCTTTAGCCTGGCCCGTCACCAATACGACTACGACGGTGAGCCGTTGGCCTGTCTGGGTTGCCACCCCCAAAACAATTTTGCCGCCGAACGGGTGGATTGCGTGACCTGTCACACGGACGCCAATCCTCCTTTCATGGCTGAACACGATGGCCTTTTCGGCTCAGACTGCCTGGCCTGCCACGACGGCCATGACCGCCTGGCTCACTTCGACCACAACCTGGTCTTTCTCCTGGATGGGGCGCACGCGACGGCCGACTGCCAGAGCTGCCACGTCAACAAAGTCTACGCTGGCACGCCCGGCGAATGTTCAGCCTGCCACGAGGAACCAGCCATCCACGCCGGTCTCTTTGGTCTGGACTGTATACGCTGCCACACGACGACGGCCTGGCTGCCGGCCGAACTCACCCACCACACCTTCCCTCTTAATCATGGTAGTCAGAGCAACCTGAGTTGCGAGACCTGCCACGAGCAGAGTTACACAACTTATACCTGTTACAACTGCCACGAACACGACCCAGCCCGTGTCCGCGCCGAACACATTGAGGAAGGGATTTTGGATTTCGAGGACTGTATCGAGTGCCATCCGACTGGCCTCAAGGAAGAAGGGGAAAACGGAGAGGGAGGTGAGGATGATTGAGATCGCCGGGCGGTTGAAACCGCGCCTACCCTTTACGAAGTCGGCCGGCGCCGACTTTCTGGCAGTCCGCGTAGGCGGACTTCGTAGACGTAGCCGCAACTTCAGTTGCCAGGTCTTTTTGTTACTACTCTATTTGGGTATCTGGTCATTGACGACCCGGCCGGTCATGGCCCAAACGTCCACACCGGACTCGTTGGCAATCCAGGAATTACAGGTGCGGGTCATGCCAGAGTTTGACGATCCGCGTGTCCTGGTCATTGTCCAGGGGCGCATGGCCGGCGCGGAAAGCGGCCGGGCAACCTGGCCGGTCACCTTCCGCGTCCCCCAGGGCGCGCAAATCAACCAGACGGCCGTCATGGACGTTACGACGGGCCAGACCGACGCCCGGCCGTTCGAGACCCAGCCCGACCCGGCCGACCCGCGCTGGCTGCTCGTTTCTTACACGCTAGATAGCGCGCACTTCTTCTACGAGTATTATTACGATCCCCTGCCAGACCTGCCCGAAAAACAGTTCACCTTTACCTTTAGCTCACCTCAACCAGTGGACAGACTGATGCTGGAAGTTCAGCAACCCTTGAAGGCGACGCAGTGGCAGTTAGAACCAGCGGCCGACAGTACCCGCCTGGACAGCGCGTTCGGCTTTACCTACCACCGTTACGAGAGACAAGCCCTGACTGCTAATCAGGAGCTATCTATCGCCATTCGTTACACCAAGACCGACCCGGCCCCCTCGGTATCGCGGGAGCAATTGGCGGCCGGGTCGAACAGTTCATCCACCGCGCCGGCCGCCGAGGATTCTGGCACTACACCCACCTGGGTCGTGGCCCTGGTGGGTGGGGCCGGCCTGGTTGGTCTGGCCTTGTTTGGCCTGGCTTTGCGGCCGAAGGGGAAAGGCTCCCGGCCGCGCCAAGAATTAGCAGGAGGGAAGCCGGCTGACGCCGGTTACTGTACGCAATGCGGCGAAGGTCTGCGCCCTGGGGCGCGCTTCTGCCACGCTTGCGGCCAGGAGGTATCCCCATGAAACGCCTGCTCATCCTCCTCACGACGGCCATTGTCCTGTTTGTCTCGCTAGGTGGAGCATTGGTCTACCTGGCCGAGAAGCATCCTTACCGGCCGGGCGACACGCTTTTTGGGATACAGCAATTGGCTGAATGGGTACGCCAGGGCCTTATCTTCGATTCTACCCGCCGGGCAGACGTGGCGATTGACATGGCTGAACGACGCCTGGTAGACCTGGAAATGGCCCAGTCCCCAGAGGAGGTGGATAGCGGGGTGCAAGCCCTGGCTAAAGCCCTGGATTTGGTGGCTAAACCGATGGCGGCCGCGCCAGAAACCGAGCAGGCCCGCCTGCACGGCCGCTGGCAAGCCCTTTTGATTCGGGTCTACACCTTTGTCAAGACCCTACCCGACGACCCGGCCGTGGCGGACCTCGTTAGCCAGGTCACGTTCCTATTGGAAGCAGAACTACCGGGCGCGACCACGGCCGCGGTTACCTCGTCCGGCGGTGCAGAGATGGGCCTCCCCACTGTGGCCGGCCAGGCCGTTTCTTTCTTAGGGCAGGTAGAACACGCCTTCTTCCCCCTCATTGGCGGCCACGCCAACCTGGAGTGCACGGAGTGCCACGCCGACGGCCGTTATACCAGCGTGTCGGCCGTCTGTAGCACTTGTCACGAACGGCCGCCAGACCACTTCCCGGCCGAATGTTCCGAATGTCACACCATCAATAACTGGACCCCCTTCCAGTTTGACCATGAAGGTGTCACCGAGTGTGCGTCTTGCCACGAAGAAGAGCGGCCGCAGCCCCATTACCCGATTGACTGTGTGGAGTGCCACACCAGCACGGCCGATTGGACTGAATACAGTTACGACCACGCTGGCGTCAGCGAATGTCTGGCCTGCCACGCGCTAGATGCGCCGGAAGACCACTACGAAGGCGAGTGCGCCAACTGCCACACCAGCGTCACAGACTGGGCGGAAGCCACCTTTGACCACACCGGCTACACCGATTGCCAGTCGTGCCACCAGGCTGACGAACCGGCCGGCCATTACCCCGGCCAATGTTCGGCTTGCCACAATACCCGCGATTGGACGCAGGTCACCTTCAACCATACTGGTTTTAGCGATTGCTTGAGTTGCCACAGCAGCCAGGCCCCGGCCGGTCACTACCCCGGCCAGTGTTCCACCTGCCACACTACCAGAGATTGGGCGCAGGTATCCTTCAGTCACACTGGCTTTACCGATTGCCTGGGTTGCCACGGTAGCCAGGCCCCGGCCAATCACTACCCCGGCCAGTGTTCTAGCTGCCACAACACGACCGATTGGGCGCAAGTGACCTTTAGCCACACAGGCCAAACGGATTGTATTAGTTGTCACAGCAGCCAGGCTCCGGCCGATCACTACCCCGGCCAGTGTTCTAGCTGCCACAACACGACCGATTGGGCGCAAGTGACCTTTAGCCACACGGGTCAGACGGACTGCATTAGTTGTCACAGCAGCCAGGCCCCGGCCGATCATTACACCGGCCAGTGTTCCATCTGCCACAACACGACCGATTGGGCGCAAGTGACCTTTAGCCACACGGGTCAGACGGACTGCATCAGTTGTCACAGCGCGGACGCCCCGGCCGGCCATTACACCGGCCAATGTTCCAATTGCCACAACACGACCGATTGGACGCAAGTGACCTTTAGCCACACAGGTCAGACGGACTGCATTGGTTGTCACAGCGCGGACGCTCCGGCCGGCCATTACACCGGCCAATGTTCCAATTGCCACAACACCAGTAGTTGGGATGACGCCACCTTTGACCACAGCGGCCAGACGGATTGTATCGGTTGCCACAGCGACGACGCTCCGGCCGGCCACTACGCCGGTCAATGCTCAAACTGCCACAACACCAGTAGTTGGGATGACGCCACCTTTGACCACAGCGGTCAAACGGATTGTATCGGTTGTCACAGCGCGGACGCTCCGGCCGGCCATTACACCGGCCAATGTTCCAATTGCCACAACACCAGTAGTTGGGATGACGCCACCTTTGACCACAGCGGCCAGACGGATTGTATCAGTTGCCACAGCGACGACGCTCCGGCCGGCCACTACGCCGGTCAATGCTCGAACTGCCACAACACCAGCAGTTGGGAAGACGCCACCTTTGACCACAGCGGCCAGACGGATTGTATCAGTTGCCACAGCGACGACGCTCCGGCCGGCCACTATCCGGGCCAATGCTCCAACTGCCACAACACCAGTAGTTGGGATGACGCCACCTTCAGCCACGCAGGCCAGACGGATTGTATCAGTTGCCACAGCGACGACGCTCCGGCCGGCCACTTCCCCGGTCAATGCTCCAACTGCCACAATACGAACAACTGGGGCGACGTGAACTTCAGCCACCAGGGATTGACCGATTGCCAGTCCTGCCACACCCCACCCAATGACGAGGATCATATCCCGCCTGTGCCGCAGTGTTCGGAGTGTCACAATACAGACAGTTGGGACGACGATTGAAGTAGATGATGAAGGACGAAAGCCGGAAGACAGAGGTCTTTCGTCGCCCGTCCTTCGTCTTCCGTCCCTATATTTATGAGCGAAAACTTCGAACTCAAAATTAGCTTTGTTGTTCTCCTCTTCTTGACCGGTGTTTACGTGGTCTACGAGGTGATGACGATCCCGGCCGGCGGCCATCCTTTCGGCCACGCCCTGGGGATTCTCGGCTCAATCCTGATGGTGATGACCGAGACCCTGTACAGCGCGCGCAAACGACTGGCTTTCGTCCGTTTCGGCCGCGTCCGCCACTGGCTCTCCCTCCACATCTTCACGGGCATCGTCGGCCCGGTGCTGGTGCTGATGCACACGGGATTGGAATTTCGCGGCCTGGCCGGTTTCACCACCCTGCTGACAGCCATCGTCGTCGCCAGCGGCTTCTTGGGGCGTTACATCTACACGGCCGTGCCGCGCACCCTGGCTGGCGTGGAAGTAGACCGGCTGGCGTTGGAAGAGGAATTAGCCAGGCAGCGGGCCGCTCTGGCGGCCTGGGCGGCCGATAAGCCCAATCGGATTCAACTCCTGGTGCAGAAGGAAGTGGCGGCGACGGCCGTCACGGGCGACTTGCCTATTCGCGACGTGCTGGCCCGCCGTTTTGAGGAATGGCGGGAGCAACGGCGGATTCAGACGGCCGTGCGCCAGTTGGAGCGGGAGGAGCAGACACGCCTGGCCGAGATTGAACGGGGCCTGCGCCAACAACAGCGTTTGGTGCGCCAGATTCGCTCGTTACAGACTGTGCACCGCCTGATGGGTCTCTGGCACACCGCCCACATTCCGCTCGGTCTGACCCTCTTCGCGGCCATGATCATTCACATCGTCGCCACGATCTATTATGGTTCATTGTTTTAGCGGGGATTAGGGGATTAGGGGATTC
>JBFMFT010000208.1:0-8694 GCA_040751925.1 Chloroflexota bacterium
TACTACGACGTGGAAGGCCACCTGCTACAGTCGCCGGTCAGGCTGGACGGCCGGACGGCCGTGCTGCTGGTGAAGGATGTTTCGATCTTGCCGTAGGCGGCCGGCCGGGTTGGTGGGCGCGGTAGGGGCGAGGCAACGGGGATATGCCTCGCCCTTCTCCTTCATTCACCCCAACGACAAATGACGTTTGACGGCCGATATGACTATCTCTACAATATCCCTGTCGGGCGATTGCACAAGCCGTAAGTCTGCCCGACTTTTCCAGCTTGCGCCGGGAGTATTTTGTGTCAGCGGTCTCGGCCATCAAATGCGGTAAAGTGCCAACTGTTATCTCTGTGTACTGGAGTTGAGATGAGGAGGGAATTCCAATGTTTAGAAAGCAGTCAATCGGAAGCAAACTCGGTGCCTTGTCAGGGTTGATCATTACGATAGCCTTTTTTCTCCCTGGGTTGAGAGCCTGTAACACCGAATTGAGCGGTTATGACCTCGCCACAGGCAACACCGCGCCAATGATAGTTGAAGACCCTTGGTTATACTGGGCTACACCCTTAGCAGGATTATTCTGCATAGTGCTGCTCTTCCTTGTAAGAACAGATAGGTCACACCTTCGAATTCCAACTGCGGCTGCGAGACTAGTCGCCGGCATTGTGGGAACAGTGCCTCTACTAAACATCTGGTACAACGTAGAGGAGAGAGGGGTAGACATCGAAATCCTTCCCGGTGGTTGGCTGGAAGTATTAGGAGCGGTTGGAATCCTCTTATCCTTTGTCGTTGACTTGAGAGGTAGTTCTGAAAAGACTTACCCTGCCCTGCCCATTAGCGGAGAGAGCACTGAGTTAAAGGTACCGGATTCCGCCGGTCAGTCGGATACATCTGTAATCGGTCCTTCCGAACGGCGATTGCTTTCTGTCATTACTCCCCTCGTGATACTGGCTTCCCTGCTATGGGGTTTAATCGGTCTCGCTCAATTCATCTTTGGTCTAATTTCTCCTCAAGGATCTGTGAGCCTTGGCGGTCTCGTCGAATTGCCCGGATTCTGGAGCATCGGAATTGGCGCATTAAACTTAGGTGTCGCCATTTGGGCAGTGGTGCAACTGAGACATGCGCGCCAGGGAGAGTATACAGGCTACAAACAGCTTCGCGATCTTAGTGCCGAAGCAACCATTTGGTTGGTACTACAGACAGTTGCGATTATGGGAGAAGGCGATCCGATAGTCGGCTGTGTTTTAGGACCTTTAATTATAGTCGAGGTTGCAATTTGGTATCTGAGCTCACGGCTGATGAGAACCAGAAGACTGCAAGCATCGGGTAGCACCACAGAATAGTCTGGAGTTCCGAGATAGTGTCACAGGAGATTCCACACCGTCTTGTGGTGCTACCAAGCATCGTCATAAGGAAAAGTAATTTGACAATGTTAAATTTGCCACCCCGCAACGGATAAACAGCGGATAAGCGGATGGTGCGGCCAGCCATCCGCTGTTTATCCGTTGCCAGCACAGGCAGAGCTTTGACCAAATGTGAACGAAATTTAGGCGTTGGTCATCGTTTCGCCCATCTGTAGTGCAATCTGCTAGATTGCACCCTGGCAAGCTGGCAGCTTGCCCTACGATTTGGATCAAACGACGACCATCCCCCGCTTTTTACTTCTACTTCTGCCATAGAGACAGAAGTTTAGCCGTATTCTGTTTTTAAGGTGATTTATTGTCGAAAGGCAAGCATTTGTTATCGAAAGGCAAGTACTGGTAGGACTGCACTAAATCGTGGTCTCTCTGGTAGATGTCACCAGCCGTACTCTGGACACCACGATTAAGTGTGGACGTACCCAAGTACTTCATACCTGGAATCAATTATGTCAGTCTTTATCAGCTATAACCATAACGACAGTGACTTCGCAGAACGACTCGCGCTTGAATTGTCTCGTCGGGACATTAAGGTATGGAAGGATTCGTGGCGTATAGGTGTGGGGGATTCTCTAATACGAAAAGTCCAGGATGGGCTTGAAGATGCCCATTTTTTCTGCGTCATATTCTCGAAGAACTCGCTCTCTTCGGAGTGGGTGAAGCGCGAAATAACAGCAGGTTTACTGAGAGAGATCGAAGAACGTAAGGTTCTAATCTTGCCGATTGTAATTGATGACTGCAAGTTGCCGTTGTTAATTCGAGACAAATTATATGCCGACTTCCGCAACGATTTTGAACACGGATTGAAAGAGCTTTTGGCAGTTCTGGTACCATATTATCGAATACAGGGATCTGGTCGGACCACAACTGATGATCATTATTACATCGACTGGGGTTTCTTCACCGAGGAACGGGACGGAAGCCTTACAAGTGAAATTGATATTGTTTCTTTCGATCTTGAGGAGTCGTATTCTATTCTGACTCAGATTAGGTTTGTGGGTACTCATGCTGCTACATTAGAAGCATTGGGGATAAAGTCGCCCCAGGAAGCAACTGACCTCATCCTAGATGCATGTATATCAGAATTTACCGAAAGACCTGGAAAGGTTGTTGTGTCCCCTGGAAAAAGGACTACGGCACACTTTACTTTAGTGGACGAAGCCGGCACATTGATTTTTGATGCATATACGTCAATCAAAATTGTGGGAGACATGAAAAGAGGAGCTATTACATTTAATGTGGGGGCGATTTTTTCCCAAATAGACGCAACCAAACACTCCTAGTGAATAGATTGTACTCCTAACCTGTATTGTATTCCTAACCTTCTGGATTTGGACCAGAGGCAGCTTACGTCGTCCAAGTGAAGCCTGGTATCAAGCAAATTTTGGAAAACCAGAGCTTTCCTATCTCCAATCTCCCTTCTCTACCAGAAAGGTTAGCTCGGCCGCAAACTCAAACCGCCTCACCCCCCACCCCCTCTCCCCAATCAAATCCACAAACCACGCCTCATAATTCTCCACCATCCCCTTCGGCCGTCCCCCCAACTGCGCGCTCGATCCGTGCGGCGTGTATTTCGGTGCCACTGGCGGGCAGGTCTACGCCCCGGCCGATGCCGAATACTCGTGGCCGGCCGCCATCCGTTTCTATGACGTGGAAGGCCATCCGTTACAGTCGCCGGTCATGCTCGACGGCCGCACGGCCATGCTGCTGGTAAACGATCTTTCGATCCTGCCCCAGAATGAAGAAATGGAAGGGGAAGGCCAATGACCGCAGCCTGGTTTCCACGGCCAGGGCGCGCACGGTTTCGTCGGCCGTCTGGCTGTACTTTTTTGAGTGCTTGACGGCCGCTACGGCCGCCTCTACAAGTTCCTGGTCAGGCGCTTGCACAAGCCACAAGTCTGCCCGACTTTTCCCGTTCGCGCCAGGGTTTTTAGACAGTCTACCTGGCCTTGCCATCTTTTGTCCCATGATTACAGGGTAAACACCCCGGAATGAGCATTTATCCTGCCCGTTATTGCCGGGTAAACACCTGCATTCAAGCTCTTGCACTCTCAAGAGAGCAGGGTATCATTTAGGAACAAAAGATTACCCTGCAAGCGTTGCCGGGTAATAAAGAGTTAGGCCGCACAACTCGCAACGTCTCAGTCATCAGCGATGCTCAAAAGCCGCGCAGATGTGCCGCGTGAGGAAAGGAAGTGGTATGGCAAAGCTCGTGTTCGGAATGAACCAGTCGCTGGACGGCTACGTCGACCATACGGCGTTTGCGCCAAGCCCCACGCTCTTCCGCCACTTCATCGAGGAGGCTCAGGGGCAGGCGGGCTGTGTGTACGGTCGCAAAATGTATGAGGTCATGCGTTACTGGGACGACGATCATCCTGAATGGGATGCAGAGGAACACGCCTTCGCGGCGGCGTGGCGGAACCAGCCGAAGTGGGTCGTCTCGCGCTCGTTGAAGTCGGTCGGCCCCAACGCCAGGCTTGTTGACGATAATCTCGAGGGCGCCATCCGCGAGCTGAAGGCCGAGCGCGACGGGGAGATCGAAGTTGCTGGCCCGGACTTGGCGCACAGCCTCACTGAACTTGGCCTGATCGATGAGTATCGAATCTACCTGCACCCCGTCGTGCTTGGTCACGGCAAACCATATTTCGCCGGACCCCGGCCGCCGCTCCGCCTTATGACTAATGACCGGATTGGCGAGGATGTGATCAGGTTGACCTACGTTCCTGCCTAATCTCGTGACTCGCTGGATAGAAATCGCCGCTGAAGTGTCCAAGGTGCGGCTCAGTGCGGACTAACAACTCGCTGGAGCAGACGCAGCCTCAGCGCGATTCCATGTACGATGTAGCTGTGCTGCGCCGCTCAGCTCGAGGCCGTTAGGCGGCATTGTGTGAATGATAGTCCCCCAGAGAGATTATGTTCCGGGTCAGCAAACTGAAAACCGTTGGCCGAGTGGCATCTCTAGTGTTTCTGCTGATGGCAATGATGGGGCCTTGGTTTGCCGATAGCCACCCGGCAACAGAAGAATCGTGCTCTCGCCCTCCTGCACCCGGTCTACGCCCTCTTGTCTGGCTGGGTGATGGTTATTGCGCGTGCCTGATTACTCTCAAAGGATATGTGGAAGAAGGTGCCTTATATGGCCGCGATGTGATGTGGCTCCTCTGCCTGCCGCCAGCGCTGCCTGTTCTCAGTACCCTGCTTCTCCTCCTGTTCGGAGAGCGCCGGTGGCTGCGGGTCTGTCACCTGAGCGCATGGGGAATAGCAGGTATTTACGCGTTCCTTTGGTTCGGCGGAGTCTGGTATGCGCACCGGGGGGTACTGGTTTTATGGGGTGCCGGGCTCGGTGGCGTGGTAGCAGTCGCCATATTGGTAGGGGAAATGCTGATAGCAAGACTCCAGTTTTCTATGAATCACCGTGAAGAATTGTCTTGACAAATTCGCGCTCACTCCAATGAGCATGGGCCATTAAGCCGCCTAACACCACATGCAGGCGACGTTGCTCTGCTGCGCTTCGCAACGCGCCTGAACCCGACCGTTACCCCACTTTACCTAATGCGGTCTGCCTAAGCGCGGCAAACGAGAGTTTTCCGGACAGTTGGTCCTGCTCAAACGCAAGCCTGCATCTCACTGTTCACGGTTACTCGCCTTTCTGCACCAAGAAGGCGAGTTCAGTAGGAAACTCAAACCGCTCGACCCGCCACCCCTTCCCCTCGATCAAATCCAGGAACCACGCCTCATAATTCTCCACCATCCCCTTCGGCCGCCCACCCAAACTCCGCGCCGGAAATGACACCAGCAAGTAACGGGCCTGTACCGCTTCCAACAGCCGGCCGGCCGCCCCCTTTTCCAGTTGTTCCAGGCAGGGAAGGGTTTTGAGAAGGAGGGCCAGGTCGGCCGGCCGGTCAGGTGGATGGCCCACCACGTCCCGCACTTCTGCCCTGCCCTCCACCCTGGCCAGGGCCAAAAACCCGTTCAGGAAGGCTACCAGGTCGCTGTAGATGTCGTAGGCGTAATAGGTAAGAGGGGCGCTGACGGAGGACGGAGGATGGAGGGCGGAGGATGGCTGAGGGTTTTGGGTGTTGGCGAAGGGCATCCAGGGGAGGGCCAGGGGGTTTAAGCCACAGGCTATGTCAATGACGCTGTGAAGGTCGGGCAGCGTGCCGATTGTCTCCGCATAGAACTGTTCCAGGAAGGGCAGCCGCTCGCGGGTTGAAGTGTGCCAGCGCATGACCTCCTGGCAGACCGGCCGCAGCCCCTCCATCCCCCCACCGGCCGCCTCTCGCAGCCGGGCCAGGGCCTTTTCGTAATCCGGCCGCGTCTGGAAATAAGCCCCCCCCACCTGGTGCAGCCGGTTCTTGGTGGCCTTGACGGCTTCCTTCCAGCCCGGCCGCACCGCCAACTCCTGCCGGCCGATCCGCTCGACCAATGCGGGGCTTATGGTGCAGTACTTGGGGCTGGCTAAGACGGCCGCTACCAGTTGTTCCAGTGGTGACGCTACGGAAATGGGACGCGGATCGGGCGGATGAATGTGGATTGGGGTGGTTGATGAGGTGTGATCGCTCACGGCTTATCCTAAGGGATCAATCCCCTAATCCCCTAATCCCCGCGAAAGACTTGTCATCAACTGCGTCATAAAACGTAGATTGTGCATCGTCGCCAGGCGGGAGTAGAGGCTGTCGCCGAGCTTGTAGAGGTGGTGGAGGTAGCCCAGGGAGTAGCGGTGGCAAACGGGACAATCACAATAGGGTGAGATGGGCAGATTGGCCTTGAGATGTTTGTCGTCCTGCACGTAACAATAGGTGAACCAGTCGCCGGACAGGGGCGCGGCGGCCGGATCAACGGTGAGGGCATAGAGACGGCCGTGCCGGGCGTCCCGCGTGGGCATGGTGCTGTCGAAAAGCTGGTAGCCCATTCGAGAGCAGGCCAGCACGTTGGCCGGGTGGCCCACCCCCAGCGCGTGCAAGGGAAACGGCTCAGGCACTAACTCGCGGGTACAAGCCAACATCTCCGCCAAGAGATTCCCCTGCCCGTCCAGCGGCCAGCCGCCATAACCAAAGCCGTCAAAACCAATCTCCAGCAACGCCTCCGCGCACTGCCGGCGCAAAGTGGGTGAATTGCCACCCTGGATCACCGCGATCAGCAACGGCCGCAACCTGCTATCATCCCCAGTCGCGGTCGTCGAACCCCCCTCCTCTTTATCCGCGTCCATCCGCCCGATCCGCGTCATCCGCGTCCCCTCTCCCACCAACCGCTCAAACGTCACCTTACACTGCCTGGCCCACTTCACCGTCCGCCGCACCGAACTCTCCTGCTCGGCCGCCGGCGCGTCCACATGCGTACAATCATCCAGGCAAATCAACACGTCTGCCCCATAGCTCATCTGCAACTGGATACTCTTCTCCGGCGTCAGGTTGTATTTGCGCTCGGCGCCCTCGCCGTGAAAGATGGCTCCCCGCTCAGTAATCGTACCCATTTTGGGATTCTGGTGAATAAGCGAATAGATCTGGTAGCCGCCCGAATCGGTAAAAATCGGCCGCGTCCAGCCGGTCATCCGGTGCAGCCCACCCAACGCCTGAATCACCGTCGTGCCCGGCCGCTGCATCAAGTGAAAGACGTTCATTTGCACGGCCTGGACGCCGCAGGCCAGCAAGTCCTGGCTATCCACCGCCCGCACGACGCCCCGCGTGCCATCGGGTAGGAAGGCTGGTAGGGATAGACGGCCGTGCGGTAGCTTTAACACCCGGCCCATTATCTGTTCCACAGCACCATCGCAGAGGAGGAGTACATTACAAGAATACACCCTATGCGCTGGGGAATTCCAGCGCATGTCGCTTCTCTTCGCGGTAACGGTGAACTTCGTCCACTATCTCTTGCAGGGGTATTTCCACATCGGTAGAAATCCGATCAGCTAGTTCTGAGAGGCGTAGCGGATTCACCTTTTTGAGAATCAACGTGTCTCCCTCGATGTAGAACATCAACCGATCATCGGGCTTCAACCACGTCAGCACTTCGTTTGGCAACTCAAGTGCCCCATTCTTGATACCCGCTGTGATAAGTTCCATATTTTCTATTCCTCTTGACCATTAAGGTCTGGTGTGGTTTTCCAGGGTAGGTCCTTGCGAATGTATAATAACATAGCCAATGCCTGGACAGGGCAAACGTGATATAGTGCGTAATGTGCGAATTGTACCAGCCCCAACGTGAAAAGACAGCCTTCGCCACCCCAACCTGATCCACCGGCCGCCTTTCTGGCCCGCATGGCCCACCTGCTCGGCGACGAATACCCCGCCTTTGCCCAAAGTCTGACCACCGAGCCAGTAGCCGGTCTGCGCGTCAACACGCTCAAGGTTGCCGTAGCCGACTTCCAACAACTCGTCCCCTTCGCTCTACGGCCGGTGGGAGAGTACGAAGCGGCCGGCTTCATCGTCAATGACGAATTGGGAATGATGAATGATGAAGTGAAGAAGCATTCATCCTTCATCCTTCATCCTTCATCCTTCGGCCGTCACCCCTACCACGCGGCCGGGTTGTACTACCTGCAAGAACCATCAGCAATGGTCGTTGCCAGCCTCCTGCGTCCCCGGCCGGGGGAACGGGTGTTAGACCTGGCCGCCGCGCCGGGGGGTAAGTCCACCCATCTGCTATCCCTCATGGGCGATGAGGGGCTATTGGTGGCGAATGAGGTGGAGCCCGGCCGGGTGTCCGCCCTGGTGTCTAACCTGGAACGGTGGGGAGCGGGCCAGGTGACGATTACCCAGGCCACGCCGGAGAAGCTGGCGGTGATTTTCGGGGCGATTTTTGACAAGGTATTGCTAGACGCGCCTTGTTCTGGGGAGGCCCTGTTTCGTCGCCTGAGGGGTCTGGAGTGGAGCGAGAACATCGTGCGGGCCTGCGCCCGGCGGCAAACGGCTATCCTGGCCGCGGCGGCGCGCCTGGTGCGCCCCGGCGGCCGGCTGGCCTATAGCACGTGCGCCTTCTCACCCGCAGAGAATGAGCGGGTGGTGGCTCGCTTTCTGGCCGAACACCCTGATTATGAACTGGTCGAACTGCCTACTTATCCAGGCTTCGCTGACGGCCGCCCCGACTGGGTGGCGGCCGATCTGTTACCGGCCGCGCAAGGCGATCAACTTCGCTACACAGTCCGCCTGTGGCCGCATCGCTTCCCGGGTGAAGGGCAGTTCATCGCTTTGTTGCGGCGTCATTCAGGTTTGGAAGAGGGCCGGGATGAGGGGATGAGGGGATATATCCCGAAAGCCGCACAAGATACCTGGCAGGCTTTTGCCCAGGCGCACTTATC
>JBFMFT010000209.1:0-8611 GCA_040751925.1 Chloroflexota bacterium
GTTCATACCGCTCGCGTTCGCCGCGGACGAAGGTGGCCAGGTGGCGGGCCTGGGTCTGGATGACGTGGCGGAAGGGGTAGCGCTTCTTTTCGTAGAGTTCGTCACTTTCCAGGCGGTCGAGGACTTTTTCGGCCAGTTGGCGGCGACATTTATCTACGAGGAAGCCGCGCTCGTCTTGCTCGATTTTGACGCCTTTGTTGACCAGGCCCAACATGGTGCGGTCTACGATGGGGGCGCGAAATTCTTCGATGAGGTCAAGGACGAGGCTGGGTTTGCCCGGCCGGTCTACGTGGATGAAGCCGCCGTAGGGGTCGAGGCCGGCCAGGACGATGGCCCGTTCGACCTGGCCGTAGAGGATGCCGTAGCCGTAATTGAGGATGCTGTTGAAGGGGTCGCGCGCCCCACGCCCCTGGCGGCCGGGCCAGGCCAGGCTTTCGGGCAGGACGAGTTTGATGCCGGCCCAGTATTTTTGGGCCGCCCGCCCCTCGATGGAAAGAAGCTGGCCGCGCATATCGTCTATCCACGTGCCTTCGCGGATGGCAATTTGCTCGAGGTCGCCCAGTTCGGCCAGATGGTCACGCACTTCGCCGGCCAGCAGGTGGAGTTCCTGGTAGGTGGTAGGGTCGGTCTCTTTGCGGTATTTGGCGGTGTATTTGAGGAGGGTGGCCTGGTTTTCGATTTTGCCGGTGGCGAAGGCCAGGGAGAGGCGGAGGCCGGCCGCCTGGGTGTAGGCCAGCAGTTGGGCGCGACGGGTGAGGACGGTGCCGGTGAGGCCCGCGCTGTAGAGGCTGGCGTAGGGCGTGCCGGTGCCGCTGACGAAGTGGATGGGAATACCCCGTTCGGCGCAGGCGCGGATGGCTTCGGCCGAGACACTGACGCCGGCGTTGGTGATGATGACGCTCTCCAGGTGAAGGAGGGGGGCCTGGGTGAGGGTTTCGCCGCCCTGGGTAACTTTGAGCCGTTCGCTGTATTTGCCCACGTGGGAGCCGAACACGTCGGCGATGAGGTTTTGGATGATGGGCATAGAGGCCTCCATAGAAAGAATAGAACGCGGATGAACGCGGTTGAGGAGTGGGGCACACTCAGGCGCCGGGCCGCCCCTGGGGGTGCTTACTCCCCGTTTCGATCTCACTGATTCTCCTACTTGATTTAAGCAAAGGGGGGAGAACTCCCCGGTTCCCACACGGTGGAGCGATTCTGGAGAATCGCTCGACATCCCATCAGGAAAAGTGAAGAAAAACAGGGCAAAAGTGTATATATTATATGTGGAAGGGAAAAATCGGCCGGCTGTGGCATGGGAACCGGAGCGTTCCCGCGCTTATGGTTGAATGTAAAGTGAGAAGATTGGAAATGGATATGGAAGAAGGAACTGTTGCTTCAGGCGGCCGGGATGATCAAATTCGCCGGACGGCGCGGGTGCTGGAGGTGATTCAGCAGATCGCGGTTGCGCCCGGCCGCTGGAGCCGGCGCGCGCTGGCCGCCCATCACGAAGTTAGTGAGCGCATGATACAGAAGGACTTGGAGCTGGTGCGCTACCGGCTGGGGCTGAAGTTGGTCCACGATGGAGTGGGCTATTCGTTTGAGCGGCTGCCGCAATTGCCTACCACAGCTTACTCGTTTGGCGAAGCCCTGGCTTTGTTGGCGGCCGCCCGCGCCGCGCAAGCTCTCCCTGGGGTCAACTCGGCCGAGCTGGCCGCGGCTATCGCTCGTCTGGAATCTATTTTCCCGGATGAGTGGCGGCCGTTGTTGCGCGAAGCGACGGAGCAATTGCCCCGGCGGGCCGTTAAGGCTCACCGCCAGGCCATGCTGACCTTGCTGCACCGCGCCCTGATGGAACGGCGGCAGGTGGCCGTCGTCTACGCCACGGCCTCGCGGGAGGGTGAGTTGAGCCAGCGAATTTTTGAACCTTATCATCTTATGCCTTATAATCGTTCCTGGCATCTGATTGCGTATGATCACCAGCGCGAGAAGGTGCTTCAGTTTAAGGTGGACCGGGTGCAGGAAGCAGAACTGTTGGACACGAAATATACGATTCCGGCCGATTTCGACCTGGAAGCATACCTGGGTGATACCTGGGGGTTGATGCGGGGGGCGGCGGCCGAACCGGAGGAGGTGTCGCTGCTCTTTGAGGCGGACGCCGGCCGCTGGGTGGCGGAGGAGTATTGGCACAAGAGCCAGCGAAGTGAGACCCTACCCGATGGGCGCGTCCGCCTCACGCTCCACGTGGGTATCACGCCGGAGATGGTGAGTTGGTTGTTGTATTATGGGGATAAGGTGACTGTGGAGCGGCCGGGGTGGTTGCGGCAGGAAGTGTGTAGGGCGCACCAGACGGCCGCGCTTTTCTGTCTGGGGGTTTCTTAAGTGTATCCTCTAATTGAGCGAAGAAGATAGTCGTTTCTTTGACCTGGTGCGCCATAGGATAGTTGTATGGCGGTATTAGACAGACAAAAAAACCCGCCTAGCTGGTCTGTTACCAGACAGGCCACCATTCCGGCGGCTTTTCGCTAGGCGGAAAGAAAACCGGTCTCCGGTTTTGTTTCTAGCTACGTTCTGCCACATACCAAAACACTTGTCAAGAAGGAAAACAGGGTTGAAATGTTGCGATATACAGGGCATCCGCTGGTGGACGTAGGCGTGGCAACGATTGTGGCTTTTGCCGATAAGGAGCGGCCGGAGGAGGTTACGGAGCGCGACCTGGAAGCTATCGCTGACTACATGGCCGAAAATTACGTGGTCAATCCGCTCAAGAGCTTCCTGACGGTGGCCTTTCCCAACTCTGGCTTCACGCAGCCCGCCTATGAGAAAACGCCAGAGAACCGGGAGGTTTACTCGCGTAAGGTGCTGCGGGCTTTTCGAGCGGATACGCCGCAATTGGATGAGCGGGACGTGTTTATGGGGCTGCCGGCGGCGGCCGTACCCTTCGACGTGAAGGATTTGTTGGCCCCCGGCCGGGTCTTTCGCCAACATATTCCCCTGCTCACCGGCGAGGGCGTCATCAACTTCTTGCCCTATGGCGAGGCCGGGCTGCCCGTTTCGGGTTTGGCGTTGCTGGCTATCCAGGCTTTTCCATTGGGATGCGCCAAATGCCAGGGTCGGCTGCTGGCTGTCCATTCAGACAACCCAGAGATCATGCGTCACTTTGCCAAGAAGTTTCTAGAGCAGAACAAGAGGGCCATCAATCTAGCCAAGCAAAACAATGATAGCAAGATGCCTGAATCGCATCAAAAATATCGTACCTTGCTCATCGAAAAGCTGTTGGAAGCGCTCCGAGAAAGGCAAGAAAAAGAGAGAGAGGAAAAGGAACCTTTTTCGATCACGGCCTATCACCTCACCAACAGTGGGCAGGGGGCGGATCTGGCGATTTATTATTTGCCGTCACAGGTGATTCTTTATCTGCGGGAAATGTTGGGCGCTGTTTATCAAAGGGCCTGGGAACGACTGGTGGCCCGCAGTTGGGAATTGCCCGTGTTAAAAAGGGGACAGAAGGAGACGTCGGCCGATTTCCGGCCGGCGCGTAACTGGCTCTACGAAGACCTGTTCCGGGTGGCGGAAGACGTGGCGGGGCAGGCCGGCCATTTCATCCGCACCTATTTCTTACGCCAGGCTTTGCGCTACGCGCAGGCCGATAAAAGCGACCCGCGCGGCGCATATTCCCTGCGCCGCGAGGTTGACCTGGTTTCCTGGAAAGTAACCGAACCATTTTTAAGGAGGATTCTTTATATGGAAGGCGAACGTATTCAAGCAATCCGCAACCTGGGCGACGCCCTGGCGGAATACGTCAAAGAGCAAAATGACCGGCGCTTCTTTCAGACCTTTTATACGGAAGGACGATATCAATACTTACGCAACGCCCTCATTAAAGCAAACACAGCCCACGTGCGGCGGGGTAACGCTCCGTTTCTGACTCTGGATAATTACATTGCGGTGTTTGAGGAGGGCGAGGAATTAGCCCGTGTAGACTGGCGATTGGCCCGTGACCTGGTGATCATCCGCATGGTTGAACAGCTTTACGCCAACGGCTGGCTAGGAGCCAATCAAGACGCGCTGGTTGATCAGCGCGAAGAAAGCGAAAGTGACAAGGAGAAATAATCATGGCTTTTGTGACCGGACTTTTCCTAATTGACGCGCCGGCTTCGGCGCTGAACAACCTGGGTAGTATTCCTGGGGCGCGTACTGATAATACAGTGGGCGTCAAGCTCATTCGCACACGGGAGGGGGCTTTCCCCTACGTCTCGGCCCAGGCGTTTCGCTACTGGCTACGCGCTACCCTTGCTGAAAACAAGGCCTGGCAGAGCGCGCCCATTTACCAAGAGGAAAAGGTAGCCTACACCGACGCTAACCCCATCAAATATTGGGATGATGACCTTTTAGGCTACATGCGTGCGCCGTCCAAGAAGACTTCGGCTGTAGAAAAACGGAAGGCGGACGAATCACGCGCTGACGAGACACCTACGACAGATACCGTCACCCGCGTCTCGCCCTTCCGCGTTAGCACGCTGGTCTCAATTGCGCCCGTGAACATCACGGAGGATTTTGGGGTTATGGCCCGGCAGGAAGGCAACCCGGTACCCCACGAACACCAATTCTACCGGGCGACCTTGCGCGGCCTGTTCTCGCTGGATTTAGGGGCGGCCGGGACGTTCTCTTATCGCCAGAAGACAGGTTACCGTAACCTGGACGATGTGCGCCAAGAGCAGGCGAAGGCGGCCGGGTTGGAACACCTGGCAGAAGCAAAGGAGTATCGCCTATCGCGGGCGGAGCGGCTGCAGCGCATCAGTGCCTTGCTAGATGGTCTGGCCCGTCTGGAAGGAGGGGCCAAGCAAACTCTCCATTACACAGACGTTACCCCACCGCTGGTCATTCTGGCCGTAACCAGGGGCGGCAACCACATCTTCGGCCACGCGATTGGCCCGAACTCCATGCGTCTGCCACAGGTCAAGACCGAAGCATTAGAGGAGGCCATGACCGTTTTTGCTGACGACATTCTCTCACCCGTGTACGTGGGTTGGGTCCAGGGGTATCTGGATGAGGAACGGGCTAAATTTGAGCAGTGGGCGGCCGGGCGGGAGAACGTGCAAATCGGTCATCCCCGCCAAGTGTATCAAATACTCATCCAAGAGCTAAAACGGAATCCCAGTTGGCTGGAGTAGGAGTAGAGCCATGCGCGTATTAAAGGTGGTGGCGGAAGGGCTGACCACGTCCTTTCGCTACCCGCACTTTATCCAGCAGGTACATCCAACCTTTCCCTTACCACCGCCGGCAACGATTTATGGTCACATCGCCAGCGCGCTGGGGGAATGGTTCGATCCGGCCGGGGTGCAATTCGCCTACCATTTCACCTATAGTAGCAAGGCGCGGGAAATCGAGCATACCATTTTGCTGACGGCGGCGACGGGCAAATTGCCGGGCAGCGGCGAAGCCAAAGTGTTAGAAGGCAACGTCAATCCCTTCTACCGCGAGATTTTGTTTGAGCCGCGCCTGACGTTGTACGTGAACCGGCCGGAGTGGGAAGCGGCTTTTCGTAGCCCGCGCTACGCCGTTATCCTCGGCCGCTCGCAAGACCTCTTCACCTATACCCGTGTAGAAGTGGTTGAGTTGCAGCCGGCCGGGCAGGCTTACTTTGAACATACGTTGTTGCCCTACAGCGCCAGTCGCTACACCAACCGGGGCTACGCGGTGCTGATGCCCCGTTACCTGGACTATGAGCGGCTGCGGTTTCCGGCTTTTGAGCGGTATTTTATCGTTCAGGAACGAATCGAGAGCAACGAGTTTATGTGGTTTGGCGAACGGCCGACCGAAGAAGTGTATTGGGTGGACCCGGCGTCGCCAGAGGTTAAGGGGATGCGCCGGGGGCTGGCTTTCCTCGGCTTCGTGGAGGAAGAAGATGACGCCCTGGCCGGATTGGATTGAGCAGGAGCTTCGGGCCAAAAGCGCGGGCAAGGGGGCGGCCGGCCAGCCGGAGAGCCTGGCTACCCACACCTGGACTGTTCTTTCCCGTCTGGCTGACTTCATCCGGCTGCGGCCGGAGTTGCCCGGCCGCCTGGGGAAACCCCGCCTGTGGCATTGCCTGTATTGGGGGGCGTTCCTGCATGATTTTGGCAAAGCCATGCCCGGCTTTCAAGGTGTGTTGCGCCAGGATCGGGAGCAGCGCGAGCGGTGGGGAGGCCATCGCCACGAGGTCTTTTCCCTGGCTTTTCTGGATTGGATTGGCGATGGCTTGAGCGCGGAGGAGCGGCTGTGGACGGCGGCGGCCGTCGTCTCCCACCACAAGGACGCAGGTGAAATAGACGAGCTATATGACGTAGAAGACGAAGTGATCCTGGCCTGCTTCGAGGGGTTGCCAGCAACACACCTGGCTGGTCTGCATCGTTGGCTGGCAGAGTGTGGCTGGCCCTGGGCGCAAACTTTGGGCCTGGATGGATTAGGAGTAACACCGGTGGCAGTCGCGCCGGACTGGGAAAAGCCCTTCGCCCCTTACGGCGTGAGGCGTATCTGTCACTGGCTACGCGCCTACCGCAAGTTCATCAAGGAGCTTGACCGCCAGAAGGAGGCGGCCGTCCTGGTACCTTTGTTGGCCTTGCGCGGCTACCTGATCAACGCCGATCACAGCGCCTCGGCCCACGCCGATCCTCTGCCTCACGTACAATTCAGCGCGCCACAGGTCTTGACCAGTCGCCAGATTGACCCCGATAGCCTGTTTGGGCATCAAAGGCAGGCGGGCGACCAGGCGGGGTCGGCCTTGCTGGTGGCCCCAACAGGGAGTGGTAAGACAGAGGCCGCGCTCCTGTGGGCGGCCGGACAAGCGCAGAACGGCCGTCCTGCTCCGCGCCTATTCTACTCGCTGCCTTACCAGGCCAGCATGAACGCCATGCAGGGCCGCTTGAAGGAGACGTTTGGTGAGGAGTACGTCGGTTTGCAACACGGCCGGAGTTTGCTAACACTTTACCAGCAACTCATGGAGCGGAATTACGAGCCGAAACAGGCCGCGAAAACAGCGCGCAACATCCGCGACTTGGTCAAACTCAACTACCCGCCGGTGCGCGTCTTCAGCCCCTACCAGATGCTCAAGGGTATGTACCGGCTGAAGGGGTACGAAGCCCAGTTGAGTGATTACCACGATGGCTTGTTTATCTTCGATGAGATTCACGCCTACGAAGTCAAGCGTCTGGCCCTCATTCTGAAAACCATCGAGTATCTACGCCGCTATTACAATGCCCGTTTCTTCATTATGTCGGCTACCTTTCCCAGCCTCATCCAGAACTGGCTGCGGGAAGCGCTGAATGATCCCCAGCTTATCGAAGCGACACCCCAGTTGTTCCAGGCGTTTCAGCGTCACCGACTGCGCCTTTTAGAAGGGGAACTGCTCGACCCGGCCCATTTGGAGCAAATCGCCCAGGTAGCCCGCCGTGGCAAATCGGTGCTGGTGGTCTGCAATCTGGTGGATAACGCCCAGTGCGCTTACCAGGAACTTAGCGGCCGCCTGGGTAATGATGGCGTTCACGTGGAGTTGTTGCACGGCCGCTTTAACCAACGTGACCGCTTAGACAAAGAGGGACTGGTACAAAAGTATACGGGCGCCAAGAGTGAGGACAGGCGGCCGATTGTCCTGGTAGCGACCCAGGTGGTGGAAGTGAGCCTGGATATTGACCTGGACACGATTTACAGTGAGCCGGCCCCCCTGGAAGCCTTGGTGCAGCGATTCGGCCGTATCAACCGCCGCCGTTTGCAAAAGGACCTGGCCCCGGTTCACGTCTTCACCCAACCGGCCGATGGGCAAAAGATTTACGACGAACGATTGGTTCGGGGAACGTTGGCCGTGTTGCAGCGCGAGAATGGCAAGCCATTGGACGAGAGCGCGGTCGGCCGGTGGCTAGATGAAATCTACGCCGGGGAAGTAGCGGCGAGTTGGCAGGCTGAGTTTCAGAAGATAGCGGAGGGATTTGACCGTGACGTGATTCGCACCCTACGGCCGTTTCAGTCCGACCCGACCATTGAGCAACAATTTGACGATCTCTTCGAAGGTATGGAAGTGTTGCCAGAATGTTTGTTGGAGACCTATGAGAAGGAGGCAAAAGAATCCCTCATTTCGGCCCGACAGTTACTCGTGCCCATCTCGTTAGGTCGTTACCACCAGCTGAAGAGCCAACGCCGACTGTGGCCCGAACAGAAAATTTACGTGGTAACCGCCAAATATACCACCGAACTGGGGCTGGATTTCAGTGAGCGATGACTACCTCCCTCACCCTCACCCACCTCCGCTTCGACCTGGTCGCCCGCACGGCCGTCCACCTCGGCCGCTACGAGGCGGGTGAACGGCTACGCAATGCCCTGGCCTCGGTGATGTTGCGGGCTACCTGCCCGCAGACCCATCGCGCGGCTAAACCCTCGCCCGAACACGCGGCCGTCTGCCCGGCTTGCTGGCTGCTGGCGGCCGAGGTAGACCCCGGCAGCGTCGTCCGCGCCTATAGCCTCGTTCCTCCCTTATACCAGGGCGGCCGGGATTGGGGGATCGGAGCGGTTCATTACCAGGCCTCCCCACCCCTCCTGCTCCCCGCCAATCAGGGCGTGGTGGAGGCCGGCCAATGTTTTTCATTTGTGTTGACCCTGTTTG
>JBFMFT010000021.1:0-23233 GCA_040751925.1 Chloroflexota bacterium
AGGCGGCCGGCGGCCGCACCACCAGCAGGTCACAATGGGCGCCGCGCACTACCCGGTCGGTAACACTGCCATAGACCCAACGACGAACGCCGGTATAGCCGTGCGTTGCCATAGCCAATAAATCTGTTCCGTGCCTTTCGACGTAGCTCAGAATGGTGGAAGCGGCCGGACCTACCCGCACCTCTGTTTGGATGGATAGGCCGGGACGGGTGTGTTTTGTCACTGCATCCTGCAAATAGGCAGCGGCCTCATCAGGGCTACTGAACGCATGATGCCTGCCTGCCTCCTCGTCCTGGCTGGCTTTTTTCGGCACGGCCGTCAGCAGAGTGGCCTGGCTGCCCAGGCGGTGGGCAATTTCCAGGGCTGGGGCGAGGGCTTGCTCGGCCAGGGCAGAACCATCGAGGGTGACGAGAACATTTTGGATCGGCCGCGACGAGCGCACCGCCAGTACCGGGCACGACGCGCTGTGCAGCACCCGTTCAGTAACACTGCCCAGCATCCAACGGGTGAAACCGGAATAGCCATGCGTAGACATGATCAGCAGGTCTACCCGTTCGTCGGCGGCCGTGTCTACAATGACCCCGGCCACGTCACCATCTATGACTCTGGTGTGTAAGGTAAAGCCAGTGGGCGGCCGTTGCCGCCTTATGACAGACATATACTCATCGGCGTCGTGATGGAACATGGGCACGGTCGGATCCGAACCAACGAAGCCGAAGCCGGATAGATGGGTGCCGAGCATGGCCGCCTCTACCGGCACACGTAACAGAATCACTTCCCCGCCCCTCTTCTGGGCAAGGGCATAGGCTGGATCGAGGGCGCGTTCGGCCAGCTCGGAACCATCCAGTGGAACTAAGATTTTGTCTAACATGGGAACCTCCTTCAGTCGTTTAATTCTTCGGCCGGTGGTCGTACCACAAGCATAGCACAATTTGAGCCGCGTAGCACTTTCTCGGTCACGCTGCCATAGACCCAACGGCGTAAACCCGTGCGGCCGTGCGTGACCATCGCCAACAAATGCACGTCGTGAGCGTCAGTGTACCCTAAGATCGTTTCGGCCGCCTTGCCAAAACGTACAGCCAGGTTGATCTTCTGGTCAGGCGACTGGCGCAAGGCCACTACGCTTTGCAAGTAGCCCTCGGCGTGTTCGTAGCTTTCCTCTTGCAGACGCCGCCCCAGGCCGTGTTCGAGGAACTCCAGGTAATCTACGTCGGTTGGGTTGACCTCACTATCCTGCACAACCCGCAGCAAAGTGACTTGCGCCCCCAGTCGCCGGGCGACTTCCAGGGCTGGGAGCAAGGCTTTTTCGGCCAGCCGCGAACCATCCAGGGTAATGACCACGTTAGAGATTGGCGCGGCGGAGTGAACGACCATGACCGGGCAGGACGCGCTGTGCAGCACTCGTTCGGCCACGCTGCCCAGCACCCACCGTGTGAGGCCCGAATAGCCGTGTGTGGACATCACGATCAGGTCCACCTGCTCGGCGGCGGCCGTGTCCACGATGACACTGGCAATGTCGCCATCTACAACTTTGGCGCGGAGCGTGCGGCCGGGATGCGCCCTGGCCTGCTGGATCGTGGTCAGATATTCGCTGGCTTCATGGCGCGAGACCTCAAACGATTGGTCAGGCCACAGGAAGCCATAGCCGGCCAGGGCCGGTACGAGCATCTTTTCCAGAACAGGCACACGCAGTAAGATAACTTCGCCGCCGCCTTGTTCGGCCAAAACCAAAGCTGGCTCCAGAGCGTGTTCGGCTAGTGGGGATCCATCCAAAGGCACCAGGATTTTGTTGAACATAGGGACCTCCAATCGTGAAACGTGAAACGTGAAGCGTGACCGTACTTTCTTCACGTTTCACATTCCATGTACATCACTACTGTTCACCTTCATTCTAATCTCCACCAGAGTCGGCGGGCAGTGCCAAAAGACACATCCGGCCGCGATGAATGTCATGGGTTTTTCTATGACATTCGTCACCTCTTTGTTTAGCGGGCGGCCGGTTTGTGAAAAATATGACAATTGTCATACCAACTCCTGGGGGCTTGACGCACAATGTCACAATAAGCCCTAGAAACCTGGTTTCTTCCAGAAACCAGGTTTCTTAACAAGAGACAAAACCAGGAGGTTTTAGATGAAACGATTTACCCTATTTCTCATTATTCTCGTATCGCTGTCGCTCCTCATTGGCTGCCAGAAGCAGGAGGAAGGGCAGACTCCGGCGGCCGCCGGTGAACTGCCGGCCGACGCCGCCGCGCTGGCTACGGAGCGGGGACTAACGGCCGACGACGTGTATGCGGCCGTCAAGACCTACATGCCCACCGGCCAGCTTGACCCGTATATTATGTTCGCCTCTGGCGGGCAATCCGGCCAGGTCCTCGTCATTGGCGTCCCCTCCATGCGTATCCTCAAGCTCATCGGCGTCTTCACGCCCGAACCCTGGCAGGGCTATGGCTTCGGTGGCTCCGGCGACGAGGTCCTGAAAGGCGGCTTCGTCAACGGCAATCCCCTCTATTGGGGCGACACCCATCACCCCAACCTGTCGGAGACCAATGGCGAGTACGACGGCCAATTCCTGTTCATCAACGACAAGGCCAACGCTCGCCTGGCCGTCATTGACCTGCGCGACTTCGAGACCAAGCAATTGGTCAAGAATCCCAACGCTATCAACGATCACGGCGGGGCGTTTGTTACCCCTAATACCGAATACGTGATTGAAGGGCCGCAGTACGCCGCCCCGCTGGGCTTCGAGTACGCCACCCTGGACGAATACCAGGAGAAGTACCGCGGCTTGATCACCTTCTGGGCCTTTGACCGGGTGAGCGGCCGGGTAGACCCCGCTCGCTCCTTCCAGATTGAACTGCCGCCATACTGGCAAGACCTGTGCGACGCCGGCAAGGCTGTCAGCGACGGCTGGTTCTTCTGCAACTCGTTCAACACGGAATTGGCGACGGGTGGCGTAGAGCATGGCAATCCCCCGTTTGAGGCTGGCACGACCAAGAATGATACGGACTACTTGCACATCTTCAACTGGAAGAAGGCGGCCGAAGTGTTTCAGGCCGGTAAAGTCGAGATGATGAACGGCATGGCCGTCATCCGCCTGCAAACAGCCATTGACGAAGGCATTCTGTTCTTCACCCCCGAGCCGAAAAGCCCGCACGGGGCGGACGTGACCCCTGGTGGTGAATACGTGGTCGTCGGCGGCAAGCTCGACCCTCACGTGACGATCTATTCGGTAGCGAAAATTCAGGCGGCCATTGCCGCCGGTGGGCTGGAGACAGACGTTTACGGTGTGCCGGTTATCCCCCTGGATCAGAGCATGGAAGCCCAGGTGGAACTGGGGCTTGGCCCCCTGCACACGGTTTACGATGACAAGGGCTACGCTTATACGTCCTTGTTCCTGGATTCGGCCGTCGCCCGTTGGACGCTTGGTGGCCCTTACGACGAACTGAACCCGGAAGATGGCTGGACGCTGGTACAGCAGTTACCTGTTCACTATAACATTGGTCACATTGCGGCGGCCGAAGGCGACACTGCCTCGCCCGACGGCCAGTACGTGGTGGCCCTCAATAAGTGGAGCATTGACCGCTTCGCCAACGTGGGGCCGCTGCTGCCGCAAAACTTCCAACTGATAGACGCCAGTCGCACCGGCGACCAGATGAAGCTGCTCTACGACATGCCTATTGGCATGGCCGAGCCGCACTACGCTCAGATCATCAAGGCTGACAAACTCAAGCCCTTTGAGGTCTACCCCGAAATCGGCTGGAACCCCGACACGATGAGCGTAGACCCCAACGCCATTACCAGCCCCGACCAGGCGCGTATCGAGCGCAACGGCAATAACGTGGAAATCTGGATGGCTGTCGTGCGTTCCCACTTCACGCCTGAAGTGGTGGAAATCAACAAGGGCGATCACGTGATCTGGCACTTCACCAATATCGAGCGCACCCGCGACGCCACGCACGGCTTTGCCCTATCTGGCTATAATATCAACCTGAGCCTGGAAGCTGGTGAGACGCAAACCATTGAGTTTGACGCCAACCAATCCGGCACCTTTACTTACTATTGCACGGAGTTCTGCTCGGCCCTGCACCTGGAAATGATCGGCTATTTCCTGGTGAAACCATAGCAGGCAAGGAACTATAGGGACTTGAGGGAACGCAAGGAACTTACCAAGTTCCCCCAGTTCCCTCAGTTCCCTCAATTCCTTATTATGACCGGAGGTTCAATGGCTTTCTTCTCTCTCGACCCCGACGTGAAAGTGCTTTTGCCAGATGGCAGCACCCGTCGCCTGCACGAATACCTGCTACCCAGCGCGCTGCTCATGCTGGCTGCCTTGCTGCTGATGATCTCGATGTTCACCCCTTACTGGCAAATGCGTATGCTGGCCCCCCAATATCCTGATGGTCTGAAGGTGGATGTGTATGTCAACCACCTGGAAGGCGATATGCGGGAGATTGACGCCCTCAATCATTACCTGGGGATGCCGCCGCTAGATGAGGGCGGCCGTTTCGAGCGTTCCATTTCGGTTATCTCTATCGTCGTTCTCGGACTGCTCCTAATAGCTGGGGTCTTTATCCACAATCAGTGGGCGGGCGTTCTGGCCCTACCGGCCGTGGGCTTTCCCTTCATCTTTCTGGCTGACCTGTGGTGGATTCTCTACCGCTATGGTCACAGCATTGATCCTGAATCGGCCCTGGGTGGGGCAATCGCGCCGTTCACTCCACCCTTATTCGGTCTGGGCAAGATTGGACAATTCACCACCGAAGCGACGCCACAGGTAGGCTTATACTTGGCCCTCCTGGCCCTAGCCGTCATTCTGCTCGGCCTGTGGTATCACCGCGCCGCCTACAAGCCGTTGGTGGAGGCTCGTAAGCGGGTGAAGGCGACGGCCGACAGCCAACCACTCAGCATGATGCGTAGGGCGTAATGCGTAATCCGTAACCAGCCTTCACGGAATACGAAACACGAAATACAGATTACGAATTGCGCTTCAGGACCCACAGATGACCCGCTTCCTCGCCACTATGTTCGGGTTGTTGATAGCCACTATCTTCCTGAGTGGCTTCACCACACGCAAGCCGGCGGCTTGCGCTACATTTGGCGCTTGCCAATTGCCAATTGCCAATTACCAATCCTCTTCTCTGGTGGTCTCGCCGGACGGCCCGTATATGACTATACAGGCCGCGCTGGACGAGGCCCAGGACGGGGATACGATTGAGGTGCGCGGCGGCCGTTACGCTGGCCCGCTCGTCGTCGAAAAGTCCGTAACCTTGCAAGGCGTGGACTGGCCGGTGATTGACGGCGGCGGCCGAGGCACAGTGGTCACCCTGGCTGCGCCTGGTGTCATCTTCCGGGGTTTCGAGGTGCGCGGCAGTGGAGTGGAGCCAGACCGCGATCACGCTGGAATTACCCTGACTGCGCCGCAAATCACCGTTGAGGGCAACCGCCTGCGCGACGTGCTGTTTGGCATTTTCGTCGCCCAGGCGGATGACGCCCAGGTGCGCGGCAATGACATCAGCAGCAAGGACGATTATGAAACCGGCCGGCGGGGTGACGCCATCCGCCTGTGGTACAGTGTGCGGGCTATCATCGAGAATAACCACGTCCACGATGCCCGCGACGTGGTCATCTGGTACTCCACTGGCGTCATTATGCGGGGGAATCTCATCGAGGGCGGCCGTTACGGGATCCACCTCATGTATTGCGACCAGGCCCAGGTGGAAAACAATCGCCTGCTGAACAACTCGGTTGGTGTGTACACCATGTACTCTAATGACGTGACCCTACGCGATAATCTCATTCAGGGGCAGCGGGGGCCAAGTGGCTACGCTCTGGGCTTCAAGGACGCTGATAACGTCCTGGTGGCTCATAACACGCTGGTGGACAACGGGGCGGGGGCCTTCCTGGATGGATTGCCCTTTAGCCCCCAGGGATACGGCCGCTTCGAGAACAATATCCTGGCCTTCAACGACGTGGGCTTTATTTTGCAGCCGGCCGTGCGTGGAGCTACCTTCACCAGCAACACCTTCTGGGAGAACGTTGAACAGGTGGCCGTGCAGGGCGGTGGGCAGTTGGGCGAGAATCGTTGGCAGGGCAATTATTGGAGTGATTACACCGGCTTCGACGCCGACGGCGATGGGCAGGGCGATATACCCTACCAGGCGGAACGCTTTTTTGAGAGCCTGACTGACCGCGAGCCGCGCTTGCGCGCCCTGCTGTACAGCCCGGCCGCCCAAGCCATCGAAATGGCCGCCCAAACCTTCCCCATCATCCGGCCGCAGCCCAAGCTGACTGACCCTTCGCCCAGCGTGCAACCTGCCCCTTTGCCTAATATGGTCAGCCCCGAACCGGCCGCCTCGGCTTCAGTTCCGGCCGGGTTTATGATCGTCTTGACCGTTCTGCTGGGTCTGCTCGGTTTGCCACTCCTGAGAAAATGGACACGGATTGGCAGGATTAGCGGATTCGGGAAGCGCCAGCTTGTGTCCTCTAACGACTCTAACATGAATCAACCACTTGCCAGTTACCAGTTACCAATTACTAACGATCATGCGCCCATCCGCGTCACGAATTTGGGCAAACGCTTCGGCAAGGCCCAGGTCTTGCGCCAGGTGACGTTTGACGTGCCGCGCGGCCGGGCCATCCCCCTGTGGGGGCCGAATGGGGCGGGCAAGACGACCCTGCTCAAAGCTATTCTGGGGTTGCTCGACTTCGATGGGGACATTGAAATCGAAGGCCATGACGTGAAGCGACAGGGCAAACTGGCCCGCCGCCAGATGGGTTACGTCCCCCAGGAAGTCATTTTTTACGATTGGACGGTGGCGGCTACGATGAGCTTTTACGCCCGCTTGAAGCAGGTTCGTAGTAGCCGCTTGAGCGGCCGAGAGGTGACTGAAGTCGCACCTGCAAACCTGTCCGGCCGCATCCCCACTCTCCTCCAACAACTGGGCCTGCTGGAACACCAGCACAAAGCCGTTTCTACCTTATCTGGCGGCCTACGGCAGCGATTGGCCCTGGCGGTAGCCCTGCTGGCCGACCCGCCTATCTTGCTGCTGGACGAGCCGACGGCGAACCTGGACGCCCAGGCCCGGCGGGAATACCTCTCCCTGCTGGCAACTCTCCGGCGGCAGGGCAAGACGATTCTCTTTGCCTCGCACCGTTTGGAGGAGTTAGAGATTCTGGCTGACCAGGTTGTGATTCTGGAAGCGGGCCAGTTGGTCGAGGTGATCACACCGGAAGCGTTGCGGCAGCGGTTAGACCCGGCCGTCGAAATGACCCTATGGCTGCCTGAGCCACAACGCAGTGGGGCGGTCCGCCTGCTGCAAGAGCAGGGGCTACCCGCGCACCTGAACGGCCGGGGAACGGTCGTCGTCACCGTCCACAACGGCCGGAAAATGCAAATGCTCGACTCGCTAACGGGTCAGGGCATTTCGGTACTAGATTTCGAATTGTAGACACTCAGATTGAAGGAACTCAGGGAATTGAAGGAACTCCTTTCAGCGTCCCAAAGTTCCCTTAGTTCCCTCAGTTCCCTTATGGAAAGTCTGGGTTGTTACGTGTAGAGAAACCTTATGGAACCTAGATTGACGTGGACTATCGCCCAACGGGAATTTCGGGAAGCGTTACGCAACAAGTGGCTGTGGTTTTACACGGCCGGTTTTACCGGCCTGGCCTTTGCCTTACCCCAGGCAGGATTGGCGGCGGCCGGCTACGCGGGCTTGGGCGGCTTCGGCCGCACGGCCGCCAGCCTCATCAACGCCTTCCTTCTATTTGTGCCTTTGATTGGCCTCAGTGTCGGGGCGGGCGCGTTGGCCCCCGACCGCGAGCGCGGCACGTTGCTCTATTTGCTGGCCCAGCCGGTCAACCAGGCGGAGGTCTTTGGGGGTAAGGCCCTGGGGGCGACCCTGGCGGTCATCGTCGCCCTGGGATTGGGCTTTAGCCTGGCTGGAATCAGCCTGGTGGCCTCGGCCGGCAGCAGCCACCTGCTGACTTACCTGGCGTTAATCGGCTATACCCTCCTCCTGGCCCTGGCCGCCCTGGGAATGGGCTTTGTGATCAGTGTGGTGGCCCGCAAGGGAGCGGCCGCTTCTGGAGCGGCCCTACTGCTCTGGCTAGGGCTGGTCTTCTTCGGCGACCTGGGGTTGATAGGGGCCACGCTGGCTTGGCGGCCGACCCCGGCCGCGCTGCTGGCAATGCTGCTCACCAATCCCTTGCAGCAGTTCAAGCTGGCCGCTATCTACGCCTTGCGTTCGACGTTGGACACCCTGGGGCCGGTCGGCCAGTACGCTACTTACCGCTTCGGCGACGCGCTACCGCTTCTCTTGTTGGCCCTACTCCTGGGTTGGATCGTTCTCACGTTTGGCGCGGCCTTTCTCATTTTTCGTCGCAAAGGTGATCTGTGAAGCGTGAAGAGTGGCAGGTGGCAGGTAGCAGGTGGCAGGTGGTAGGTAGCAGGTGGCAAGTGACAGGTGGCGGGTGGCAGGTGGCCGGTGGCAGGTGGCAGGTCGCCAATTACCAATTACCCATTACCAATTACCATCTGCTAATCGCTTTGCTCCTTCTGCTTCTCCTGCCTGGTTGCCAGCAACCGGCCGGGGTGCCCGAACCACCTGACATCACTTACGGCCAGGAGTTGTGCGACGCCTGTGGGATGCTCATTGACGAGCCGCGCTTTGCCGCCGCCACTGTGCTGACCAATGGCGAGGCGCGCCAATTCGACGACATTGGTGATATGCTGGCCTACCACGCGGAACACCCGGACTTAGCGGTCGCCGCCTGGTTCGTTCACGACTACCATACGGAGGAATGGCTGCCGGCCGAAACAGCCATCTATGTCAAGAGTGATGAAATTATGTCACCTATGGCTCATGGGCTGGCCGCGTTTGCCGACCAGCAGGCGGCCGAACTTCTAGCCGGGCAAACGAACGGTGAAATTTTGACCTTTGACAAATTGCGCGCCAGAGTGAATAATGAATAGTGAAAAGTGAAGGATTTCACTATTCATTACTCACTATTCACTAGCAAGGAGAAGAACTATGCGATTTTCACACTTATTACTGCTGTTGACGGTGGCCCTCCTGGGCGCGCTGGTCTTGAGCGCGTGCGGCGGGGGCGGGGCGGCCGAACCCACTGCCCCGGCCGGACTGGTTGGCGACGCTCAGGCCGGAGCTACCAAGTTTGCCGGCACTTGCGTTTCCTGCCATGGTCCCGACGCGAAGGGTCTGCCCAACCTGGGCAAAGACCTGACCACCAGCGCGTTTGTGCGCGACTCGTCGGACGCTGACATGATAGCTTTTCTGACGACCGGCCGGCCCGCCAGCGACCCGGCCAACACGACGGGTGTGGATATGCCCCCCAAGGGCGGCAATCCGGCCCTGACCGAACAGGATTTGGCCGACATCGTGGCCTACGTCCGCACATTACAACAGTAGATACAGACAGGATTTTACAGGATTAACAGGATTGGGTTCCCTATCCTGTTAATCCTGTAAATCCTGCCCATTCCGAGAACGATGGCTGAGGAATCCGCGACCACCCTTCCCCAAACCGCCAATAGTACGGCGCGAAGTGAGGCCGGCTTGCCTCTGCCAGACCCCTTCCCCGAATATATCCCCTGCCCCTATTGTGGGGAGCCAGAAGTCGAAGTATGGTGCTACCAGGACGGCGTGACCTGTCACAATTGCGGCCGGTGGATCGAACACCGGCCGCTCCCTTGTGTCGGCTCCTCTGCCCACTGCGTTCAACACCTATCAAGTCAGTCATAGTAGAGTGGGGCAGACCGCCAGCAGCCAATTCAATCATCACCTCTCTTTTAGTAATGGACTCGTTCGATAGCAGCCGGGGAAACTCCAGAACGAGGGCGATTCCCCTGGCTTTTACGGCCGGTTGACGCATAGTATTCCAACCTTGCGCCCTTGAAAGCAGGGCGAGTAGTAGTCATGCGCCCAAAGCATGATGTTGACGCATAGTATTCCAACCTTGCGCCCTTGAAAGCGCACGGTAAAATTTGGTTGTCAATGCTGATCATATCAGCCTACACCGTAGTAAGAACTGTGGAGTGAGCCTCATGCAGCACCAAAGTTTGTTCGGCCACGTCGCAACCTTATTCAGCACCCATCCTGAAAACCTGGCCACGGAATCCTTAAACTTCATCTTGAACCGTTCTATTGTTGCAGAGAGAGCTTTCCTCGACTACATCAGACAGCTGGATATCGCCCTTCCAGAAACGCTCAGTTTTCGGACCCAAATGGGAGGGAAAGATAACGCCATTCCCGATTTGGTTGGCGTTGATGCCGACGGTCAACAAGTCATCATCGTAGAAGCAAAGTTTTGGGCTGGTTTGACCAACAATCAACCTGTCACGTATCTTAAGCGGCTTCCTCCCCAAGACAGCATCCTCTTATTTATCGCGCCCGCGATGCGCTTTTCGACCCTCTGGAGTGAACTCGTGCGTCGTTGTCAGGAGAGCGATTTGAGCATTGTAGAAGAACGCCCGCTCGGGGGGGAATTCTTGGCGGCTAAAACTGTCACGTCCCATGTGTTAGCACTGACAAGCTGGCGTTCTATTTTGGCTTTCATTCGACGGACGCTTGAAGCAGCAGGTGAGATTGAAGCTGCCTCGGATGTGGCGCAATTACAAGGGCTTTGCCAGCGTATGGACGACAACGCTTTTTTACCCCTCCGCTCTGAGGAACTGACGGCTAATATTGGCAGACGTGTGTATCAATTTTGTCAACTCGTGAATGATGTAACCAATATGGCACTATCGGAGGGGCTGGCCTCCACAGAAGGTCTCCGTGCAACAGGGGGTTTTGGCTGGTATGGACGATACATGAAACTGTTCGACATTCCGTGTCTGCTAAAATTCGACGCAAATCTCTGGGCACGCTACCGTGAGACCCCAATTTGGTTACGAGTCTATGGCAAAGACTGGAAGTTCTCGCAATCAATTAAGGATGCTCTGGCGCAGCTCGAGCTGGCGGATCCCGTACGCCTGATCTTGGTTAACGATGAGTTGGTCGTCCCAATGTGCATCCCGATCGGAGTGGAGAAGAATCAGGTCGTCGCGGAGTTAATGACACAGTTTCGCGAAGTCGCTAATTTGCTACGCAGCCATCATCCATCGCCGTAATCACAAAATCTGATTCAGTCGATCTATGGGAGGTGTATTCGATGACTACAATTGTTCGTGAGCAACTGCATCAACAGATTGACAGCTTGCCAGAAGACGTTGTTCAACTGATCGAGGATTTTGCCCTTTTTGTCATGGCACGACGGCAGATCGCTCCACCTTACGCGGATTGGGGGAACAACCAATGGCAACAGTTCGCGCTTGGACAATTCTTCCGCGATGATGACGAGGTTGAGTATACTTTAGAGGATGCTCAGGAAGTCTACCACCCATGAAAGCCGGCGACGTTGTTCTCATTCACTTCCCCCAAGCCGATTTGCAGGTAGGAAAGCTACGGCCGGCTTTGGTTATTGCTATTGCCCCTGGTCGCCATCCTGATTTGTTGCTGGCCCTGATTTCTTCACGCACTGGCCAGGCTGTTCCCAATTTTGACGAGATAATCGATCCCTCCGATTCCGATTACGCGGCCACTGGTCTGAAAGTTCGTTCTATCATTCGGTTGGGCCGGTTGACGAGCGTGGATCCCTCAACCATTAACGCCCGGCTGGGCAGCATATCGGTCAATCGCCTGCTGGAAATCAAGAAGCGTTTGGTTAGCTGGCTGCAAAAGTAAGCAAGCTCCGGCCCCAGGTTGCTCCTTTCACTACGCCCAACACCTTTAATTCACGCCATTCTTCACCCTGTATCCATGAGGTTTGTCACTATCCGGCCGGGCGGCCTTTATAGTACACTGCCTCCAAACAGGGAGGTTTACGACTATGCTTAAGACCCGACGTGTCTTCCTATCCGTTCTGGCTTTGATGCTGATTATCAGCACTCTGACGGCCGGTTGCCAAGCCAATCACGAGACAGAGGAACCCAGTCTGGCAATGGTTCCCCTTCACCAGATGCCCGACTACGTGCAAAAGGCCCCTCTACGCACCCAGGAAGCCTACCAGTTCGCGGCGGCCAATCCCGAGGTGACCAGCCAGGTGCCTTGCTACTGCGGCTGCAACACCATCGGTCATAAGAACAGCTATGACTGCTACGTGGACGAAGTGGACGCCAGCGGCGCTATCACCTATGACATGCACGCCGTTGGCTGCCAGATTTGCGCGGATATTACCCAGGACACGATGCGCCTGCTCCAAGAGGGCCGCTCGACGGCCGAAATCCGGGCCTACGTGGACAGTGTATACGCCAAACGCGGCCCATCGAATATGGAGGAATGAACATGAGCCATAAAGTCAGCCGGCACACCGTTCGCCAGCAACAACTAGCCAGCCAGAGGAGGCGCGGTAGTCAGCGGCGGCCGTTCTTATTGATGGCGGCCGGCGTTGTCGTCCTGGTGTTGGTCGGTTTCCTGGCCTGGCGCTATCTCAATACGCCCCAAGCCACCATTGAAGTGACCGGCGCGCCCAGCCTCAAGGTAGATAAAGAGGTCATAGACCTGGGCGACGTGCGCCTGGGGCAGACCGTCGAAGCCTCGTTCGAGATAACCAACGTGGGTGACGAGACCCTGCGCTTGACGGAGGCCCCCTACGTGGAAGTCGTGGAGGGGTGCTGACCGCCCACACCGACCATCGGTTCGATGGTTCTCCGGCCGGGTCAGACGACCACCTTATGGATGCAGTTTATGATGCACGGGGATATGGGCGGCCTACACAACTTCCGTGTTCACCTGTCTTCTAACGATCTGGCCCAGGCGGATCGTACCTTGACTGTCCTCTCGAACTGGATACCATAAAGGGAGATTGGCGGCGGAAGAAGCTCCGCCGCTAATCTCCAGGATGTCTTTTCTCACCTTCGTCCGTACCTTTTTCGAACTCAACCGAGACATCATCTTTTTCGTCTACGGGCTAGTCTTCTTTGTGTTGGGACTGGCGATTGCCCTCCAGTCGCGCCGCTATTCCCGCCTCGATCTGGCCCGCAGCCTGCCCTGGCTGGCCGGCTTTGGCTTTGTGCATGGCTTTCACGAGTGGGGAGATCTGTTCGTACCCATCCAGGCCGCCTACCTCGGCCCACCTCTCATCCAGGGACTTCACGTACTTCACCTGCTCCTGCTGGGCGTGTCTTTCGCCTGCCTGATGGAATTTGGCGTCTCGCTTATGCAATCGCTGGGCTGGGCGCGTTGGCTGCACGCCGTTCCGGCCGGGCTGCTGGCAACCTGGATATTTCTGGCCTTCTTCCTGCTACCCTCACGCATACCTGACGTGGATAGCTGGCACAACACGGCCAATGCTCTGGCTCGTTACGCGATAGGTTTTCCCGGCGCGCTCCTGGCCGCTTTCGGTTTGCGCCGGCAAGCCTTCCAGCGCATCGCCCCCCTTAACGTCCCCCAGATTGTGCGCGTGCTGAGGGTCGCCGGGCTGACCCTGGTGGGTTACGCGATTCTGGGCGGGCTGTTTCCGCCACCCGTGCCTTTCTTCCCTGGCAATTTGATCAACACGGCCGTTTTTGAGCAGGTTTTCACTGTGCCGCCCATGGTCTTCCGTTCCCTGCTGGGATTAATCCTGGCCGTGACCATTATCCGCGCGCTGGAGGTGTTTGAGGTGGAGACAGCGCGGCTCATCGAGGGCATGGAACAGCAGCAAATCCTGGCCGCCGAGCGGGAACGCATCGGCCGCGAACTGCACGATGGGGCTATCCAGAAGGTCTACACGGCCGGGCTGCTGGTCGAGTCGGCCCAAAAACTGGCCCCGGCCGAGACGCCGGTGGCCGGCCGCCTGGACAAAGCGGTCGCCGTGCTGAACGACGCCCTGGCCGACCTGCGCCATAACCTGGGCCAGTTGCGGCCGAGCGGCAACAATAGCTCTCTCGCCAATGGTCTGCGCCGATTGGTGGAAGACCCGCGTTTCAGCGCCCTGATTGACCTGTCACTAGACCTGAAGCTGCCAGAAGCGGATGGCCTCTCGCCGATGCGAACCGACCACGTCCTGGCTATTGCCAACGAGGCTTTGTCCAACGTGATGCGCCACGCCCAAGCCCAACACGCCGCTGTTTCGGCCGTTTACGCGCACGGCCGCCTGCGACTGACCATACAAGACGACGGCATTGGCGGTTGCCGCCTGGATGGGAATGGCTATGGGCTGCGGAATATGCGTGACCGGGCGCGGCTGCTCGGCGGCCGGCTCGAGGTGGTAAGTGAGAGCGGCCGGGGGACAACCATCCGTTTGGACGTACCCTGGCAAGACCCCTTGTAGGACGAGTTTTACAACTCGTCGGCGAGTTGGAAAACTCGCCCTACTATATCCAGTTATGGCTAAAACTCGTGTTCTGCTGGTGGACGACCACGCTATTGTGCGTCTGGGTCTCCTGACCCTGTTGAACGACCAGCCCAACGTAGAGGTGGTGGGCGAGGCCGGCACGGCCGCCGAAGCCGTGCGGGCCGTGGAGCGGCTGCGGCCGGACGTGGTGCTGATGGACATTCGGATGCCGGGCGAAGGGGGCATCGAGGCCGCCCGCCAGATCACGGCCCGCTTTCCCGACACCAAAGTCGTCATGCTCACTTCCTTTGCCGACGAAGAGTTGGTGGTCAAAGCAATTCGGGCTGGCGCGGTGGGCTACGTTCTCAAGCAAGTAGGCAACGAGGAATTGCTGCGGGCGATTGCGGCGGCCGCACGCGGTGAGGCCCTCCTGGATCCCTCTATCACGGCCCGCCTGTTGGCGCGGGTGCGGGAAACAGAACGCAAAGCCGACAAAGACGCCTTCCGGGAGCTATCCGACCGCGAACTGGAAGTCCTGGGGGAAGTCGCGCGCGGTAAGAACAACGCCGAAATCGGCCAGGTCTTGAATCTGAGTGAGAAGACGGTGCGTAACTACGTGAGTACGATGCTGGAAAAGCTGCATCTCACCAATCGCATCGAACTGGCTATCTACGCCGTCGAACACCATTTGTCTGAATATCAAAAGCAGAAGGGCCGCGAGTAATCTCACGGCCCTTCTGTTCTAACCTCTATTCTGTTGTCTTCGTTGGCTAGTCGGCCGGGGCTGGTTGCCCAACTGGCTGCAATATCCTCTCCTTATCTACGCGCTGTCCCCAGGGTGTACCCAACCGGCGTAGCAGATAATAATCCGCGCCCACGTAGCCAGCTACTTTCCAGGCCAGGATGAGCAGCACGGCCACCAGGAAGAGCATGGGGTTGGTGCTGGCCGAGCCGGCCATCATAAAGTTCCAGTTCATAAAGCCGCCGAAGAAGGCGGCGATACCGGCGAAGGCCCCGATAATCAGGGCGATACCAATCAGCAGTTCACCATAGGCCACTAGCTTGGAGAACCAGGTGTAAGCCTCGGCGTCCAGCATGGATTGAAGAAAATTGCGGTAGAAGTCAAAGGCGATGGCCGGCCGGCCTGTCTCGGGAATGGCGACGGCTCTCTCCCAGAAGCCTTTGAGAGCTTCGCCTGTCTGCATCCACTTGGGGTCAACCAGCTTGTGTTCGGCCGCCTGGAACCACTGCCAGCCCAGCCAGATACGAGGAATCAACCACAACCAACCCGCCCAGGGGCTAGAAAGCAACGCCTTTACAAACCCTGGCTCCTCCACTCGAGTACCCTTGAAAGTCTTAACTGTTGTCATGTCTCTATCGTCCTTTCCCGGTTATGAGCCGGTGCTATAAGTTAATCAGAATTGCTTACACTATAGCAGGAGGACGCGAACAGCAGTAGGGGCATCTGACCCTATTGTGATAGGGACAGTTGACCTGTTTTACCCTCGCCCCCTACCCCCTCTCCCTTCGAGGGAGAGGGGAATTATTGGCCGGCCAACTCACGCAATTGCTTCTCGCCGGTAAGCACCAGATAGCCCCCACGCCGTGTCTTGATGAGTTCGTCCTGGCGGAAGCGGGACATCAGGCGGATGGCTGTCTCTAAAGTGGTGCCGGCCATGTCGGCCAGGTCTTGCCGCGAGAGGGGAACGGTGATGAGGATCCCTTCGGGGTCGGGGCGGCCGGCCCGTTCGGCCAACTTGATCAAAATGTGGGCCAAACGTCTCTCCACCCGCTCGCCGGCCAGGATGCTCAGGCCCATTAAGGTATGCAGGCGTAGTCCCAACATGCGGATCAGCTTCAGCGTGACGGGCGGATGGTCCGACAAGAACTGGGTGTAGACCTCGGTGGGAAAGCTCACCGTCTCCGCTTCCACCATGGCCTGGGCCGTCGCCGGGTGGCGAGGCATGAGCAAGGTAGCTCCGCCAAAGGCTTCGCCTGGTGAAATGACTTCCAGGATGACTTCGCGGCCGTCTGCCTCGTGGTAGACAATCTTCACCTGCCCCTGGTGCAGCAGCCATACCCGGTCACAAGGATCGCCCTGGTGAAAAATCACCGCTTCCTTCTCGAAGTGGTCTACCCGCGACTCGGCCGCCAGCAAGGCCAGTTCCGATTCTGGCAACCCGGCAAAGAGCGGCAACCGCTTCAAGAGGGAAATGGTGACGGCTAGAGACATAAGAACTAGAACTCGGCAAAGTGGTGACAACTGTCACCTGTCAGGGGTGACAATTGCAACTTACCCAACCAGCCTATTGGGAGCATCATTATAGTCGAAGTTTGTGGGTTGAAAACCGATCCCGACCTTCAACTTTCAACCTTCAACCTTTAACCTTAACCCTTCAACCCATCGGAGGAATACCCAATGGCTAGAGGCCGAATTGTCGTAGATGTAGAGCGCTGTAAGGGCTGCGAGATTTGCCGGACGGCCTGCCCCCAGGACGTGATTGACCTGGCTGAACATCTGAACAGCCGGGGCTACCGGCCGGTTATTCTGCTCGATCCGGCGCATGATTGTACCGGTTGCGCCTTGTGCGCGGTCGTTTGCCCAGACGGGTGTATTACCGTGTATCGGGAGAGCCCAGCAGAGAAGAAGAAAAGAGAATTGGTAATTGGTCATTCGTAATTGGTAATTGCTAGTCGCGAATTACCAGTTGCCAACTACCAATTACTCAGGAGTTACCATGCCTAAACAACTACTAAAAGGAAACGTAGCCATTGCCGAGGCGGCCATACGGGCCGGCTGTCAGGCTTACTTTGGCTATCCCATCACCCCCCAGACTGAGTTGCTGGAGCAGATGTCGGCCCGCATGATCGAGGAGGGGCGCACCTTCTTGCAGGCCGAAAGTGAAGTGGCGGCGATCAATATGGTCTATGGGGCGGTCTGCGCGGGTGTGCGGGTGATGACCTCGTCCAGCAGCCCTGGCATTAGCCTGATGCAAGAAGGCTTTAGCTACATTGCTGGCTCGGAAGTCCCGGCCGTCATCGTGGACGTGGTGCGCGGTGGGCCGGGGTTGGGTAACATCCAGCCCAGCCAGGGCGACTATTACCAACTGGTCAAATCGGCCGGCCACGGCGACTTTCACGCCATCGTCCTGGCTCCCTCGACTGTCCAGGAGGCGATTGACCTGATGGGACTGTGCTTTGACCTGGCCGAGAAGTACCGCACTATCGTCATCCTGGCTCTGGATGGGGCGCTGGGGCAGATGATGGAACCGGCCGAGCTGCCAGTCATGCAGCCCCTAACCAGAAAGCGGCCGGGCTGGGCTTTAACCGGAGCCAAGGGGCGTGAGAAGAACGTTATTACTTCGATTCACTTGAGCCCAGCCGAGATGGAAGCCTTCAATCGCAAATTACAGAGCAAGTTAGCCACTATTGCCGACAACGAAGTGCGCTACGAGGAACAGTATACCGATGGGGCTGACTTGGTGTTGGTGGCCTTTGGCACGGCCGCCCGCGTGGCCCAGACAGCCATGCAGCATCTCCGCCGCGAAGGGCACCGGGTGGGGCTGTTCCGGCCGATCAGCCTGTGGCCCTTCCCTGAACAGGCGGTGGCCCAATTAACGGACAAGACAAAAGCCCTGCTGGTAGTGGAAATGAACGCCGGCCAGATGTTCCACGACGTGCGGGAAGCGGCCGGCCGCCATTTTCCCATTCACTTTCTCGGCCGTATGGGGGGCGTGATTCCCATGCCCGACGAGGTGGAAGAAACCGCCCGCGCCTTGTTGCGCGATTCGGCCGGCAATTCGGCGAATTGCGTTACAGCAACCGAAAAGGAGGTTATGCCATGTTAGCCACACCTGCGATTGGCAAGTTGGAAACTTACCCTACCTTAGAGACGTTGGTCTACGAACGGCCGCGCGTCCTGGAGGACGTTCACACCCACTACTGCCCCGGCTGCACGCACGGCGTCGCCCACCGGCTGGTGGCCGAGGTCATCGAGGAATTGGGCATCCAGGAGCAAACGATTCTGGTCGCCTCAGTGGGCTGTTCCGTTTTTGCCTACAACTATTTTGACCTGGATTCGTGTGAGGCGGCGCACGGCCGGGCCCCGGCCATGGCCACCGGCGTCAAACGGGTCAACCCGGACAAAATCGTCTTCACCTACCAGGGCGACGGCGACCTGGCCTCGATTGGCATGGCTGAGATCGTCCACGTGGCTGCTCGGGGCGAGAAAATTACTACCATTTTCATCAACAATGCCAACTATGGCATGACTGGCGGCCAGATGGCCCCCACGACCCTCATTGGACAGAAAACGACGTCGTCGCCGTGCGGCCGGGACCCTGTTTACATGGGCTATCCCTTGCGAATGGCTGAATTGCTGGCCGGGCTGCCGGGCACGGTTTACAGCGTGCGGCGCAGCCTGCACGACGCCCGCCACACGATCCAGGCCAAGAAGGCCGTCCGCACCGCCTTCGAGGCCCAGATGCAGGGTTTGGGCTTTAGCCTGGTCGAATTCCTCTCCACCTGCCCCACCAACTGGGGTTTGACTCCGGAGGAGTCCTGCAATTGGATACGCGACAATATGCTGCCCTTCTATCCGGTGGGGGACTATAAGGTGGCCGAGGAATTGCAGTTGAAACGTAAAGCGTGAAACGTGAAACGTGAAACGCTCTTCTCACGTTTCACGCTTCACGCAAGGATTATCGAACATGGAAACTTCCATCATTATCGCCGGTTTTGGAGGACAGGGGGTTTTGTTTGCCGGGCAGTTGTTGGCGTATACGGCCATGGATAGCGGCCGGAACGTCACCTGGATTCCTTCTTACGGCCCGGAGATGCGCGGCGGCACCGCCAACTGCATCGTTATCGTCAGCGACGAACCGATTGGCTCACCCATCGTCAGCCGGCCGGACGTGGCTATCGTCCTCAACCAGCCCTCCTACGACAAGTATGAGCCGCTGGTCAAGCCGGGTGGTTTGCTGGTGGTCAATGACTCGATTGTGACCTCCCGCAGCAATCGCCTGGACATCGAAACGGTCTACGTGCCGGCCAACGCCATCGCCGAGGAGTTTGGCAATGCCAAGATGTTGAACGTGGCCGCATTGGGCGCGCTGCTGGGGCGGCGGCCGATCCTGCCTTTGGCAGCCGTCGAACAGGCTCTGGATGAACACCTGCCGGCCGGCAAAGCGCACCTCATCGAAGCCAACCGCCAGGTTCTCCAGCGCGGCTATCAGGTTGGGGCGTTTGTGGAGGATTTCATAGCGGCCTGATTCGCTTCGATTGGCGCCCGACGAAGGACGGAAGACGGAGGACGAAAAGCCGTCCTTCGTCTTTCGTCCCCATAGAGGTCTCGTATGAAACTCAACAGTCTCCACATTCTGTTGACCTACCAGTGCAATCTGGCCTGCGACCATTGCTTCGTCTTTGGTAGCCCCTGGCAAAGCGGCACGCTTACCTGGCGGAAACTCGAAGACATTTTGGATCAGGCCCATGCACTAGGCACAGTCGAATCCATTTACTTTGAGGGCGGCGAACCCTTCTTGTACTATGCTTTGTTGGTCAAGGGAGTAGAGCGGGCGGCCGGCCTGGGCTTCCAGGTGGGCATCGTCTCCAACGCTTATTGGGCCACCGACGTGCCGGACGCCATCGAGTGGCTGCGCCCCTTCGCCGGCCGCCTGAGCGACCTCTCCATCAGCAGCGACCTCTATCATTGGAGCGCGGAGCAGAGCCGGTGGGCGGAAAACGCTTGCGCGGCGGCCGAAGAGTTAGGCATCCCCATCGGCGTCATCAGCGTCGCCCAACCGGAAGCGGTCAATGCGGCCCCGGCCGTTGGGCAGTTGCCGCCAGGGGTGTCGGCGGTCATGTATCGCGGCCGGGCGGCCCAAGAGCTGGTCGGCCGGGCTACCCTGCGCCCCTGGTCAGAGTTCACCACCTGCCCGCACGAGGATTTGCGCGAGCCCGGCCGTGTCCACCTGGACCCCCTGGGCAATCTGCACGTCTGCCAGGGCATCGTCCTGGGCAACGTCTTCCAGACCCCGCTCAAGGAGATTTGCGCGGGCTACCGCCCCGACCAGCATCCCATCGCCGGCCCCTTGTTGCGGGGCGGGCCAGTGGCCCTGGTCAATGAGTATGGCGTGTCCCCTTCGGCCCAATACGCCGACGCCTGCCACTTGTGCTATCAAACCCGCCGGGCTCTACGGCCGCAGTTTCCCGACCTCCTCAAGCCGGATCAGGTCTATGGTATAATCTAGTAGGTAATGAACTACGACGAGATCATCAAACGGCTGCACGCGCTGGCTGATTCGACGGCCGTCGAGGGGATGGCCCGCTTTGGTATCAGCTCGACCAACACGTTAGGCGTCTCTATCCCTAACCTGCGGCAACTGGCCCGGCCGATCGGCCGTGACCACCACCTGGCTCAACAATTGTGGGACTCCGGCCTGCACGAAGGGCGCATCCTGGCCGCCTTCGTAGACGACCCGGCTCAGGTGACAGACGAGCAGATGGAGCGGTGGGTAAAGGATTTCGACTCCTGGGACGTGTGCGATCAGGTGTGCAGCAGCCTGTTTGATCGGACGCCAATGACCTACGGCAAAGCGGCCGAATGGAGCGGTCGGCCGGAGGAGTTTGTCAAGCGGGCCGGCTTCGCCCTCATGGCCGCCCTGGCCTGGCACGACAAAAAGGCGGCCGACAGTGCCTTCGAGCCGTTCTTCGCCCTGATTGAGCGGGAAGCGGCCGACGAGCGCAACTACGTCAAAAAAGCGGTCAACTGGGCCTTGCGGCAGATGGGCAAGCGCAGTCCCTATCTGAATCAACGGGCCATCGAAACCGCCCGCACTCTACAAACGATGAATTCCCGCGCCGCCCGCTGGATTGCCGCCGATGCTTTGCGCGAACTTACGCGAAAGTAGGTCACGTTTGGAAACGTGACCTACGACTCCGCGTCCTCCGCGTCTCGGCGGTAAACTCTTACCCGGCCGCTTTGGCCTTCTCCTTGTGTTCCTTCACCAACTCGCGCTTGAGGACCTTGCCCACCGTCGTCTTGGGTAGCTCACTGCGGAACTCTACCATGCGCGGGTATTTGTAAGCGGCCAGGTGTTCCTTGCTCCACTCGATGATTTGCTCCTCGGTGGTGGGGTCGCCGGGCTTCTTGACAATCCAGGCCTTGGCTGATTCACCGCGCTTGGCGTCGGGGATGCCGGCGACGGTCACTTCTAGCACGGCCGGGTGAGTCGCCAACACTTCCTCCACTTCACGCGGGTAGACGTTGTAGCCGCCGGAAATAATCATGTCCTTCTTGCGGTCTTCGATGTAGAAATAGCCGTCGGCGTCCATGCGGGCAATGTCGCCCGTAAAGAGCCAGCCGTCGCGCAGGGTGTTGGCTGTTTCGGTCGGCATGTTCCAATAGCCCTGCATGATGCTGGGACTCTTGATAATGAGTTCGCCAATCTCACCCGCGCCCAAAACCTTGCTGCCATCTTCGGGGTCTACGATGCGGCACTCCACGTTGGGCAAAGGCAGGCCGATGGCCCCCTTCCGGTTCTCGCCGTAGATGGGATTGGCGTGGGTAGCCACGTGGGCTTCGGTCAGGCCATAAGCCTCGACTAACTTACCGCCCGTCAGTTGCTCGAAGCGCTGCTTGGTTTCCACCAGGAGGGGGGCTGAACCAGACAGGCAAACGCGAATGGAGCGGATGTCGTACTTACCGGCGGCCACGTCGGGGTTGTTGTTGATCGCCACGTACATGGCTGGCACACCAGGGAAGATGGTCGGCCGGTACTTATTGATACTGCCCAGCACGTCCTTCTGGTCGCGGGGATTGACGATCAGCACCATCGTCGCACCGATAGAGATGGCGAAGTTCATAGCGGCAATCATGCCGTAGGAATGGAAAAGGGGGATGCTGACCAGAAAGACTTCTTTGCCCACCGCCACGTCGGGCAGCCAGGATAGGGCCATCAGGGTATTGCCCACGATGTTGCGGTGCAGCCCAATGGCCCCTTTGGAGAGGCCGGTTGTGCCGCCGGTGTATTGCAATAAGGCGATGTCATTGCCGGTGACGGTCACGTTCGGCCGGGAAGATTTCGCTCCGGCGGCCAGGAAATCCTGGAACCACCTATCGCCGCTCTGCAACTCGACCCGGTGGCCATCCTTCTTCTCCTTCGCCAATGTGAACAAGAGTTTGACGTGGGGTGGGAAATACTCTTTGACGTTGGTGACAATGACCCGCTTGACGTTGGTATGGCCGCTGGCCTGGACTTCCTTCAGCTTGTTATAGTAGAGACTGAGGACGAACACGGTCTCCGCCCCACAGTCGGCCAACTGGTGTTCCAACTCGCGCTCCGTATAGAGGGGGTTGGTGGCGATGACAATGCCGCCGGCCTTGAGAATGCCGTAATAAATGATCATAAACTGGGGCGAATTGGGCATGTAGATAATAGCCCGGTCGCCCTTCTGGAAACCATTGGTGGCCAGCCCGGCGGCTACCGCGTCGGACAGGGCGTTGAACTGCCGGTAGCTAATCCGGTGGCCCTTGAATATCATCGCCGTATTGTCGGGGAATTTCCGGGCCGACTCCTCCAAGAGGTGATGCACCGGATGATCCGGTATCTCTACCATTGCGGGTACGCCTTTGTCATAGGTCTTTACCCAGGGCTTGTCATCATAAATAGTCATGGCAATTCTCCTCCTTGATGGGAACTAATGGCACAGTTCATGCCGGGGCTAACATTGGACGAACTGATGCAGATGGTTTCCCAAGAATATACACGATTGCGGGGTAGCAAGAAAGTCCCAAATGGCACGTTTATTGGGTGACTTATGTCATGGGTTACGGCCTACGTCACGGCCGCTCCGACCCTCGCTGCGTATTCTACCACCTATCATAAGTATAACGACGGCCGGGCAGAATTGCCAACAA
>JBFMFT010000210.1:0-8586 GCA_040751925.1 Chloroflexota bacterium
TCGTCGTGCTGGGCTGCTCGTTCGGCGATAATCCGCCCTTCCACCCCGCCCACCAGCCGGTTGAGAACCAAGTAGTCTTCGGAGGTGATCGGCCGGTTGGCCGCCTTCTTGGCCAGCACCAACTTAATCTGTTCGATCAATTCGTGGTTGCGGGCCATAGCTGGGTCGGCCGCCGGATGATGAAGGCTGGCGAGTGATTCCGTTGCCGCTTCCGTCAGGCTCTTGATGTCAATACGCCAGCCGGTTAGCTTGGCGGCCAGGCGGGCGTTCTGCCCCTCGCGGCCGATAGCCAGGGAAAGTTGATCGTCGGGTACCACGACGGCGGCCGTCTTGCCCTCGTCGGGATGCTCGTCCAGGAAAACCTGGGAAACCCGCGCCGGACTGAGCGACTTGGCGATAAAGTTCCGTTGGTCGGGGTCCCACTCGATCACGTCAATCTTCTCGTCGTTGAGTTCGCGCACAATACTCTGGATACGCACACCACGCATTCCCACGCAGGCCCCCACCGGGTCTACCCCCGGTTGCAGGGCGGCGACGGCCACTTTGGAGCGCGCCCCAGCCTCGCGGGCGATGCTTTTGATCTCCACCTGGCCGTTGTAAATCTCTGGCACTTCCAATTCCAACAGGCGGCGGAGAAGGCCGCGATGGTTGCGGCTGACGAAAATTTGTGGGCCGCGATTGGTGCGCCGCACTTCTAGGACGTAGACGCGGATTTTGTCGTGCGGCCGGTAACGTTCGCCGGGGACTTGCTGGCTCTTGGGCATGATGGCCTCGGTGCGGCCGAGACCAATCGTAATGTGTTGCCCACTCACGCTCTGCACCGTGCCATTGACCAGTTCCCCTTCGCGGCCGGAAAAGTCCTCGAAAAGTTGCTCACGCTCGGCCTCGCGGACGCGCTGCAAGATAACCTGCTTGGCGGCCTGGGCGGCGATGCGGCCGAAGTTCTCTGGTGTGCTATTCACCATCACCACGTCACCCAGTTGAGCCTCGGGGAAACCATTGCGCCGGGCCACGTCGAGCATGACCTCGGTGCGGTTATCCACAATGGAATCTACCACTTCCTTTTCGGCAAAGATCGTTGGTTCACCTGTGCGCGGGTCAATCTCCACGCTCACTTCCTGGGTATTGCTGACGTTGGTATTGCGCCGGTAAGCGGAAACCAGGGCTGTCTTGAGGGCCTCGAAAACGACCTCTTTGGACAGGCTACGAGATTCACAGATTTCGTTAAAAGCTAAAATGAATTCGCTTTTCATGGTGTGCCGTCACAATGGATATAGAAAACAAAAAAGTGGGGGGGCCCACTCTTCTGTACAACCTATTCGAGAAGATGTAAAGAGATTATAGCACGGCCGGGCCAGAATAGCAAAGACCCATTTTAGCCGCCGGCCATCAGCAAACCAATCCGGCCGACGTCACCATCGGTCACTTCGCCCATGATCCGCCCTTCGTAGATGACCAGCACGCGGTCGCTCAGGGAGATGATCTCTTCTAACTCCTCGGAGATGAGCAAGATGGCCGCGCCGGCTTCCCGTTGGGCCAGGAGCAGGCGTTGGACTCCCTCAATTGCGCCCACGTCCAGGCCGCGCGTGGGCTGGACGGCGATCATCACCTGTGGCCCGGCCGAAATCTCCCGCGCCAGAATAACCTTCTGCAAATTGCCACCCGACAGCAACCGCACTGGCGTCTCCACCGTAGGAGCCATGATGTCGTAGGCTGCTTTCAACTCCACGGCGTGCTGGCGGGCGGCCGGATAATCAATCCGCCAGCCCTGGGCCAGGGGCGGCCGGTCATACTCCTTCATCATCACGTTCTCGGTCAGGCTCAGGTTGGGCGCGCTGCCCACCCCTGTCCGGTCTTCTGGCACGTGGGCCACCCCAGAATTGATGGCTACCCGCGCCGAGTGGTTAGAAATCTCCACCCCACTGACCAGCACGCGGCCGCTGGCGCATGGCCGCAAGCCAGTAATCACCTGGGCTAACTCCGACTGCCCGTTGCCGGCCACCCCCGCCAGCCCCACGATCTCCCCGGCGCGCACCTCAAAAGAGACGCCGCGTAAGGCTGGCAAGCCACGGTCGTTGAGACAGGTGACGTTTTCCACCCGCAGGGCCACCGGCCCCGGTTCTCGCGGCTGCTTGTTCAGGTGGAACAGAACGTCGCGGCCGACCATCAGACGGGCCAATTCGGCGCGGCCGACCCCGGCCGTCGAAACGCCGCCGGCCGTCACCTTACCCCGCCGCAGAACCGTCACCCGGTCGGCGATGGCCTGTATCTCGTTCAGTTTGTGGCTGATGAAGATGATAGACTTACCGGCCGCCACCATATTCCGCAGGGTGTGGAACAATTCTTCGATTTCGCCGGGGGCCAGGACGGCCGTCGGCTCGTCCATAATCAGAATGTCCGCCCCCCGGTAGAGGAGCTTGAGCAATTCTACGCGCTGCTGCTCACCGACTGACAGCTGCCAGATGTGGGCGCGAGGGTCTACATGCAGGCCATATTGCTCGCCCAGGGCGGCGATACGCTGGTGGTACTGGGAGAGGCGCATGAAGAAGCCCGGCTCTGGCATCCCTAGCAGGATGTTCTCGGTTACGGTCTGCGAGGGGACGAGCATGAAGTGTTGGTGAACCATGCCAATCCCCAGGGCGATGGCGTCGCGGGGGGAGTTGAGTTGGACAGGGCGGCCGTTGACGTGGATCGTGCCGGCTTCCGGCCGGTACAGCCCTCCTAACACATTCATCAAGGTACTCTTGCCGGCCCCATTCTCACCCAGAAGGGCGTGAACCTCCCCCCGGCGCAGGTCAAAGTCCACCTGGTCGTTGGCCAGGACGCCGGGGAAGCGTTTGACGATGCCGTGCATCTCCGCGGCCAAAGGCGCATCACTCATGGTATTCTGGGCGGGGATTTGGGGATTAGGGGATTTTAGACGAAAGCAATCCCCAAATCCCCTAATCCCCGCATTGAGCCTTATTGGCCGAGTTCGGGCAGTTCGGCCGTAATACCGTCAGCCCACCAGTACATACAGTATTTACATTCCAGGCCCGGCGCGCCAGGCGGGAATTGATCCAGGTCGCTCTGGGTGAATTTCTCGCCGGCCGGCACAATCTCGTTGCCCTGGTTGTCCATGATCGGGCCGGCGAATACGTCAAAGCGGGTAAACTCGCCGGCCAGGGCCGCCGCCAGGGTATCCTTGATCAGTTGCAGGTCTTCGGCCGGCAGGTCGGCCGCGCCTGGTTGCGGCGTTTGCCCTTCCATGAAACCAAAGACGCCCAACGCGCCCGTGTCCGCGTCGAAGTATTCCCAACCGGCCACGTAAGTACCGGCTTTGGTCTCCTCGGCGATGCGGGCGTAGACGGGCCCCCAATTCCAGTAGGGGGCGGTCAGGCAGCGCTCCACCTGGCACGCGCTGACGTGGTCGTAGTTGACGCCCCATTTACCCTTTTCCTGGGCCACCACGCCGGCGGCCGGGGTGTCCGCGCCGGTAAAGACCACCTGCACTCCAGCGTCAAAGAGGGAGGCGGCCGCTTCACGCTCCACCACCGGGTCGTGCCAGGTGCTAATCCAGCGCACGTCCATCGTACATTCTGGGCAAGTGCGCTTGGCCCCCAGCATGATGGCGTTGCCCAGGCGCAATTCTTCGGGGATAGGGAAGGTCGCCATGTAGCCGATGCGCGGGTTGCCGTCCGTCTTGGCCCGCGACCCGGCGATCATGCCGGCCACGTACTTCATCACTTCCATCGCCCCAAACAGATTGCCGAAGTTGCTGCCATTGCTCTTGTAGCCGGAAATGTGGACGAACATGGTATCCGGGAACTCGGAGGCCACGACTTCCATGGCATCCATGTAGCCGAAGGACGTGCCAAAGATCAGGTTGAAGCCTTTGCGGGCCAGGCTGCGGAAGACCTGCTCCGAATCCGTCCCTTCCGGCACTAACTCGATGTAGGCCACGTGGCTGTCGGCCACGTTGTCCTGGACGTAGGTCAGGCCATCGTAATGGGCCTCACTCCAGCCGCCGTCGTCGTGCGGGCCGATGAGGACCATGGCCACGTTGAACTTGCCTTCCTCGATGTCAGGAATCTGGAGGCCGGCCGTTTCGGCCGGGGCGGCTTCCTCGGCCGTGGGCTCGGCGGCGGCCGGTTCGGTAGCGGCGGGGGCGGCCGGTTCCTCAGCCCCGCCACCGCAGGCCACCAGGATCAGGGCCAGAATCAGCAAAATCGTCATTCGTTTGACCAACATTTTCTTATTCATCGGTCTTCTCTCCTTTTGTATTTTGATGTCCGTGAATAAACTCACAGTCGAAACAGTAAAAAGTCTAGTCAGGCGCACTGCGCTTCAGGAAAGCGCGACGCGCCTCTGGGAAACTCTAATTCTCAAACAGGTTCTCAGAGGCATATTCTATTGAGTGAAGCTGACTTGCATTGCCGAGACTCCATCTGCCATCTGTTCTAACAATGATTCCTTTTTCTTTTAAGGACTCCTGCGCCCTACGAACGTAGTGCTTCCACCTTTTACCATAATGCTGCCCCTGGATCACCCGGTCAATTGAGTCATCGCAAATATCGGGATGAATACTCTGAACTTCTACGTGTATCTGTTCGGTGGTAAGTCCGCCGGCGTGCTTACGGAGTATCAATAGAATTGTATCCGAAAACAAGGCATTGATGCTTTGGCCCTTACGCACCCTGTTAGCCAGCAGAATGTCTTGTAAAGCCAGTTGGGATTTCTGTACCTTCTTTCGCAACGATTCCGTGGCCGGATTGGCTTCAATCTGCGTCATGTTTTGGGTGAGTTCTGCCAATCGGCCGTCAACCAGGTCTAAGAATTCGCGGGAGACCACTCCGCCCAAATTCATATAGGCAGATATATCGTCCAAAATAGTTCTTACTGCTTCCTCCCCTTTGATAACAACCCCATATTCGTAGTTCTTCCAAAGGCCCCCATTGGTAAAGTTCGCTGACGTAACCAGGGCTGTGTCTTTATCGGCGACAAAGACTTTTGCGTGTAAGTATGGCAGACTGACGATAGACGCTGTTGGAAACTTGTCAAGTATGAGGCGGAGAGCGGCCGTATCGAGGCTTTTCGATAAGACGTTATCTAACGAAATGTTGGTTAGCACCGAGACCTGCGTCAAGGTTGGACGCTTTGTTTCCATGAGCCAATCCACGGCTGGCTTCTTTATGTACGGCGAGGCGATCAGCAAACTCGAATGGCAATTATCGAGAAGATTCAACAAGTGGGGTTGCATGGGCGACGAGACCAGAGCAAAGTTTTCCATAAGGCGTACTAGACGAGAGGCACGGCCGTCCCCAGCCTGCGCCCGGCGTGCTTTTCAATCGTCTCGCGGGCGTTCTGGTAGAAGGTCACAGCCTGCCCGTTGCCGGCCGCCTGCGCCAACGCGATCGCTTGCTCAATGTCCTGGTAAGCGGTTTCGTATTGCTTACGCTGCCGGTAGGCCAGGGAGCGCAGGTAATAGGGGTGAGGGTCGAGTTGATCACCGACGGTCGCCAATGCCTGGTCAAGATGATCAATGGCCTGGTCAGGTCGGCCGGTGTCCAGGGCATATTGGGCCAGGAGGCGGTGGGCGTGGGCGACGGCCGACGGCCGTGCCAGCCCCAACGCCAGGGCCGTCTCCACATAGCGGCGGGCGCGGGGCGAAAGCTGCCGGCCGCGCTGCCCTTCCAAAACAGCTAATTGCAGATAGCCCTCGGCCGAACTGGGGTTGCCCCGTAAGAACGTCTGCAACCGTGACTGGGCTTGCCGGGGCGCGCCGCCCAACCGCAAGCCTTCGACCAGGCGCAGTTGGGCCTGACCATCTTGTGGGTTGGCCGAGGCTTCCTGCTGGATGGCCTGGAAGCGTTCGTGTTCGGCGGCCGTCGCAAAACTGACCATCTCAAACCAACCGCGGCGACTGGCCCAGATGTACACCGCCAGAGTCGCCAGGTGGCCTACTGCCGCCAGGCCGCTCAACAGCGGCGTGGCCTGGAAATTGTAGATGGAGACCCAATCGCCGAACAGTCCCACCAGACTAAAGAGGGGGTAGTAGATGAGGGCAAAGAAAATCTGGAAGCGCAAGGCACGTAGGGCGAAGTAGCGCAGCACGCCGGCCGGATGCCGCCGCAGCAGAAGCCATAGTGCCAGGCCAAAGAGCAGTGATCCCAATGTGCCGGCCAGGCTGATGAACCAATCTTGCGCCGGGCTAAAGCGGCCCTGGGGAACCACGTACCCCCAAAAGAGGCGGTAGCCGAACTCGACCACCCGGCCGCCAAACAGCCAGACAGCCAAAGCATGGCCCAATTCGTGAACGAGAACGCCAATGGGGACGGCCAGGTAAAAGGAGGCCTGGTCGGCCAGGTTGGCCTGGTCGGGCGTCAATGGCCCCGGCCGCCACTCCGCCCGCCTACGCCAGACGGTCAGCCCGATTTGCAGGCTGCGCCAGGCGTAGAGCAAGGAGAGGAGGTTGAAGATAGTAGACATCGGTCAATGAACAATGGACAATGAACAATGAACAATGAAGGCCATTGTTCATTGTTCATTGTCCATTGTTATCCGCGTTCCTGTTTCACCGCGCAGGGCCCGAGCGATCTGATAAGGGCTGGTGATCAGAGACGGATGGCCCGTTTCCTTCGTGAAAGCCATCACCGCCTCAATTTTGGGCTTCATGCTGCCCGGCTTGAAGTGCCCCTCGGCCATGTACACTTCCGCTTGGGCCACCGTCATTTCCGCCAACTCTTGCTGGTGGGGCGTGTTAAAATGGAGGGCCACTCGTTCAACGCCGGTGGAAATGAGAAAGAGGTCTACCTTGAGCCGCCGGGCCAGGAGGCAACTGGCCCTGTCTTTGTCAATGACGGCGTAAACGCCTTTTAACCCCCTCCCTGACCCTCCCCCTACGAAGGGGAGGGAAGGTTCGTGGACGACGGGGATGCCGCCGCCGCCGACGGCGACGACGATGCAGCCGGCCGCCAACAAGTCCCGTATCGGTTCTTCTTCAATGATCTGCAAAGGCTCTGGCGAGGCCACCACCCGCCGCCAGCCCCGGCCGGCGTCCTCGATGACCTGCCAGCCCTCACCCTCGAAGCGGCGGGCCTCGGTCTCCGTCATAAAGCCACCAATGGGCTTGGTGGGATGGGCGAAGGCCGGGTCGCTCTGGTCAACCAACACCTGGGTCACGACCGACACAACCGGCGTATGGATACCCCGGCCGGTTAGTTCGTTGCCCAGGGCTTGTTGCAGCATATAACCAATCGCGCCCTGGGTATCGGCCCCAATCAAGTCCAGGGGGGTGGTGTGGACTGACCCGGCCGCCAATTCGTTGCGGCGCAAGATAAAGCCGACCTGGGGGCCGTTGCCATGGGTGATGACCAACTGCCAGCCGGTCTCCACCATATCGGCCAGGTGGCGACAGGTTTCGTGAACGGCCGCCCACTGGTGGGCCACGTCGGGATGCTTACTGTCGGTAATCAGGGAGTTGCCGCCAATGGCGACCAGAGCGGTGCGGGTCATGCTCACCTCAAGGGCGATAGTTTGGTTAAACCTGACAGGTTTTCGGAAACCTGTCAGGTCGCTAACACCAGGGGATCATACACCACTGGTGGCTGGTGGGCAAGAAACGGCTATGAACACGGATGGGCGGGATTAACGGATTGGCGGGGATATGGTAGAATCCTGGTAACTGCTCACCCTCACCCCCTACCCCCTCTCCCTACCAGGGCGAGGGGAGGCGTTTGTCCCCTCTCCCTCAGAGGGAGAGGGTTAGGGTGAGGGTGGGGCTGGCTGAGTGAATACGAATCCTGGCTCTATGGCTGACCAGACCCGCACCTCGTTCCCGGCCGACGGCCGCGCGGCCGGCGCACGTCTCAATCCTCCCCTCGGAGCTATCCTCATCAGTAATATCATCGGTGGCCTGGCGGCCGGGCAAGCAGGCGGTCGCGGTCCAATGGCTGTTCTATTGGGCGGCCTGGGGTTGATTAGTTGGTTCATCGGGCTGCGCTGGTACGGCCTGCCGGGCATGGGGCTGCGCGGCCGGCGGCCGCTCTTTGCTGGCATCGGTTTTGCCGCCCTGGGCTGGCTGGTCTTTCTCCTGTCTCGCTTCTGGGTGGAGATCGTCGCCGTTGGTTCGGGTGAAACCGGCCGGGCCTTCGTCTACTTCCTGTTGTTTGAGGCTTTCAGCGTCCAATTGTGGGCCTTTGGCCTGGTCTTTCGGACTGTGGCCGGTTGGCGGGGACCGATGACGGCCGTCCTGGTCAGCGCGGCCGTCTTTGGTCTGGTCGCCTTCCTGACCTTTGAGGAGTCCTACGTGCCGGCCGCCGGCGCGTTGTTCTACTTCCTTGTGTGGGGTTTCCTGTACGGCCTGATCCGGCTGCGGACGGGCAGCTTGATGGGGATGGTTCTCGTCCAGGCCATGCAAAGCCTGACCGCCTGGCACGTCTTTGTGCCGGCCGCCCCGCCCGACCCGGCCCAGTTGCAGCGGCTCTATTTCTCCAGCGCGATGCTCTACCTGGTACTTATCTGGCGGCTGTGGCCGAAGGTGAAGGAGGATTACCGCATCTGATCGCCCCTTATAAACTATGGTTCGACATTCGAGAAAGAGGAGAA
>JBFMFT010000211.1:0-8580 GCA_040751925.1 Chloroflexota bacterium
TGATTGCCGCTGTCGCCTTTACTCTCTTCTTCGTGGCCGGGGCCGATTGGCGGCAGATTGCGGTGGCCGGGGTGTTGGGCGCGGTCGTCTTTGGCATCCTGGCCGTGACCCTGCCCCACGCCGCCGCTCGCGTGCAGGCCTGGCGCGACGTATTGCGCGACCCCAACCTGGCGATCTGGCAGGTGCAGCAAGCCTTCATTGCCCTGGGTTCAGGCGGCCTCTTTGGCGTTGGCTTGGGCGAGAGCGCGCAGAAGTTTGGCGCGTTGCCGGCCGCTCACACCGACGGCGCCTTTGCCATCCTGGGCGAAGAATTGGGTTTGTTTGGCTGCCTGGTGGTGATTGGCTTACTGGCCCTGCTCATCTGGCGGGGCGTGCAGACGGCCCGCAAGGCCCACGACAGCTACGGCTTCTTGTTAGCGATGGGTATCACCGTCTGGCTGGCTTACCAATCGCTGATCAACATCGCCGTTATCACCGCCGTTATTCCGTTCACAGGCATCCCCTTACCCTTCTTGAGCTATGGCGGCACGTCGCTGGCGGTCACCCTGGCCGGAGTGGGGATATTATTAAACGTTTCGCGTGACGCGACGATCACCAAGAAGGTGCAATCGCCCGGCGCGCAGCAATCGGTCTCGGAGAGTTTGCGTGAGGATTTTGATATGCGCTGGCGGCACGGGCGGTCACGTCTACCCGGCCTTAGCCGCCGTCGCTGAGTTGCGGCAAATGGGTGTGGCGACGAGTGATGTTCTCTGGGTAGGAACGCGCGGCCAGATGGAGGAAGAATTGGTGCCACGCGCTGGTCTGCGCCTGGAGACAATTGCCGGTGGCCCGGTCGTCGGCGTTGGCGGCCGGCGGGCGGCCGTCAACCTCGGCCGCCTGGCCTGGAGCCTTAGTCGCCTCAACCGCCTGTACCGCGCCTTCCGGCCGGATGTTCTCTTTATGACCGGCGGCTACGTCACTGCCCCGGCGGCCCTGGTCGCCTGGCTGCGGCGCGTCCCGGCCGGCGTCTACCTGCCGGACATTGAACCCGGCGCGGCCATTAAAACTCTGAGTCGCTTGACCGGCCGGATTGCTTGCACGGCCGCCGAATCGCGGGCCTTCCTGCCGGCCGCTAAGGTGGTGGTGACGGGCTATCCGGTGCGGCCGGAAATCCGCGCCGCTCTGACCATGAGCCAGGTGGAGGCTCTGGCTCGGTTCGATTTGCGGCCCGGCCGCCCGACGGTATTGGTCTTTGGCGGCAGTCGCGGGGCGCGCAGCCTCAACCGCACTTTGCTGGCTATCTTGGCGACGCTGCTGGCGGAGGCCCAGGTGATCCACGTCAGCGGCCGGCTGGATTGGCCGGAAGTGGAAACCAGGGCCAGCCAACTGCCGGCCGAAGTCCGGACTTACTACCGGCCCTACGCCTATTTGCACGAGGAGATGGGCGCAGCTTACCGGGCGGCCGACCTGGTGGTGGCGCGGGCCGGAGCCAGTTTGTTGGGCGAATGTCCAGCTTTTGGCCTGCCGGCCGTTCTCGTCCCCTATCCCCACGCCTGGCGCTACCAGAAGGTGAACGCCGATTACCTGGTTGGGCGCGGGGCGGCCGTGCGGTTGGACGACGAACGGCTGGGGCAGGAACTCTTGCCAACGATTCAGGGGCTGCTTCGGGGTACAGCCCGGTTAGCGGCCATGCGGACGGCCGCTCGCGCCCTGGATCGGCCGGCGGCGGCCCGGCAGTTGGCCCGGTTTATTCTCGATTGTGGGGCGAATCAGAAAATTCGCCCTACAGGGACAACAGCGTGATTAGTCTGAGCGCATTCTTCTGGATATTGGTCGGCTTTTTCTCGCTGGCCGGACTGCTGCGTGGCTGGACGAAGGAAATCCTCTCGACCTTTGGCCTGGTGCTGTCATTATTTGCCCTGGACCTGCTCGCCCCGCGCATATTGGGGCTGTTGGGGCAGGCCGCCGGCAGCGCGGGTCAGCAACTCGATCCGCTGATCCTCCGGCGGCAGCAGTTTCTCGTTCTCTCCTTGATTCACCTGGTGATCTCCTTCTTCAGCTACCAGGGGCCGGCGCTGGCTGGGCAGATTACCGGCGGCCGGCTGAACATTCCGTCGCGGCGAAGTTTACAGGAGCGGCTATTGGGCGGCATTATGGGCGGCATCAATGGCTACCTGGTCATTGGCACCTTTTGGGCTTTTCTGGAATACCAGATTACGGCCGACGGCTACCAACGCCTGTTCCCTGGTGAATTGTATCCGTTTGCTCAGATCACGCGGCCGGATCCCAACTCGCCAGCCTGGGCATTGGCCAGCCGCCTGCCCTTACCGCTGCTGGCGCCTTACTTGCCCTTTATCATGGTAGCGGTGGCCTTATTTGTGATTGTCGTATTAGTATGATGAAACGCGAAATGTGAAGCGTGGTGTGTGATGGCGGAATCCAAAATCCAAAATCCAAAATCTAAAATCCACCTGGTCGGGATTGGTGGGGCCGGCTTGTCGGCCATTGCCCACGTCTTGTTGGGGCGCGGCTACCTCGTTTCTGGCTCTGATGAGCAGAGCAACGAGGCGACGGCCGCCCTGCAAGCGGCCGGGGCCATCATCTACCAGGGCCACCAGGCCAGCCACGTGGCCGGGGCTGATGCGCTGATCATTTCCTCGGCCGTGCGCGAGAGCAACCCGGAAGTGATGGCGGCGCGGGCGGCCGGCATCCCTGTCTACAAGCGGGCCGATTTTTTGGGTCAGTTAATGGAAGGAAATACGGGAATTGCTGTGGCCGGTTCGCACGGCAAGACGACGACGACGGGTATGATTGCCCAGATTCTCCTGAAAGCGGGCCATGATCCGACGGTGATACTGGGTGGGATATTGCCTGACCTGGGCGGTAACGGCCGCGCTGGTGGCGGCCCCCACTTCGTCATTGAGGCCGACGAGTACGATTATATGTTCCTGGGGCTGCGGCCGCAGGTGGCTGTCATTACCAACGTCGAGTATGACCATCCCGACCTGTTTCCTACCCCGGCCGACTACCAGGCCGCCTTTGCCGCCTTTGTCCAATTGCTGGCGCCAGGCGGCCGGCTCGTCCTCTGCGCCGACGACCCCGGGGCCATGGCCCTCCTGGCCGGGGCCAATCTGCCTGGAGTAGAGATTTGCGTTTACACGTTACAGACGTTGGCCGTCGGCCGTCGGCCGTCGGCGGTCATTTTCCAGGCCCTCGACCTGCGGGCCAACCCAATAGGCGGCACGGATTTTCTGGTGCAGCGGTCGGCCGCCAAGAGCGAAATCATGGGCCTGGCCCGCCTGCGTATCCCAGGCGAACACAACGTTCGCAACGCCCTGGCCGCCATTGCCGTTAGCCTGGGTCTCGGCCTCGACTTTCACACGGTCAGCCAGGCCCTCGCCAGCTTCGGCGGTGTGCAGCGACGCTTCCAGGTTACGGGCGAAGTGGGCGGGGTGACGGTCATTGACGATTACGCCCACCACCCGACTGAGATACGGGCCACTCTGGCCGCCGCCCGCCAACGCTATCGCGGCCGTCGCCTGTGGGCCGTCTGGCAACCGCATACTTTCAGCCGCACCAAAGCCCTGCTAGATGACTTTGCCGCCAGTTTCGGCCAGGCGGATCGGGTAGTGGCCCTGGACATTTATCGCAGCCGAGAGCATGACAGCCAGGGAATGCACACCGCCCAGGTGGTGGAGCGGATGGGCCACGCCCAGGCTTGTTACGTGGGTGGGCGCGAGGAGGCGGCCGACTATATTCTGGATCGGGTGCGGCCGGGCGATGTGATCCTGACCCTGGGTGCGGGCGACGGCAACCTGGTCGGCCAGGCGGTGCTGGCCCAGCTACAAGAGCGAGTGAGTAATGAGTGATGAGTGATGAGAGGCAAGCTACTCATTACTCATCACTCATCACTCATCACGAAGATTTCGGTGATAGGATGACGATGGATTTACAGACGACGGTGTTTGAGGCGATTGCCAGGCGGTTCCAGGAGGTTTTCGGCGACCGCTTGCAACAGGATGTTCCGATGGCCCGCTACACGTCGGCCCGCATTGGCGGCCCGGCCGATATGCTGGTCATGGTCAACAACGCGGCCGAATTGCAAATGGCGGTGGAATTGGCCTACAGCCAAAGCGTGCCTTATTTCGTCCTGGGTAGTGGCTCCAATATCCTGGTGGCCGACGCGGGCATTCGCGGCCTGGTCATCTTTAACCGGGCGCGGGGGATTCGCTTCCGCCACAGTGGATTGGGGGTGATATGCGCGGCCGAATCAGGCGTCAACCTCTCCTCCCTGGCCCGCCAGTGCGTCAGCAAGGGATTGGGTGGGCTGGAATGGGCCGTCAGCGTCCCCGGCTCAGTCGGTGGGGCGGTCGTCGGCAATTCGGGCGCGCATGGCGGCGATATGAATGGCGCGCTGCTGGCGGCGACTATCTGGGAGCCGGGGCGTGGTGTTCGCATCTACCGCAACGAGGAGATGGCTTACGGCTACCGTGATAGCACGCTCAAGCAGGAACAGAGCCGGCCGGAGGCGCGGCGGGTGGTCTTAGCGGCCGAACTGGCCCTGAAAGAGGAGCCGGTGGAGGTCTTGTCGGCGCGGGCTGAGGCTTTCGTAGCCCACCGCAAGCAGACCCAGCCCACCGGGGCCAGCGTCGGCTCCATGTTTAAGAACCCGGCCCATTACTACGCGGGTTATCTCATTGACGCGGCCGGGCTCAAGGGCTTGCAGATAGGCGGCGCGCGCATTTCCGAAAAGCACGCTAATTTTTTCATCAACGAGAGCAATGCGACGGCCGAGAACGTGCGTCTGCTCATCGCCGAAGCCTGGCACACCGTCCGCGACAAATTCGGTGTGGAAATGGAATTGGAAGTGGAATGGGTCGGTGATTGGGATTTTGACGAACATGGATAATCCAAAATCCAAAATCCAAAATCCAAAATTGCGGGTCGGAGTGGTCTTTGGCGGCCGTTCCAGCGAACACGAAGTTTCGCTCATGTCGGCCCGCTCGGTGATGGCGACCCTTGACCCCGACAAGTATGAAGTTGTGCCTATCGGCGTCACCCGTTCCGGCCGCTGGCTGACTGGCGACGTATTGGCCGCCCTGGAAGCGGGTGTAGATGCAAATACCCACCCGGCCGCCCTCCTGCCCGGCTCGTTGGAACCCGACGCCGCCGAAGTCCCCTATGCCCTGGTGCAACTGGAAACCTCCGAGACCCGGCCGGCCAGCCTGTCCGAAGTCACCCAACTGGACGTGATCTTCCCTGTCCTGCACGGGCCGCATGGCGAAGATGGTACCGTCCAGGGACTCCTGGAACTGGCGAACATCCCCTACGTGGGAGCGGGCGTGGTCGGTTCGGCCGTCGGCATGGACAAGGCCATTTTTAAGAACGTCATGCAGGCCAATGGGCTGCCCATTTTACCCTGGCGCTTGGTTCTCAGTGCGGACTGGGCCGAGCGGCCGGAGGCCATTCTGGACGAAATTGAGGCGGCGTTTACCTATCCGGTCTTTACCAAGCCAGCCAATCTTGGTTCCAGTGTGGGCATCAGCAAGGCGAAGAACCGGGCAGACTTGGCGGCCGGGCTGTCCGAAGCGGCCCACTACGATCGGCGGTTGCTGGTCGAACAGGGCGTCAACGCCCGCGAGTTAGAGGTGGCTGTCCTGGGCAATGACCGGCCAATTGCCAGCGTGGTCGGTGAAGTCCGGCCGCGACGTGAGTTCTACGACTACGTGGCGAAGTATATCAGCGATGACTCCGAGTTGTTTATCCCTGCGCCGGTGGAGACGGCCGTCGCGGAAGAAGTCCGCCGCCTGGCCCTCCAAGCCTTCCAGGCCATTGATTGCGCGGGTCTCGGCCGGGTGGATTTGCTGCTGGATAAAGATGACGGCCGGTTATATATCAACGAGATTAACACGATTCCGGGCTTTACCCGTATCTCCATGTACCCCAAGCTATGGGAAGCGACGGGGATCAGCTACGCCGAACTGATTGACCGGCTGATCGAACTGGCCCTGGAACGCTTTGAGATGAAGTCGGGACTGGAGAGAGGGTATGACGTAATGCGTAATGTGTAATCCGTTGCACATGACGGGTTACACATTACGCAATACGAAGGGTTACACGGTGGCTACATCGGTAAGACAGACGACCCCACGACGAAAACTGCGCCGGCAACCGGCCGCCAATGGCCGCCGGCGGATGGCGGCGGCCGCGCCAGGAGTGGCCTACGAGCAGATGGTACCGCGCACCGCCCGCCGTCGCCGGTGGCGCAACAATAGCCGGGTGCGCCCCTCGCTGCTGACCTTAAAGCGGGTCGCCACCTCCGGCCGCTGGTTCAGCCTGGCTCTACTGGCCTTGTGCGTGGCCTCCCTGTTGCTGATTGGCCTGGACGAAGATTTCTACCTGACCCAGATTCCCGTTGAAGGGGTGTCGGCCATTCCCCCGGCCGAAATCGTGGCGGCCAGTGGGTTGGCCGGGGCGCACATCTTCGCCGTCAATCCGGCCCAGGCGGCCGAGGCCATCGGCGATCTGCCCGGCGTCATTTCGGCTACGGTAACCCTGAACTGGCCCAACCAGGCCCATATCCGCGTCGGCGAAGACGCGCCGTTGGCTGTCTGGGAGCAGGCCGGTCAACGCTATTGGGTGGGGCAGGACGGCCGTTTGATCCCCGCTCGCCTCGAGGTGACGGGCCTGCTCCTCATCCGCTCGGAAGCGCCGCCGGCCGTCGAGGAGTTGGGCTTTGTGCCGCCCGACGTGCTGGCTGGCGCGCTGCAATTGCGCCAACTGCGGCCGAACATAGACCGGCTGACCTACCGGCCGGCCAACGGGCTGGTCTTCCAGGACGGCCGGGGCTGGCAGGCTTACTTTGGCACCGGCACGAATATGCGGCAAAAGCTGGTGGTCTACGAGACACTGGTTGAGGAGTTGCTGGCCCGCCAGGTCACCCCTGATTATGTCAGCGTGAGTAAAGAGACGAAGCCCTATTACCGGGCGCGGTAAGTGACGAGTAATGAGTAATGAGTAATGAGAAACGAGTAGACTACTCATCACTCATCACCCATTACCAGCTAGTTGAGACTATGCAAGACGTAGTAGTGGCATTGGACATTGGCACAACCAAAGTGTGCGCTCTGGTCGGCGAGATCCGCGAGGGCGCGCTACAAATCATCGGCATGGGCCTCGAACCGTCCAGGGGTATGCGGAAGAGCATGGTGGTGGATGTGAGCGAGGCCACCCTGGCTATCGCTAAGGCCGTCGAGCGGGCCGAGCAAACGTCGGGTTATGACCTTTCCCGCGCCCTGGTCAGCGTGGCTGGCGAGCATATCGGTTCGTTGAACAGCCGGGGGATGGTAGCCGTCGGCCGCGCCGCCCCCGGCATCACTACCGAGGACATCGAGCGGGCGTTGGATGCGGCCCAGGCCATTTCCATTCCCCACAATCGCCAGGTGTTACACCTGCTCCCGCGCAGCTACGCCGTGGATGACCAGGACGACGTGCGGAGTCCAATCGGGATGTATGGCTACCGGCTAGACGTGGGCGCGCACATTGTCACGGCCGCCACGCCGGCCCTCCTGAACCTGTCCAAGTGCGCCGAGAACGTGGGGATCAAGGTGGAGGAGTTTGTGTTGAATGCCCTGGCCTCGGCCGAAGCGGTGCTGGAACCGGCCGAGCGGGAAATGGGCGTCATCGTCGCCGACGTGGGCGGCGGCACGACCGACGTGGCCCTCTACGTCCAGGGGGCCATCTATCATACGGCGGTCGTGCCTTTGGGTGGCTACCACGTGACCAACGACATTGCCGTTGGCCTGCGGATAGCCTACGACCTGGCTGAGAAGTTGAAGATTCAGCACGGTGATTGCCGGCCGGACAAAATGGACCCCAATTCAACCTTCACCGTGGAGCCGTTTAGCGGGGAGCAGATTCAGGTCGGCCGCCAGGACTTGGCGACGGTGATTGAGGCCAGGGTCGAAGAGATATTCCAGCTTATTGGTGAATCGGTGCGCCAGTCGGGCTACGAGGGTTTGATCCCGGCCGGGCTGGTGCTGACCGGCGGGGCCGTGCAACTGCGCGGCGTTACCCAGGTCGCCCAGAAGGTGTTGGGGTTGCCGGCTCGTGTCGCCACCCCCCGCAATCTGGTTGGCCTGGTGGATTCGCTGCATAGCCCGGCCTACGCTACGGCCGTTGGTTTGCTCCGTTGGGCGATGGCCCATCATAATGGTTTCCGGCCGCGCCAACCGCAGCCCGTGTTGCGGGGGCGTTTCGGCCGCTTCATCCGGGAGTTGCTGCCGGGATGAGGGGATAGTGTGTGGATTGCAAAATCCAAAATCCAAAATCCAAAATCGAAGGGGTTAGAACATGAATGCGAGAAACGTAACCAGAGAAGCAAGGGAAGTACAGAGAATGCCCGAAGTAGAGGGGGCGGCTCTGATTCGCGTGGTGGGTGTTGGGGGTGGCGGCAGTAACGCTGTCAACCGCATGATCGAGGAAGGTATTATTGGCGTTGATTTCATTGCCATTAACACCGATAGCCAGGCCCTCATGCAGAGCCGGGCGCGCACACGGCTGCACATTGGCGAGCGGGTGACGCGCGGCCTGGGGGCCGGC
>JBFMFT010000212.1:0-8569 GCA_040751925.1 Chloroflexota bacterium
CGCTCGGTGGCCGTCCAACCAGGTAGGATGGAGTTGACTCGAATTTCGGCCGGGCCTAATTCCTGGGATAGTGTTTTGGTGAGGCCAACGACGGCCGGGCGCAAGACGTTAGAGAGGAGCAGATTGGTCAATGGCACTTTGGCCGAGACACTGGTGATAGTCAAAATGCTGGCTGCCTGGCTCTGGCGCAAGTGGGGTAGGGCCGCCCGAATTAAGTTCACCGCACTCAAAAGAGTCAGGTTCACCGCCTTTTCCCAGGCTGCTTCATCCAGACCGTCGAAATTACCCGCCGGGGGGCCACCGGCGTTGGTGATTAGAATATCCAGACGGCCGAAGGCGCGTACCGTTTCCTGAACCAACTGCTGACATTCGGTAGGTTGGGTCACGTCGGCAACCAGGCCCGAAATATGGTTGGGGTAGCCAGACTCGGCGGCGATCTGGCGGGTTGCCTCGGCCACACCGTCGGGGTGGCGGCCGCAAATCATCACCTTCGCTTCTTCCAGGGCAAGCTGGCGGGCGGCCGCATAGCCTAACCCCTGACTGGACGCTGCTACCAGAGCCACCTTATCCTTCAATCCCAAGTCCATTGCCTACCTCCTATCTCTTATTCATACTCAACCTTTAGGTGTGTATTACCTACCGTCACAATGTCACCCACGCTAATCACGACTGCCTCTTTCAACGGCAAACCGTTGAGCAGCGTCCCATTGCGGCTGCCCAGGTCCTCTAACCACCACTGCCGGCCGCGCAAGCTAATCAAGGCGTGTTCACTGGAGGCGTAACTGTCGTCCAGGACAATCGTGTTGCTGGGGGCGCGGCCGATGCTGGTGACAGGCAGCAACGGATAGACGGCCGGCTGTGCTTCGTTGCCGCCATCAGCCGCCTGTTTACTAGAGCCGTCTGGTCCGGCTACAACCCGTAGCCAGCCAAATTGACGCTGACGAGCCGAGGCCTCAGCCGTCAGCGTGCGTATGTCCCGGTAGATGAGCCAGCCAATCAGACCCAGGAAAGCCAGCAGGAGAAGTGCACTGAGAAGTCGCAGCGCGAGCAAGATGACGGCCACGCTCATCTTGTATCCATCAACAGGTCTCCAGAAAGCCTGTTCGGGAAACCCGCGTCCATCCACGTCATCCGCGTCCCATTCCTGAAACCGGCCGGCGGACTAGCGTTGACCCTTCCGCATCTTCGGAGATGGTGATAGAGGGCACGCCTTCCGGCCGCCCTTCGCCATAGATCAAAGGCACGTGGCTCAAGGTGATCACGTCGCCCGGTCGCAAGATGCTTTCACTGACCATCTGGCCGTTGACCCGCAGACCGGCCCGGCTGCCCAGGTCGTAGACGACGAAACGGCCGTAACGCCAGCGAAGCTGGGCATGCTGGCGGCTAATCGTAGGCGCATCTATGACCACGTCGTTATCTACCCGGCGGCCAATCGTGATAACCGGCCGGTCAAGAGGCACGTGTCGTTTGCCGCCCACAATCAGGAAAGCGTCCAGGGCGTACAAAGCCTCCAATGTATCACTTTCCTCCACGCGCCGGAAGACTTGCGTAGCCTCGCCTGGCGGCCGTCCCTGTTCCGCCTCTACCTCAATTCGCCAACGAGTCAGAGAGGGATCAGCCAGGACGATAACCTGGGGCATCTCCGCTAGTCTCAGGCTGGCCTGTTGGGCCAACTGAGTCAGGTATTGGGCTAACTGTGCGCTCAGGTCAGGGTTTTCTTGCTGCACAGCCTCGAGGTCGGCCGGGTGCAACCGGACGTGGTAATGTGTAGCGGCCTGGCCGTTGGCTTGGCTGTCCTCTAAAGCTCGCGCCAGCCGCGTCGCTACGTCCAGGGGTTGCAGACGGCCGCCAAACAAACGGCCGAAAGAACCCTCAACCAGCCGTTGGGCCAGCGTCTCGAAGTGGTCAAATTGGTATTGGCGCATGTTGGGCGATTATAGTGCTGTCCCAGGGGCGCGTCAATTGCATTGCCGAGTAGGGCGACTGTCCAGTATACTTTGGAAGTGAAACGTAAAGTGTGAAACGTGCCCCCCTTCTCACGTTTCACGTTTCACGTTTCACGCTGCACGTAATGGACCTATGTTGACACCAGACCGTATCAAGCTGACCACCCTGGCCTCCTGCGCCGGTTGAGCGTCCAAGCTCGGCCCGGCCGACCTGGCGCACGTGTTGCAGCCTCTACGTGATAAATTTAGACCAGAGGACTACCCGGACCTCCTGGTAGGATTGGCCTCGGCCGACGACGCGGCCGTCTATCGCCTCAATAACCAGCAGGCTATCGTCACCACGGTAGATTTCTTCCCGCCGGTGGTGGATGATCCATACGATTTTGGGGCGATTGCCGCCGCCAACGCCGTTTCGGACGTGTATGCCATGGGCGGCCGGGTGCTGTTCGCCGTCAACCTGGTGGCCTTTCCCGACGACTTGGATCGAGACATCTTGCGCCAGATTTTACAAGGTGGCGCGGACAAAATCGCCGAAGCCGGCGGGGTGATTGCCGGTGGGCATAGCGTGTCAGACAAGGAGCCGAAGTATGGCCTGGCGGTTACTGGGTTTATTGACCCCAAGGCTATTCTAACCAAAGGGGGGGCGCAGGTGGGCGATGCCCTATTGTTGACCAAGCCGTTGGGCGTTGGGGTGATTACCACCGCTCTCAAGGAGAGTCTAGCCCGAGAGGAGGACGTGCAGGCGGCCGTCGTGAGCATGAAGCAACTCAATCGCCAGGCGGCCGAGGCGGCCATCCAAGCCCAGGCCCACGCCGTCACTGACGTAACCGGCTTTGGCCTGCTGGGTCACGCCCACGAAATGGCCCACCTGAGCCACGTGTCCCTACGCCTGTTCGCGGATCACCTACCCTGGCTGCCTGGGGCTATGGAATACGGCCGGGCCGGTACGTTCCCGGCCGGCATGGCCCGCAACCGCGATTACTTCGCGCCCTGGGTGTCTTTTAACGACAGCCTGAGCCGGTTGATGCAGAAGATGTTATGGTCGCCGGAAACGTCCGGCGGCCTCTTGGTGACCTTGCCCCAGGAGACCATAGCCGAATTTCAGGCGATTTGCCCCACTGCGACCATCATCGGCGAGGTTATTGAAGGGGGCGGTCAGCTTGAGGTGTTATAGCATAGAACGATTCTTGACCACGCTGCCAATTAGCTCCAGGGATTTCTAACATGACCAACGCAGAGAAACCACTTCGTTTCATTAGTCCAAAATCGGCAGTTGTGATGAGTCTAACGCTCTGCCTACCCTTTTTGTTTGTCTCTAGCACGGCGATGCTTGGCATCGAAGCACCCTTCGTAGACCTGCTAAATGAGAAGATGATCTCCCCGGATGGTTATACGCCAACGATATTGGGCCGCGTCGTGATGCTCAGTATGCTATTCTGTTTGCCTGTTGCCTTTCTGATCAATCTTCTATCAATGGTAACAAAAGCAGGTTTCGAACAGGCAACACCGTTTAAGCCAACGCCAACCCACGCCATAATAGGCATGTCCGTTTTATTGGTTGTATTGATTGCCTTGTCCGGTGGGGTATCGTATGAGTTAAGACCATTCGTAACCCCGCTTGGCTCGGGTTCTGTGTTGGGCGTGATTCTGTTTTTCGTGGGATTACTGGCTTTGCCAGTAGCCTTTTTGCTCAATCGTCTGCCACGCTTTGCCAGGGCCGGCTCCGGAGGAGGGCTAGCGTTTCAGCCCACTTCTATGAACTTAATCATCGGCGCAGCCATTCTCCTGGTTATCTTGATGATTGCGGGCGCTTTCATCCTGGAGGAGATCGCCTGCTCAAGCGGAATACCGAACTGTGACTAAAGAGTAATGTAGGTCACGTTTCCAACGTGACATTAAGGAAGACCGGTTATTATTCATGGACCGAACAGTACCACGCAGTGGCAACGATACCATAGACCTCTATATTCGTACCTACTACTCCCTCCTGCGTAGCACACGCGAGGTGCCGATAGAGAGTCTGGTTGAAGCCCACGCCCACATCAACTCGGCTCTACACGTCAAAGCCGAAGAGCCGGAGTTCGACCCGGCCGCCTTCACCTACTGTGTCGTCCGTCTACCAGAGTGCTTCATCGGCCGCGTGCGCCTGGTGGTCATGGGCCAGTCGTCACCCGTCTTCAGCCAGCACGGTTACGCTGACGTGGAGGGTTGGCAGTTGGTGGCGGCCGCCGGCCGTCGCCGTCGCACCTACTTTGACGGCCAGGAGACATTAGCCGTCTACATTGCCAGCCGTTCCGACATTGACGACCTGATTCCCATTCTGACCGCCTACCAGATTGAAGCACGCAAGCTCCACCGCCTGCTCCATCAACCAGAACTACTACCCTGGCTAACAGAGAGCCTGGGTCAGCCGATGTCCGATGAGCTATTGTCCAGGCTATCCGGCGCAACGGGCATCGCCGCGGCCGACCTGGCCCGGCTGGGCCGGCTGTGGCAGGAGCAGGCAGCCGGCCACCTGCTGGCTATTGCTCAGACGCCTCCCTTTCTGTCTGTTCGCCTGCTCGGCGGCTCCCTGGCCGATTACAAACGGGCCACCCGCCGTTGGTGGGAGAACGTCGAGGAGAAGGTGGCGGCCGTCACCTTTGAGCAGCGGCCGGTCTACTTTGTCTCCAGCAACACCCACAGCATGGCAAACTTGTTGAGCGGTTACGCCTTGCGCCAGGAGAACAGCCTGGTAGAGTTCATTCGCCAGGCCGGTTCGCCGGACTTACAAGCAGAATACGAAGCGATTTTGCAGCGCCAGGTGCCCGGCCGCCTGCAAAACTTCCTGTACTACGCCCTCAAAAAATACGAAGGAGTCACGCCGGGAGCCAGAGACCGGCGAATTGCCCACGAGCGAACAGTGGGCATCTACCGTGTGCCAAGCCAGCACGTCTTTGACGTGGAAGTTCAGGTCATGGCCCTGAATGAGCTAAGACCAGAATGGCTCGATCCCCGCCTGCAATTACCTGGCATCGAAGCCCTGGCCCATAGTCCGGCTCTGATCATCAACGTAGATTTCCCCCTAGGCATGGCCGCCTACCAGATATTGTCGGAGATTGCCCGCAACATCGCCGAGGTGCGCGGCGTTTACGTCATGGGCAAGGCGGCCACCCTGAACGGCCGCATTGGGGACGTGCTGATCCCCAACGTCGTCCACGACGAACATTCACTGAACACGTATCTGTTCAATAACTGCTTTACGGCCGACGACATCGCTCCCCACCTGACCTACGGCTCCGTCCTGGATAACCAGAAAGCTATTTCTGTCCTGGGCACGTTTCTCCAAAACGAAACCTACATGGCCGTCTTCTACGACGAAGGGTACACGATCTTGGAGATGGAAGCCGGGCCTTACTTGAGCAGCGTTTACGAAATGGTGCGGCCGGTGCGCTACCCCTACAACGAAATTGTCACCCTCTACAACGCTCCCTTCCCCATCGGCGTTATTCATTACGCCTCAGATACCCCTTTCAGCCGGGGCCAAAACCTGGGTACGCAGAATTTGTCCTACGTGGGCATGGACCCCACCTACGCTGCGGCCCTGGCGATTCTGCGGGCGATAGTGGGAGAGGAAATACAGGCGGGCGGCCGGATTTGAGGTATACTTCAGGGTAGAGGCCGCAAATTCACGAATTGAGGAAGATATGTTGACACGATACATTCAAGCGGCAATGCGCCGGGCGAGGTACGAGATATTGTCTGACGATGGTACTTTCTACGGAGAGATTCCAGGTTGTGATGGAGTCTATGCCAATACCCAGACCCTTGAGGCCTGTCGGGATGAACTCGAGGATGTCCTGGAAGAGTGGATATTGTTCCGCATTTCCAAAGGACTGCCTCTGCCGGTAATTGATCAAGTCGAGCTTGCCATAAGAGAGGTTGCCTGATGCCCCGACTCGGCCCGATCAGCCGCAAGGACTTGATTCGCAATTTGAGACAGCTTGGTTTTGATGGGCCCTATTCTGGTGGGAAGCACCAGATTATGGTCAAAGGCAACATAACCCTACGTCTACCCAATCCACACCAGGGCAACATCGGCCGGGAACTCCTGATCAGGATTCTAAACCAAGCCCAGATCGATCCGGCCGAGTGGGAAAAGCTCTAGCGACTAAGCTCCACGCCGACTTGCTGGCACATAGCGCGGACGGGACAGGTGGAGCAGCGCGGCCGTTGACCCGTACAGATGTGCTTGCCAAAGGGGACGAGCAGCCGGTTGATTTCAAGCCAGTAGGGATAGGGGAGTTTCGCTTCCAGAGCCACCAGGGTCTTTTCTGGCGTGCTGGTTTGCACGTAGCCCCAACGGTTCGTCACCCGATGCACGTGAATATCTACGCCAATGTGTGGCTCTCCGCAAGCCACCCCTAACACCAGGTTGGCGCACTTGGGGCCGACGCCATCAAACGATACCAACACGTCATAATCACAGGGCAAAGTTCCACCGTACTCCTTGACGACCCGGCCGGCCAGGGTGTGGATTTGCTGCGCTTTCCGTTCATGGAAAGAGGAAAGGCAAATCAGATCGTCAATCTCGGCCGGGGTCATCTGGCTTACCTCAAGTGGCGTGCGGGCGTGGGCAAAGAACTTTCGGGCTACTGGCAGCATCACCTCGTCGTAAGTGCGGATGGAGATGATGCAGGCGACGAGTTGCTCAAAAGTGGAGTTATAGCCCTCCCCGGCCAGTTGGAACATGGCCGCCGGGGGGAACGGCCGTACCGCCTCGCGGAGGCGGGTTATTGCCAGGTCAATGTCAAAGGGTCGTTTCACCATTGGCTTGCACGTTGCCCCTCCTTATGTTGAACTTGCCATAGAACAGATTATACTATGGAGTACGTGGTACCACTATGTCCATAATCAACGAACTGACCACTCCCATTGACAGGGTGAGTAAGTTGCTGTTCAAAGAGTATGCTGACGTACTCCTCCGGCTGGCTTTTCCCGGCCAGACTGTTTCATTGTTGAGTGTGGAGGAGAACGTCGAGATTAATCTCCCTACCCGGCCGGTAGATATGGTGATGATGATTGCCTTGAATGTTAGCGAAGCCACTCAGCGCCAGGGATTGCACGTTGAGTATTATGCCCGCCACGTCGCCGACGTACCGCAGACTTTGTTCATCTACTCGGCCGAGCTGACTGACCGTTTGGGGTTGCCAGTAGCTACTCTGGTCATCTATTCCGAACGCCGCCGGCCGAGACAGCGGCCGCCGGCCGAGTACGTGGTGCGGGTGGGCAACCAGGTAGTCAACCGTTTCACCTATCCGGCTATCTGGTTGATGGATTACGAGGCGCAGATACGGTCTGGCGAGTTAGCTCCTTTAGCTCCGTTCCTGCTGGAGATAGTCGCCCGGCCGACGGAGGAGACTTTGGAAACGGCCAGGCAATTAGCCTTGACCGAGCCAGAAGCGGAGCGGCGGGGCTTATTATTGTCGTTGGTAGCTTTGCTGGCGGCCCGTTACTTTGACAAAGAGACGATCAGGAAACTGTTTCGTCGGGAGGTTGAGATGATCAAGACCAACACCTTTATTGACGATTGGTTAGAGGAAGCAGAGCAGCGTGGGATAGAAAGGGGCCGGCAAGAGGGTCGGCAGGAGGGCCAGCAGGAAGGCCGGCAGGAGGGCCAGCAGGAGTTAATGCTCCGCTTTTTGGAGTTTCGCTTTGGACTACTGCCCGTTCATCTGGTTCTGCAAATCAAGGAGCTAACGGCCGCCCAATTTGACCGTCTCTTTGACTTGGTCCTAAAAGCGGTTTCGTTAGAGGAAGTTGTTGAGGCTATCGAAGCTATCTTGATGCAGCAAAAGTGATTGGGTCACGCGCTAATGCGTGTTAGGGTGGATGGTGACGTATGGCGACTCGATATTTTGGCGAGCGAATAAGACGGAATGAAGACCCGCGCCTGCTGACCGGGCAGGCGTTGTTCGTGGACGACGTGCATCTCCCTGGCACGCTGCACGTGGCCTTTCTCCGCAGCCCTCACGCCCACGCCCGCATCTGCCAGATAGACGTGTCGCGGGCGTTAGCTCACGAGGGCGTAGCGGCCGTCTACACGGCCGCCGACCTGGGCGACTACTGGCAGCCCGGCCCCCTCTTAGTCTCGCCACCGCCAGTGGAACGCCTAGTCTTTAACGAGCGCACGCAAGTCCCACTGGCTAAGGACAAGGTGCGCCACGTGGGCGAGCCGGTGGTCATGGTGGTGGCCGCGAGCCGCTATGTCGCTGAGGACGCCCTGGCCGATATTGAGGTAGAGTACGAAGCGTTGCCGGCGGCCGTAGACCTGGAAAAGTCGCTGGCGGCCGACGCGCCGCTCGTCCACGAGGATGTGGATTCTAACGTGGCCGCCCACGTCATCCAGAGCAAGGGTGATTACGAAGTAGCCCGACGGGCAGCCCACACCGTCATCCGGCGACGCTTCCACTATGACCGGGGAGCCTCGGCCGCCCTGGAAAATCGGGGTATTGTGGCCGACTGGGACCCTCGCGCCGGCCGCCTGACGATCTGGGATACCACCCAGGCCCCCATTCCCATCCGCAACGGCCTGGCCTCCATGTTGGGTCTGTCCGAGAAGCAGGTGCGGGTTATCGCCCCCT
>JBFMFT010000213.1:0-8545 GCA_040751925.1 Chloroflexota bacterium
CGCCCCCGCCTCGTACAGCCCGGCCAGGTAGTCTAAATCATTCAAGCCCCAGGGGGAGCCGGCCGGTTCAAGCGTCGGCGCCAGCCCGGCCGCCAGCACCACCACGTCAGGGTTAGCCTGCTTGACGGCCGGATAGACCACTCTTAACAAATCAGCATAATCCCGGGGTACAGTTGGCCGGTAGCCCCACTCGAAGTTGAGATTGGGTTCGTTGCCAATGATGAGGTAGTTGACCCGGCCGCGATAGCGTTCAGCAAAAGCGACGGCGAAAGCGGCGTAATCATCATAGGCCGTGGCGTCCAGATATTGCAGGGGGGTGTCGGGCGGCCGCGCCCACTCCGGCGTTAATCCCAGGCGGGCGATGACCGTCAAACCCTGGGCGGTGGCGTGGTCAATGACCAGGTCGGGATGTTCCCAGGCGATCCGGCCGTCGGCCGCCTGGTAATAAGCCCAGGGAAACAGTTCGACGATCCATTTGGCCCCCATCTGCCGCGCCATTTGCAGGGTGCGTTGAATCTTCCAGACTTCTACTTCGTCGGTCAAGCGGGTGTGGACACCCAAAACGGGATGGCTGGTCTGGACCGTCTGCGGCGGGCCGGGGATGACGAGCGGCGGCGACGGCCGGAGGGTTATCACCATCAGGCACAAGATGAGCAAGCGCAGACCCACGCCGAAAGAAGAGGCATATCTGTTCACGGACCAAATTATAAGACAATACCCATTTTTCGGCCGCCGGCGCGCATATATACATCATAATAGGTAACCATTCAGCCAGAAACCAGGTTTTTCCTCAAAAACCTGGTTTCTACAGACCGAAATTGTGACTTTTGGCGACGCCCCCTGTCTAAAGGTGTAATACCGTTTTCCAGGTCGCACCGACGCGGTTCACGATTTCTTTTTAAGGAGGGATTTGTTGCGTATGGGACGCCATTGGGTCTCGGCGGGCCTCTTTCTGGCCGTCTTCATCTGGGTAGTCATGTACCTTCGCCGGCCGGAAGCCCATTCCCAGGTCACTCAAAGCTCTGGTGAGTCCAGACTTGTCCAAGCGGAGGCGACCGCCCCCCAGACCGCCCCAGCTATCGTCTATGAAACGGTTGTGCCGGTGGAGCCGGCCGACGTGATCACGACACTCGTTGAGGCCAGAGCCAATCGCCAGCGCATCATCCTCGAATGGGCGGATTCGGCCGCTTACCGCGATCCACAGACCGGCGCGTTTTCCCTATCCCGCTACCAGGCGCGACTGGCCCAATTCCAGGGCATTGACCTGACGCCCTTCGTCCTGGACGGGACTCTGGCGGGTCTGCTGGTCGTAGATGAGCCGCACAATCCTGCACGGTGGGGAGGTGCGCCCGTGCCGCTTTTTGATCTCGAAGTGGCGGCCGTCAAGAGCAAAGCCTTTTTCCCGGCCGTGCCAGTGGGCGTCGGCGCGCCCCCCACCTTCCTGGAAGCCGGCGCGCCCTGGACAGGGTTGGACTTCGCTCTGCTACCCTATCCAGCGGCCGAAGTAAATCTGAACAATTGGCTGGCGCAAGAGGCGGAGGCGGCCGACCGGGCCAAACTGGCCTTCGGCCTGTTCGCCCGACCCTCGAGCAGCCAATCCAGTAATCAGAGGTAACTATTCAAGCTCTCTGGAGAAACCAGGTTTTGGGCGAGTAATCAAGACTGTTTACCAGGAAAAGACCTGGTTTCTGGCTGAAGTTACAATCAGAAATAGCCTAATCATTCGGGAGCCGTAGGTGCAGTAGTAGTACATGAACCAAAGAGCATCCGCGCTTTACCTGAGCGGTAATAGACAGTTCTCCGCCCGGATCAAGGGGTTGGTCAGGGCGCTAAACGTTGGTGGGAGGAGGAAACTGGAGAAGCGCATCCGCGAATTGGAGGCGGCCAATGAACGGCTGAAGGAGCAGGATCGGCTGAAGACCCGGTTCGTCTCTGACGTTTCCCACGAACTACGCAACCCCGTCGCCGTCCTCAAACTCTATGCCGACCTATTGCTACGCGGGCCATCCGATAGGCAAAGTCATTATCTGGCTATCATTCAGGAACAGGCTGGGCGATTGGCCCGCCTGATTGACGACGTTTTGAGCCTGTCGCGCCTGGAAATGGGGACGGCCGAGCCGAGGTTGGTGAAGGTGGAGGTCAATCCACTGGTGGCGCAGATCGTTGACGCCTGTCAGGCGGAGGCGGAGGCGGCCCGTTTGGCTCTTATCTTCACTCCGGCCGCCGATTCGCCGGCCGTGCATGGTGAGCCGGCTCAACTGGCCCAGGTGATCGCCAATCTCATTGGCAACGCCATCAAGTTTACGCCGAATGGTTCAGTCGAGGTCTCTATATACACGGCCGATCCCGACGTCTGTTTGCAAGTGAGGGACACCGGCATCGGCATTGAAGCCGGCGATTTGCCCTACTTGTTCGATCGGTTTTATCGGGGCAACACGGCCGTTCTCCTGGACTTGCCGGGTTCGGGCCTGGGTCTTTCCATCGTCAAGCGCATCGTCGAACTGCATGGCGGGGCGATACAGGTAGAGAGTGAAGCCGGCCGGGGGACGACCTTTACTGTTCGCTTGCCTGTTTGGTCTGGCTATCCAGGCAGCAGATGAACGACGGATAAGCAGAAACCAGGTTTTTTGAGGGAAAACCTGGTTTACAACTATTGGATCCCTATGAAAACTGCTCAAAATGACAACGGCCAACTGATCGAGGCCGGGCCTACCGCCCCGAGCCAGGCGGTGTGTCCTCGCTGCGGCGGCACGTTGACACTGCGCTACCGGCATGGCATGGGCAAGGATAAAATTACCTACTTCTGGCGTCACGCCAGCAACGATAACCGCCATTGCAGCGCTCGCAATGGTCCACACCGGCGTTAAGTTATGCTTTCCCTGTCAGACCTCTCTGACAACGAACTCCTGTCACTGTGTCAGGCCCGTCTCGCCAAAGACGATCGGCCGTTTCAGGAACTGTTTTATCGCTACCAGACGCTCGTCTGGCGCATCTGCTTTAGTTTCACCCATAACCAACAAGACGCCGAGGATCTGTCACAGGAGGTCTTCTTTAGAGCTTATCGCGGCCTGACTGAGTTTCAGGAGCGATCCTCGTTGAAAACCTGGCTCTACCGGATCGCCCTGAACGTCTGCCAAAACGAGGTAGACCGGCGGGCCAGCCGGCCGCCCGTCGTCGAAACGGAAGTCGGGGAGATGGCCGAAATCCTGGCGGGTGGAAGCTCGGCCGAAACGGAGTATCAGAGCCAGGCAAAACAGGAGCAGTTAGCCCAGGCGTTGGCCCGCCTACCGGCCGAGGCCTACGAAGCCCTCTACCTAAAAGATCTCGAGCAACGCTCCTACGTGGAGATTGCCGAGATGTTGGAAATTACGTTAAGTGCCGCTAAAATGCGGGTGCAACGGGCACGTCTGGCCCTCCAACTGGCCTACCGCCAGCTGGATAGGGAGGGATGAGTGATATGGTACTCTCGCACCACCTCACTGTTGATGCGCTGAAGCAATTCGTAGCTGGCCGGCTTGGCCCCGGCGCCTCCGAATCTGTTCTAAGCCACCTGGCCGAGTGTGAGCAATGCCTGGCGGCGGCCGACCAACTCTGGGCAAAACAGCCGGTCCAGAGAGTCATGGCAGCTAAGGTTGAATTGGAGCCCGAGGCTGCCAATCGTGTGCACCAGAAGTTGGTCAACCACATTCACCTGGCCGACCTGAACGTAACGGCCCTGCGCCTGGGTACGGTTGGTTTCTGGCGAGTGGCCCTGGGCATCTTGCGTCCGTTGATGCGGTCGTCTCGCCGCAAAAAATGAGGTATGTGTTATGATCGATCTCGAAGTAATCCGCAATGCGCTTTCCAACATGGTGGCCCAAGCCATCGCCTTTTTCCCACGCCTGATCACCACCCTCCTTATCCTCCTCCTGGGTTGGTTGGTATCACGGCTTCTGGCGGCCATCATCAAGCGCTTGGCCGACCGGGTTGGGTTGGAGAATCTGCTAGAACGAACCGGCATTCGGGCTGGCCTGACTAAAGCTCAAATCAACCGCTCCGGCCCAGAGTTGCTGGCCTTCTTCATTTTCTGGATCATTTTCCTGAACTTTCTGCTGGTTAGCCTGGAAAGCCTGGGATTGGAGGCGGCCGTCGAACCCCTGCGAAGCCTGATTGCCTTTCTCCCCCAACTCCTGGTCGCCTTGGCTACGTTGACCCTGGGCATCCTCCTGGCCCAATTCATCGGCCGGGCTACCCAGGCGGCGATGGACAGTATGGGCGTCGAGTTTAGCCAGGAGATCGGGCAGGGGGTAAACGCCTTGTTGGTGGTGATGGTTATGATCGTCGTTCTGGAACAACTGGGCATTGACGCTTCGATTATGACCAACATCATAACCAACGTGGTGACAGTGGTGGCGGCCGGGCTGGCCCTGGCTTTTGGCTTAGGCGGCCGCGAGGTAGCCCGCAACATCCTCGCCAGCTACTATGCCCGCGAGCAGTTTGCCATTGGCGATCGGGTCATCATTGACGGGGAGGAGGGGACCCTGGAGGCCATCGGCGCCCTGAACGCCGAAATCCGCCTGGGCGAAGAACGGCTCGTCGTCCCTAACACACGATTGACGGAAGCGGCCGTCAAAGTGAAAGAGACAAATGATGGAGGAATCTAGTAGCTGACAGGAGAGCGTTCATCAATCCAAAATCCAAAAAACCTTTGGTGCGCTTCGCTAACCAAAATCCAAAATTAAAAATTCTCATGGTAGCCCCCACTTCGTTCTTTGGCGATTACGGGGGGCACATCCGCATCCTGGAAGAGACGCTGGCCCTGCAAGCCCTGGGCCATCAGGTAACGATTGTCACCTACTTCAAGGGGAACGACGTGGCCGGGTTGGACATCCGGCGCACGGCCGCTCTGCCCTGGCACACCCAATATGAGGTCGGCTCGTCGCGGCACAAGCTGGCCTTTGACCTGTACCTGGCAGTGAGGGCTCTCAGGGTGGGGTTAGCGGCGCGGCCGGACATCATTCACGGTCACATGCACGAAGGGGCGTTGATTGGCGGTCTGGTGGCTCATTGGTTGGGCGTGCCATTGATCTTCGATTACCAGGGCAGCCTGACTGGGGAGATGGTGGATCATGGCTTTCTCAACCCCCAGGGACAGCTGTACCCCTGGGCGCGCCAGCTAGAACGGTTCATTGACCGGCGGTTGCCCCAAGCTATCCTGACCAGTTCGCTGCGCGCCCGCCATAGCCTGGAAAATGACTTTGGCGTGCGGCCGGAACGCATCTCGCCCTTACCCGACTGTGTTGACCTGAATCGCTTTTGTCCAGACCACTTTTCGACCGAAGCCAAAACGGCTTTGCGTGAGCAACTGGGCGTTCCGGCCGGCCGGCCCATCGTAGCCTACCTGGGTTTACTGGCCAGCTATCAAGGCACAGGCCATCTCATTGAGGCGGCGGCTCACCTCAAGCAAGCGGGAGAGGACGTGCATTTTCTGATTATGGGCTATCCAGGGGTGGATGGCTACCGCGCTATGGCCCGCGACCTGGGTGTGGCCGAGCGGGTGACGCTGACCGGCCGTGTTCCCTACGCTGAGGCCCCTTGTTACCTCTCCCTGGGCGACGTGGCCGTTTCGCCAAAGGTGTCGGTGACAGAGGGGAGCGGTAAGGTGCTGAATTACATGGCTATGGCCCAGCCCATTGTGGCCTACGATACCAGCGTTCACCGCGAGTATCTGGGTGATTTGGGGGTGTACGCCCCGGCCGGCGACGTGGCCGCTCTGGCGACCCGGATTGCCGAACTGGCCCATGACCCGGAACGGCGACACTGCCTGGGCCAGCAGCTACGGCAGCGAGCGGCCGCGAACTATAGTTGGCAGCGGGCGGCCGGGGAGATCGTGCGGATTTATCGGGCCTGTTTGGGGACAAAGAGGAAATTGGCCTCTTGAATTTGTGGGTTTGTAATAATGCTGTAAGTGGCAAATTGGCGGAGATGTCTTATAATGTCCGTCGTGCCGGCCGCCCCCCGTCTGTAGGGCACGTTTTCAACTTGCCCATTGGTCAAGCTGGAAGCATGACCTACTGATCTGTAGGGTACGTTTTCAACTTGCCCGATGGTCAAGCAGCAAGCGTGACCTACTGGTCTGTAGGGCACGTTTTCAACTTGCCCTCTGGTCAAGCTGGAAGCATGACCTACACGGCGTCTGGGGGCAGTTTAACATTCCACTGGCAACACACACGGAGGTAAGAAGAAATGTCCCAGTTGTTAGGTACTTCGTTTCGCCTGCATACCAAGCGATTGAGGTGGTTGAGCCTGTTGGTTTTGACTGCCTGCGTTCTACTGTTGGCTGCCTGCGGCGGCGCGGCCCCCACCCCGGCCGCCACCGAAGAAGCCCCCACCGTCCCTACGGCGGAAATGGTGGAAGAACCAACGGCCGAACCCGCCATGACCCGTTCGGGCGTCCTGCGCGTAGCCATGCAGCCCATCGTGCAGATAGACCCGGCCTTCATCTCGTCCGATGGCGAAGTTCTGGTCGCCAATCACGTCTACGACTACCTGGTAGACATTGACCCCGCTTCCAACGTCCAGCCCCGCCTGGCCACAGCGTGGAAGGTCAGCGACGATGGCCTCACCTACACCTTTACGCTGGCCGAAGGTGTCACCTTCCACGACGGCAGCCCCTTCACGGCCGCCGACGTGGTCTGGACCTTCAACCGCCTGCGCGACCCCAGCCTGGAGTTGCCGACGGCCGACCTCTACCAGAATATCGCCAATATCGAGGCGAGCGGCGAGTTAGAGGTCACCTTCAGTCTGACCAATCCCAACCCCTTCTTCTTGTACGATCTGAGCGACAACCACGCTCTGATTCTGAAGGCGGACACGGCCGACGCCGACCAAAACTTCAACGGCACCGGCCCCTTCCAGGTCACGAACTACAGCCCCGAAGACCGGATCGAGATGACGGCCAACGAAGCCTACTTCGTCGAAGGGCAACCCCACCTGGCTGGCTTGCAGGTCATCTTCTTCAATGACGAGGCGGCGGCCGTAGACGCCCTCCGCAGCGGCCAGGTTGACCTGGTGATGCGGATGTCCACCGCCCTCTTCAAGAGTCTGCAGGGGCAGGCGGGTATTGTCACAGTGGACATTCCCACCAACGGCTTTGACCTGGTGCGCCTGCGCTCGGATCGTGAACCAGGCAACAATCCCAACGTCATCCAGGCTTTCAAGCTGGCGACGGATCGGGAAGCTATCTGGCAATTAGTCCAGCAGGGCTATGGGGCGGTCGGCCGCGACACCCCCATCGGCCCCCTCTACAGCGCGTTTTACACCGAGGACACTCCCCTGCCCGCCAGAGACGTAGAAGCAGCTAAAGCCCTACTGGCCGAAGCGGGCTACCCCGACGGCCTCCAAATGGAAATGCACGTACCCGATACCGGCGGCCGGCCCGACCTGGCGGCCGTCCTCAAGGAGCAGTGGGCCGAAGCGGGGATTGACGTCGAAATCATCGTCGAGCCGGAAAGCGTCTACTACGGCGACAACGGCTGGCTGGAAGTAGACCTGGGCATTACCGGCTGGGGCTCCCGCCCCTATCCCCAGTTCTACCTGGACGTGATGCTCAAGTGCGACGCCGTTTGGAACGAGTCCCACTTCTGCGACGCGGCCTTCGACGAACTGGTGACGACGGCCGGCACGACCCTGGATGAGCAGGCGCGGGTGGAAGCCTACCACGAAATCCAGACCATCCTGGCCGAACGTGGGCCGGTCATCATCCCCTACTTCTTCGCCCAATTCGGCGCGTACACCGACAAACTGCAAGGCTTCGAGATGAAGGCCTTCCCCGGCCGCTCGGACTTCCGCAGCGTAACCCTTTTTGAGTAATACGAAGTGGCAAGTGGCAAGTGGCAAGTCTGACCTGCCACCTGCCACCTGCTTGGAGTAAGAGTAGGAAGGCCAAGCCTCTTACTCTTACTCTTCCTCCATGTCCTCCCTACTCAAACTGTGGCGGCAACCGGCCTCGGCCGTCGGCGCAACGATTGTTGTCCTATTTATCCTGGTCGCCCTGTTAGGGCCTTTGTTGGCCCCCTACGAAGCGAACCAGCAGCTTTTCAAGGATGCTCGCCAGCCCCCTTCGGCCGCCCACTGGTTTGGCGCGGATCATCTCGGCCGCGACGTGTTCAGCCGCGTCGTCCTGGGGGCGCGGGACATCCTGACCCTGGCCGGGGCGGGCACCCTGCTGTCAGTCATCACCGGCGCCAGCCTGGGCCTGGTCAGTGGCTACCGGGGTGGGCTGTTCGACGAACTGCTCATGCGCTTCTTCGACAGCCTGCTGGCGATGCCCGCCCTCCTCCTGGCCCTCCTTCTCTTGGGCACGTTAGGGCCCTCCCGCAACAGCGTTCTCCTGGTCATCCTCATCGTCTATACCCCCATCGTGGCCCGCGTCGTCCGCAGCGTCGTCCTCTCGGTCAAGACCAAAGGCTACGTCGAAGCGGCCCGGCTGCAAGGGGAATCGTTGGGGTGGATTCTGTTCCGTGAAATTTTACCGGCCGCCCTGCCCGCCCTAGCCGTCGAAGCC
>JBFMFT010000214.1:0-8544 GCA_040751925.1 Chloroflexota bacterium
AGCAGCAAGCCGGCGGCTTGTCCTACTTGCCCCCTGCCACAGATAGGGAGCCATGCGAAAGAGGTGAACGTAGGCCACGTTGAAGGGGCCGGAAGCCAGGACTTCGTTGACCAGGCGCTGCATGGCGGCCGAACGGTAATAAAGCACCTGCAACGGTTCGGGTCGCCAGAGGTTCAGGGCTACGTTGGCGGCCGATTGGAGCGAAGTCAACTGAACCACACGCACCTCCTGGCAGTATTGCCGCAACACGGCCGCCTGTTCCCGCTCCGCTTCACTGGTAATGAAGGAGACCAGGCTCAGTTCATGCTCTCGCGACAACTGGCGAATGAAGTTGAACGCTCGCAGCCGATCCCCCCGATCCGGCGGGTAGGGCAAACGGGCTGTTAAGCAAAGAATCTTCATGATTTTGGATTTTGGATTTTGGATTTTGGATTGCCACTTGCCACTTGCCACCTGCCACCCCTCTTGCCTCGATTGAGGGTTAGCCAACCGGCCGCATAAAGGGCTGTCCGCGTCGTATCCACCAGCCGGAAGCGGGCGGCCAACAGCAAAACCCGTAGCCGCTCGGCCGTCGTGAACGGCCCACGCCCAGAAAGTTCGTAACCCAGGCTGGCGAGGAGCGGCCCAATCAGGTGATCAGCCAGCTTTTGGTCAAAGGGAGAGAGGCGCGTGCGCCAGCGGCCGACACTCTGGGTCGAAATCGGCTCCCGCACCTCCACGTGACCGCCGGGGCCAATCGTCTGGCGGGCTAACCGGGCGTGATCGAGCATGACTGGTTGAAAGTCCTCACCCAAGAAGTGACAGATGCGTTCGATGACCGGCCGGGGCGTCTGCACCATTTCTTCGTAGAATACTTCCAGATAGCGGGTCGGGCCAAGCGCGTGGCCGGCGGCCCGGCCGGCCGCCACGTTCCGCGCCCATTGTTTCAAGAGATAGTAGCTATCCATGTACGGCCGCCGGCCGCTCCACTTCTTCTGCGCCGACAGGGTGGCGTCGCGGGCGTCGCGGATCAGATGAATGAATTGGGCCGTTGGGAAGAGCTGGCTCAAGGCCGGGATATGGCGCACGTAGGTCGGTGTTTTGTCGCCCCAGCGGGCGGCCGTTTGCTCGCCCTTCTGCCGGCGATACAGGGCGTCCAGCACGTGGGCCAGGTCTGGTTCAGCCAGGGCCGCGTAGAAGGCCGGCGCATCCTCCACCAGCCCAGCCCAGTGGCGATTCAGGCGGCCGATCTCTCGCAAAATCGCTTCCACCTCCCCTACTTGTAGGTCACGTTTCCAACTTGACTGTAGGTCACGTTTCCAACTTGACTGTAGGTCACGTTTCCAACTTGACCTACGAAGGAGCGAAGGAATGAAGCCCGTCTCATCCGGCACGTACAGCCGGGGGTGGCTGCTCAAGATAAAGCGCAGCAGCGTCGTCCCCGACCGGGGGTGGCCGACGATAAAAAAGGGGTGTTCAGGCAGGGGCGTCACCATCATATCGGCGGCATCAGCCCGAAAGTCTGTAAGACGCGCCGGCCGCCCTGCAACACCTCATACTTCGCCCTCAGAGCCAGCCATCGCCCCCCACCAGCGAAGCCGGCCGGCCGCCCCACCGCAGCCCACGGGTAGCCCAACTCCATCAGAAGTTGACCGGCCACACGCTGAAACAGCCAAAGGTCGGCCGGGGTCATCTCTCGCTGCCAGCGGCCGACGCGGGCCGTATTGGGCGGCTGGCGGACGGCCGCGTGAAACGCCCCTGGCTCAATCCGGGCCCGCCCCAGGCGGTCCGGTTCGGCCATCTCCGGCAAGTAAGGTTCACCCAGGAATTGGCAGAGGGGCTTCAACTGCCCGGCCGGGTCCTGGGTCAAGGCTTCGTAGCGGAGTTCGTAATAACGGGCCGCTCCCAGGCGCGCCCCAGACGCCCGCGCCTGGCGGATACGCCTGACCCAGTTGCGGGCGGTAAAATAGAGGTCAATGTGCCACTCCTTCTGTCCCCATTTCTCCAACATAGACAGGGCCACGTCGCGGCCGTCGCGGATAATATGGACGAATTGAGCCTGGGGAAAAAGGCGGGCCAGAAGGTCCACGTAGCTGGCGTAGATAGGCGTCTTGTCACCCCAGCGCACCGCCCCGTTCTGCTCGGTGTATTGGCTGTACAGAGTGTCCAGGAAGGCGGCCGGGCTGCGATCAGCCATCGCCGCCAGGAAAGCCGCCGCCTCCGGCCGCTCACCCCGCCATTCGCCCACGAAGCGGTAACGGGTAAAGATTGTTGCCAGCAGCGAATCCACCTGTTTTTCGGTAAGGGGATGATCGGGGTAGCGGCCGAAAAAGCGCGGGATAAAGTCCGATTCCGGCGGGATATAAATGCGCGGGCTACTATTCAACATATAGCGCAGCAGCGTCGTCCCGGAGCGGTGAACGCCCACGATGAAAATAGGGGGGCCATCGGTGGCTGATTCAGGCATAGCCAAGTTGCTCGATGAAGTTACCCAGGATACCTAGCACGGTACGCTGCTCGGCCGGGGAGAGGTCATACTGCCAACGGCCGCTGCGTGAGCGACTCAAGTCCGTTTGGAGTAGTACCGGGTCGAAAGGAAGGCTGCTAAAATGGCATATCTGCCGTACTGTTGTCTCTGCGTCGTTGACCAGGCTTTCCAGGCTGAACTCAAGGAACGAGCCGGGTAGTAAGTTGGCCCGTACCTTAAACCAGTGCGCCATCATGTCCCGGTACCAGATCGCCGCCTGCTCGACGTTCGGTGGGCTCCATCGCTGCCGCACCAGCGAGGCTACCACGTCGCGTGGATCGCGGTAGACATGCAGAATTTTGGCCTGGGGGGCCAGTTCCAATAGCTCTTGGGCGACCAGGATATTCCAGGTGTTGTCTTCCACGAAGAATTGCTTGTCGTGCCGATCCAGGTAGCTCTGGATGACTCGGCCGATAAAGTTACCTAGAATTCCTGCCAACTCCGGCTGCGACAGGGGGCCAGCGTGATAGAGTTGCGGCCGGAATTGATAACTCTCCGTCCCTACCCAACAGGCTGGAAAAGAAAAAGCTCGTAACTGGGCGATGAGTTCCGCGCTGTGCTGACTGAAGCCCGGAAAATGCTTGTCTAATTGCCAGCCGTGATAACGGCGGGGCGAAATGATCTTGCCATCCCGGTTCAGGCGGCGCAAGAATCGGCCGGCCAGCCGCTGCCAAACGGACTCTCCGGCCAAGTCGTTGAGTAGCTTTTCCAGCCGCTTAAGTCGGCGGTCGGCCAGATAGGGCGTCCAGACGGCCGGATAGCTGCGGTAGAAGTCCACCAGGCCGTCAGGGTCAATAATAAAGCGGTACTCGAAGGGTAATGTAGCGACCTGGGGATGGCGGCCGAGTAGTTCTTTGGTGATATTGGTACCGGAGCGGCCGCTCCCACCGATAAAGATAATGGGCGGGGAAGGGGAGGGGTTCAAGGTAGCGGGTGGCAAGTGGCAGATAGCAGGCTGGAGGTGCGTGTCTAAGGGATGAGCCAGCGAATGAGTTGGAAGGCTTCGGCGTAGCGTTGGCCGGCTTGCTGACCACGCACGCGAGCCAGCCCCCTGATGAGGTCTTCGCTGAAGTAATCGCGGTGCTGCTGAGATAGGTAGGCGCGCAGGGCGGCGATTTTCCTGTCCAGGTAGCGGTCGGTCAATCCAACGAAAGCCGCGCCCGCGAAATTGAGGTTGTTCCAGGGCAGTTCGTAGCCAAGTATCGTCGTGTGCTTGAAGGCCCGAATGCCTTCCTGAGTGATGGTCTGGTGGTCTTGATGCACGTCGTCGGCCGCCGGTAACAGTACCAGGTCAGGATTCAACGCATTGCGTAGGCTAACCAATGATTCCAAGAGTTCCTGTCGGTACTGTGGGAAGTGGCGTACTGGATAACGGTAGATGATTAAGTTCTCGGCGGCAATGCCCAGGGTTTGTGTAGCGGCTTGAACTTCACGGGCGAGGATGTCCGAGGGGAACTCCGGCCGCACCGACGTTTCACAGATAGAGAAGGCGACGTAGGTTACGGCCGCCCCCTCTTCAACCAGCCGGGCCACTGTTCCCCCGCAGCCCAACTCGCCGTCGTCGGTATGAGGAGCCAGAACCAATACTTTTCGGACGTCTAACATAAATCCCTCGTATTCATTCAGTCTGATGGGTCTTGGGGAATTGCAGGAACTCAAGGAACTGGGCAAAGTTCCTCTTAGTTCCCTCAGTTCCATTTCTACTGCCTGAAATACAGTAACTCATCGTATAAGTCTACCAGCTTTTGCCCTTCGACTGTCCAATTGTACCGGGTCAGAATGGCCTGCCGGCCGTTCGCGCCCATCTGCCGCCGCGTTTCGGGGTTTGCCAGCAGGTGGTCTATAGCCTCGGCAATGGCCGACGGCTGCGTGGGGTCTACCATCAGGCCACACTGGTTACCCGCCACAATTTCCCGCCACAAGGGGAAATTGGAGGCAATGACGGGCAGCCCGGCCGACATATACTCAAAGAGCTTGTTCGGTTGGGCCAGATCGTAATCGTGGCGTGGCTGGTTGCACACCATCCCCACGGCCGCCGCCTGCAACTGCTCATAAAGCTGATCATAAGGCAGCATCCCATAATAGTCTACTTTGGCGTAACCAGGCAAACGCGACGCCCTTTCTTGCACGTGGGGGTCTGGACAGCGGCCGAGTAGGGAAAGCCGCACATCGGGATTCTTCACGTAACCCAGGGCCTCCACAATCTCGCACACTCCCCGATGGCCCGACCAGCCCCCGGTGTAAATAATCCGGCAGTTATCGGCTGCGTAGGGCCGCTCACTCAGCGGCCGGGCCGTCAAGTCAAAGAGAGGGTAGTTCTTGACGACCAGAGCCTTCGCCTGGGGAAAAAGGGCGGCGATATGTTCGGTGGCGCACACGACGGCGTCAAAAGCGCGCACGGCCGCCTGTTCCAAGCGGCCGACCAGCCAGGGGACGAGGCCACGAAGATAGGCGGGCATCCAGCCACGGGCAGCCATCTGTTGGGCGTAATTCTCGTGCGCGTCGTAAATGACCCTGGCCCCGGTCGTCCACTTTAAGAGGACGCCAACCGGCAGCAGCTCGGGATCGTGAAAGTGATAAAGGTCAGCCTTCAAGGCCCGTGCCAGGCGGAAGACGCGCCACGGACTGAGGGCTATACGGGCTGCCCGCCGCGAATAGACCGGCAGCGGAACCATTTCCACGCCACCCACTGTCTCCGCCCGGCCGTGGCTGGCGACCAACGATACCCGATAACCGGCCGCGACCAACGTGCGGCACTCCTTGTGGAAGATGCGCGTATCAAACGGCACGTGAACTGACGTGAGATGGGCAACGTGAGGCATCGTGTCGGAAAATCTGTGACTGCTATAATCTCTACCTATCCTGGCAGCGGATAAGCGGATAGCCGGTAAAACTATCCGTTTCTCCGCTGTTCATCCGCTGCCAGCATACAGCCTTGCTAAATCCTGATAAATGCCCAGCAGTCCTTCACCCTCTTGCGTCCAGGTGAAGTGGCTGGCGGCCGTCAGCGCGTTCTGGCGCAAACGGCCGTAATAAGCCGGGTCATTCAGCAGGTGATTGAGAGCAGTCGCAATCGCCGCCCGGTCGGCCGGGTCTACCACTTCACCTACCTCATGCGTTTGTACCACCCGCGCCATTTCGGGGAAATTGCTGGCCAGCACCGGCACGCCGGCCTGGATGTACTCGAACAGTTTATTGGGTAGGCAATAGTAATAGCTCAGGCAGGCATTTTGGATGAGGGCCAGCCCCACGTCGGCCGCCGCCGTGTAGCCCGGCAATTCGGCCAAAGGGACACGGCCGGGCAGGAAGACCCGGCCGGCCAGTCCTCGCTCCTCTACCTGCTGGCGCAATGGTTCCAGCAAAGGGCCGTCTCCCAGGATGACCAGCGCGCCGCGTTCCAGTTGAGCCATCGCCTCTATCACCTGTTCCAGCCCCCGGTTAGCTGTCACCGTCCCCTGGTACATGATCAGCGGGATGTCCTGGGCCATGCCCAATGGCTGGCGCAAGGCATTGGCGACCGGCCGCCCCTGGTACTCTGGCACATTCCGCACCACAAACGGGCGCGGAATCCGGTACAGCCGGGCCAACTCATCGGCAATCGAATCGCAGACGGTCATCACGGCGTCGGCCCGACCGATGACCAACCGCTCCGGCAAGGCCCACAGGCGACGGAGCGGTGGGGGTACGTTGCTGCTGCCCCAGTTGCGTCCCGTCTCCAATTCATGGGCGTCGTAGACCAGGCGGGCGCGTCTGAGGCGGGCGGCCAGGTAAGCGATCAGCAGGGTATTGGCATTATGCGCGTGGTACACGTCAGCCCGCCAGGCCAGGGCCGCCCGTAGGGTACGGCCGCTATATTCCAAATACTTAATCCCCTGGGTCAAGGTGGAGCGAAACCAACGGCGGCTACTGAGCGAAACACGCTGAACCTCGACGCCGTCCACGACTTCTTGCCTGGGTAATCCCCGGCCGCTCACCGCCAGCACCAACACCTGGTGGCCGGCCGTTACCAATGTTTTAGCCTCCTTCTGCACGCGGGCGTCATGGGTAAAGGTGTTGAAGACGATCATGGCTACTCTCATGGTCAGTTATCTGTAGGCCACGCTTTTAGCTTGACCCCGCCACGATCAGAGCCGGTCAAGTTGAAAACGTGACCTACAGCTTGTGGCTCACGATTTACCATCTGCGCCAGCGCGCCCACCACGCGCCGGTACATCGCCCACCACGGCCGCTTCCTCTCGTCCCACCGCTCATTGTGCCAGAGCAAAGTAAAGACGCCGCCCACACGCTGGCAACGGCCGGCCAGGGTCAGGATGCGGGCTTCGGCCGCTTCGGGTGTCAGTTGGCGATAGTTTTGCAGGGTGCGATCCATCACGATTAGCGGCCGCTCCCACAAGGCCAGTTCGCGGTTCTGTTCGAGGTCGAACGGCCGGAAGGGGTGGCACGTACCGCAGCGAAAGCCTTCTTGTTCAGGGTAGGTCAAGGTCGAATCGTAGACCAGGCCCACCTGTTCCCAATGCCGCCAGGTGGTCGGAGCCTCGAAGCGAAGGTAATGCTGCCGGCCGCCCAACGAGACGGCCGACGGCTGACCGCCGGCTACCTTCAGGGCCGATTCCAGGCGGGCTTTCTCCCTCGCCAGCCGGTCAGGGTCACACAGCGTATCATAACCTGGGTGGAAGCCTATCTCCAAACCCCGTTGGCGCAACGGCCGCAGAACCGTTTGGGCCAGGGGGGAAGTCACGTCATAGCCCTCATCGTAGTCACTGGGAGCGGCGGCCATCCAGTAAAACGCGCTGTCCAGGCCATATCTTGCCGACAGGTCAGCCAGGGTGTAGATAGATTGGATCGTCGTCGTGCGGGTAGGGGCGAGTAGTTGCCATAGAAAGTCGCGGCCGACCTGCCCGGCCTGCCTCACGCTCCGGCGCGTCAGCAGGGCATTACCAAAGGTGCGAAGGGCGGCCGTCAGGCCATCAAACGGCCGCAACGTATCCACGTCGTGGCTCAATTGCACCTGGAAACGCGGCCATTCAGGTTGCCAGGTAGGACGAAGCGCCTGTAGCCAGGCCCGCAGGATCATCGCGTGTTCGTCTACAACCGGCCGATCCAGAAAGCCTTGCCGGTAGGCCACACTGGCCGCGGCCGGAAAGCGGCCGTGCTCGTCACGGGTGGCTACGACGCTTTCTTCCCATCGGGTGAGCATGAAGAGGGTGGCGGCCACCACGTCGGCGTAAAAAACGACTGTGCCATCCTTTCGTTTCTCAGCGAACGGGTGGTTGCCTGCTTCACAGCCTTCTCCCCAAAAGAGAACGGGGATAGGGTCGTCAAAAGGCAGAGCGTAGCTGGGGGGAACGGTAGCGGCGGATGGTCGCCAGTCCAGACTCATCGGCTCACGTTGCAACAGGGCATCCCAGGCGGCCCCGGCACATGGCACAACGTAAACGCCAGGCTGTGGGCCGGGCTGACCATAAACAACCGGCGATGGCCAGGCAGCCGGGTCAGCCCCGGCCCGACTCATCAACTGACGAATCGCGTAGTCGGCCGCCTGCTGACTTACTCGTTCCATACCCGTCCAAAACCCCGTAGGTCGCCGCGACCTACGGGGTTTGTAGAGCCAAGACCTCGCTCATCTTGCCCTTGAAAACGGACTCGTCGAAATGCTCGGCCGCGTGCTGTTGCAAACGGCGACGCAACCCATCTCGGTCGGCCGCTTCCAGTTGCTCGATCATAGCTGGCACTTCCGCCAACGCTTGGTAGCGCAAATCAGGTATGGGTACCGTTTCGCATTGGCCGCCAGAGTCGTGGACGATGGGGATGCAGCCGGCGGCGACGGCTTGTACGGCCGTAAGGCCAAACGGCTCATTGACCAGCGTGTGCAGAAAGTAGCGGCTGCTTTGCAGCAAGGCGCGCATCTCCTCGAAGGGCGCGTCGGGGTGGAAGGTGACGTTGGACAGACCGTTTTCTTCGGCGAACCGGCGACATTGCTGGTAGTAACGCCCATCGCCAGTGAAGCCGACCAGGTGAAAAGCCAGGTCAGGTATCCC
>JBFMFT010000215.1:0-8530 GCA_040751925.1 Chloroflexota bacterium
TAGCCTGGAAGGTAAGGGGGGAGAATTTTATACGCCTAAATCTGTTGTTAAGCTACTGGTTGAAATGATCGAGCCTTTCAAAGGTAAGGTGTATGACCCTTGCTGCGGATCGGGTGGAATGTTTGTTCAATCAGAAAGTTTTGTCGAGGCGCATGGCGGTAACGACGAGGATATTCTTATATATGGGCAGGAGTCCAATCCTGCAACTTGGCGATTGTGCAAGATGAATCTTGCCATAAGGGGCATTAAGGGCGACATTGGCCTGATTCATGGGGACACATTTAGGAACGATTTACACCAGGGATTAGAGGCCGACTTTATTCTCGCGAACCCTCCTTTTAATATGACTGACTGGGGAGGCGATAAGTTACGGGGGGATAGAAGATGGGTATATGGTGTTCCCCCCTCGAATAATGCCAACTATGCGTGGCTGCAACATATAGTCTCGCATCTTGCCCCAGATGGTATGGCTGGGCTTGTACTATCCAATGGCTCCCTGTCAACGAACCAGGATCGCGATGAAGGCCATATCCGAAGAGCCATGGTTGAGGCTGATGTTGTTGACTGCATTGTAGCTTTACCTCCTAATATGTTTTATACCACTCAAATTCCAGCATGTCTTTGGTTTCTAGCGAAAAACAAGAGCGACTCTAGGTACCGAGATAGGTGCGGCGAAACCCTCTTCATCTACGCTCACAATTTTGGACGTATGGTTGACCGAACGCATCGGGAACTTACCGATGATGAAGTATCTCTGATTGCAAAAACGTATAATACCTGGCGCAGTCAAAATTCCTTCAGCCTCTACAAAGACATTCCAGGTTTCTGCAAGTCTGCTACTTTGGCCGAGGTTAAGGAACACAAGTACGCACTAGTACCGGGACGTTACGTTGGATTTGATAATACCTCGACGGAGCAATGGGATATTTCACGGTTACGAAGCGAAATAGCTCAGGTTGAAAGCCGCTTTGTGCAAATTAACAAAACATCACAGGCGGCGTTGTCACTGTTGCAGGAGTTGCTTGATGGCGAGTCCTTTCTTAAACAGCCCTAAACACTGGCTGCACACAACATTACGACCCGACCCTGAGTTGGGTGTTATCACAAACGTGGAAAGTGGCGGGACGCCGAGTACGGTGAACAGTAAGTTTTGGGATGGTGATATTCCTTGGTTAACACCTAAGGAGATTACGCCATATTCGGACAGAGTTTATGTGTCCAAAACGGAGAGGACAATAACCATTAAGGGACTCTCCAACAGCGGCGCGAAGCTGATGCCTGCCGGCACAGTAATGCTAACGAAAAGGGCACCTGTTGGGTATGTTGTAATAAATGCAATACCTATGACAACAAATCAAGGGTTTATGAACTTTCAATGTGGCCCCAAGATTCGACCCCTTTATCTCGCCTATTGGTTACGAGCTAACAGACCCTATTTAGAGATAGTCTCAAACGGCTCTACTTATCCAGAATTATATAAGGGTGACCTGTTTGAATTTAAAATAGCGGTCCCGCCTATTGACGAACAAGATGCGATTCTTAATGTAATAAGTGCCATTCAATATGTTTCGCTTCTGGGGCTGCCCCTGGAGCAATCTGTAACTACGCCTGAGCTAATGATAGAAATGCAAGGACTTAACCGAAGACTTCGGACTATTCGTGACGCTATACTCCCGAAACTCCTTTCTGGGGAACTAGATGTTTCGAAGGTATCAACTAATTTCTTGTAGGCGCTGTCATAATGTTTCCATCACTGCCATCTCTTTGCAGAATAGAAGGCTGCCGCTTGTTAAGAGGACATAGTGGCAGGCACAATCCGTACCCGACGAGCGTGTGGGGTTTCATGCACCAAAAGGATAAGGATAAATTGACTAAGGCTGGGTTTGCCACTCCTAGGGGTGGTGACAAGGGCGCATACCAGAATCATGTTCTGCGTAGTAACAAAGTCATCGTTCCTTATGAGAGGTTGCGGTTTGCCCCTCTGGAAAGCTATAACGATGGATATGTCATAAGGCTTTATCCTGAACAGTATTTCTCTGCTGCTGGTGTGGTTAAGGAAACCTTCATAGATGGAGAGGGCGCTTGGATCAGGGTAGGCGAGAATGCATTTGTCCTCTATCGGACGCATGAAGGATTCAATAGATTCCCGCCGCTTGATAACTGGAGCGTTCGCAGTCTATTGAGAGATGGAATCACTGTTAAGGAGCGTGTTCGAGACGTTGTTGATGTTGGGCATTACGTGCTTCGTTTATCGGCGCTAGGAAACTTACCAAGAAGAAATGAAGGGCCGCCACAAGGTATCTTCGCCCCAGAGTATGCTGACCAAGAGACCAACTATTTGAGCCAGTGCGTTTTAGCTTGGCTAATTATTCACGCGGTAGACAGTCCCTATACAACCTCTCAATCAACACACCTTCAAGCGGTTCTGGCAGAGGAAGGGCTTCTGGATCCTACGGAATACGAGGCCACAGGGGTTATGCGACACGGATTGTGTGAGTGTCCATTATGCCTTCGCTTCATCCGATATGATGAGTTGCATGAAATGGTTGAGTTTGATGATGCCGTTGGTAACGAAAATGCAGCTGCACAAGTTGAAGGTGCGACAAGGTCCACCATAGTCAACCTATTCCATCTGTCTCCCCTCAGGTACGATACCATCGCACATATCCCTCAAAGCGTAGCCTGGGGTCATGCTGTATGCAATAGTAGGCTTGGCCAAAGACAATGTGTTTCACTTGCAGAAATAATCGCCATGGGTCTGAAAGTGGGAATCATCAGAACTGAGGGCATAGAGACTTTCGGCTGGATAACAGACGATTTCAAAACGATCAGGTCCCCAAATGGTGCGGTTTGGATTCAACTCAACGGAGATACGGCCGATGGCCCTCCTGCCGGAGCCGATGAAGTATAGAGGAACTTACACTCAGAACGGGCAAAAAGTGACATTTCAACCATAGAGAGACGTGTTACTTTGTACTCGCACACGGGGTTCTGTTTCCTGCCCCCCTAACGAATAAACAAACCGGTACCCATCCGCATAATCCGCGTTCCATCTTAAACAGCCTGTTTAACCACTTGTTAGATACGTGGGCTTTGCCGATGTGATGTCTCGCCTTCCGTCACCGGGCACGCCCCATAATCCGTTCCAAGAACCCGCTCAATCTGCTCCCCAAATCCGTCGACAGTTCCTTCCGCTCCCCTCCCGATTAAACAGCCTGTTTAACGGCTCGTGCTACACTCATCTCAAAAACAATCCGCGCCCATCCGCCCAATCCGCGTCATCCGCGTCCCATACCCTTAACATGAAAAGTCTCACCCAACCAACCCCCACCATCCGCGCCCATCCGCCCGATCCGCGTCCCCTTCTTCGTGACCCTTCGTGTCCTTCGTGGATTCTCGTAAGTCGGCCGCCCCACCCGCGCCGATGATTAAATCAATTTAAACATCGCCCATGACCGCCATATCTAGCCAACGACAGGAAAAAATGACCTCTCAACCCCATATCTTGATGATTAAACCCCGAAAAAAAATTATCATCGCCCCTCCCTCTCCTTCCCAGGGAGAAGGCCAGAGGTCAGGGTACATTGGCGGCCGTGTCAAGCCGCCCGCCTATGGTATAATGGGCCTGAATGACTGTACAACCAGCCTCCACACCCGACAACCCGACTGACCGTTGCCCCCACTGCGACAGCCGCCTTTCCCCCGGCGCCACCCACTGCCTCCTATGCGGCGCGGCCGTCGCACCTTCATCCTTCATCCTTCCGCCTTCATCCTTCACCGGTACGGCCGCCCCTCCGCCGCCCACTCCTTCTGTTGCTGCCACACCTGCCCCCAAGTCCGGCCGACGCAAGCGGGGTGTGTCGGCCGTAACCTGGATGGTCATCATCACTTTTCTGGTCACGTTTGCTCTAGGCGCGCTCATCGTCCAGAATCCCGCGCCGGTCGAGTTGGCCCTGTTCCCCAGCCTGACCCCCATTCCGCCCACGCCTACCCTGACGCCTACCTGGACACCCTTGCCAACGGAGACCAGCCGGCCGACCGATACCCCGACTATTACGCCCGTCCCCCCGCCGACCGACACCCCACCGCCGCCCCGCTTCCATCGCGTCGAGTCCGGTGAAACGCTGTTCGGCCTGGGCCTGCGTTACGAGGTCAGCGCGGACAGCATCGCCCAGGCCAACAACCTGCCGGCCGCCGCCAGCATCCAGGTCGGCCAAAACCTGCTCATCCCCTATCCCACCGCCACGCCGCCCCTGGCCCCCGTCGCCCTGCAAATTGGCGAGGAAACTTGCGTGGCCGACCCGACCGGCTGTGAGCTATTTCAGATTCAGTCTGGTGACAGTCTCTTCTCTATCGCCGGCCGCCTCAAGGTCAACCTCGACGCTCTCATCCAGGTCAACCGCCTGACCGACCAGGCCATTTTGCAGCCCGGCGATACCCTCTGCATCCCCAAGTTGGTCTGTGGTGGGGTTCTCCCTCCCACCCCTGGCCCATCACCTACGCCCACGTCCACCTTGCCTCCACCGGGACCATATCTCTTGTATCCGGCCGCCGGGGCCGCCTTCGAGTCAGTGGAGCAGGTGGTGGCTCTGCAATGGGCGGCCGTCAAAGACCTGGCCGCCGATGAGTGGTACATGGTAGAAGCAACCGACCTGACGGCCGTAGACAGCCATCCCCTCCGCGCCTTCACCCGCCAAAACTCCTTCCAGCTTCCTTCCACCTGGCGGCCGGCCGTCCCTGAACTCCACTACTTCCGCTGGCGGGTGAGTATTGTGCGGGTCACCGGCCGGCGGGCCGATGGGGCCTTCATCTACACCTACGGCGGCACGACCAGCCAGGACAGCGACTTCTACTGGCTGGGAGTCGTCCCGACGCCGACGCCAACGGTCACACCGACCGCTACGCTCAATGCGACTGGCAACGGATGAACAGCGGATAAGCGGATGGGCCTCGATCATCCGCTTATCCGCTGCCTATCCGTTGCGCCAAGATCTGAATTAGCCTTGCAGAAATGGATTCCGCAGCCGCTCCTCGCCCACCGTCGTCGGCTGGCCGTGCCCGGAGAAGATGCGCGTCTCGTCTGGCAGGCTCATCAATTTGCTCCAGATCGTCTGCATGAGCGTCTCGTGATCGCCGCCAGGGAAATCCGTCCGGCCGATCCCCTCCCGAAACAGCACATCGCCATCAAAGGCCACCCGGTACTCTGGCAGGTGAAAACTGACGTGGCCTGGCGCGTGACCCGGCGTGTAGAGGACGTGTATCTGGAGCTTGCCCACCGCCAACACCTGGCCGTCGACCAGCATCTCGTCGGGTGGCGGCGGTGAGGGGATGCGGAGGCCAAAGAAGGCGGCCGACATGGAGGCGAAGTTGAGCGTTTCGATAGCCTCTGGGTGAATGTAAATCGGCGCGCCGGTGAGTTCCTTGAGTTCCTGCAAGCCGCCCACGTGGTCAAAGTGGCTGTGGGTCAGGAGGATGTGGGTAATCTGCCAGCCGTCGTCCTCGGCCGCCGCCGCAATGGCCCGGCCGTTCCAGGCGGGGTCAATGACGGCCGCCTGCTGCGTTTCCTCGCAGCCGAGCAGATAGCAGTTCGTTTGCAAAGTACCAAGCGGGAGTTGACGAATTTGTAGCATAATGGAAGCTGTTGGAGATAGACAGGATTTACAGGATTGGACTTTAGCTTGTTAATCCTGTGAATCCTGTCCAAGATTCCTTATCGGAAATGGGCAGGGTTGGTTTCATCCTGTTAATCCTGTGAATCCTGTCCAAGATTCCTTATCGGAAGTGGGCAGGGTTGGTTTCATCCTGTTAATCCTGTAAATCCTGTCCAGGATTCCTTCCGGGCCGGTTCGAGCAGGCGGTGGGTATGCCACCACAAATAGGCCAGTTCGACGGCCGCCGCCACCACCAGGGCGACGGCCGCCGTATTGACGCCCGGCCAGCCGCCCACCATTCCCCCCGCCAGAACGGCTATTGTCACCAGCAAGTTGACCACCATGCCCAGGTTGACCCATTGGGTAGCCCGGCCTTTAATCAACAGCCCGCGCAGCCAGGAAGTTAGCACAGCCAGCCCCGGCAGGAGCAAGAACAACAACAGACCAGAACGGGCCAGCGCGCCGACCTCTGGCGTCACGTCCTGCACGCCATACAAATACAAGTTGAGCAGGGGGGTGAACACCAGTAAGGCCATGAGTAGAGTGCTGGCGGCCGTCAGGCTCAGGCTGAAACGGCGAATCGGCCGCCAGGTGGCCTCCCCGTTGCTCTGGGCAATCACCACTTCGGGGAGGGCGAAGGCGATGGCCCGCATGATTAGCATCACCTGAAAGACCACCGGCCAGGCGGCCAGCGATTCGGTGGGGTGTTCCAGGCGGGCCAGGCTAAAGGCGACGATGGGTTGCACGAAAAGAATGAGGACCGACGTGCTGGCCAGGGGCAGGTGAAACCAGAAAAGCTGCCGGTAAGTGAGCGGCGGCCCGTCGGCGGCCGGGGCGGTTGGGCCAAACTCTCGCCTGAGCAGTGGGCGCACTGCGATGGTCGCGTACAGGGCTTCGGCGATGACGCCGGCCATGAGGGCTGTCGCCCCGGCAAGCACCCCCGGCAACTCTGGCGAAAGCAAAGGTAATTGCCCGGCCAGAGCCGCGATCACCTCGGCCGGTTGGCGACCCCACACGACGGCCAGGAAAAGCACTGTGCCGGCCGAGGCGGCCAGCCGCACGACCGTTCCCCAGGCCACCTTGCCCGTCTGGTTGAAGCGAATCAATACGCCCTGCAAGAAACGACGCCAGGCAATGGCCGCGCTCCACAGGGCCATAATCCGCAGGCCCGGCCGCACCCATTGGGCAACCTCGGCCGGCGCGCCCATCCAGTGCTGTACCACCAGGTTGAATAAGGGTGTGAAACCGATCAGAACGGAGACGGCCGTCAACAAGACCATGCCGTGCAGGGTGAAGCGGCGCAGCAGCAGAAACGAGTGACGGTCCTTGCTGAGGGCGGTCGAGGTCGCCAGCAGGTTGATGATGGGACTTTCGATGGTAACGGACAGGCTGACGACGATCCCCTGGGCGGCCAGCATGACCACCTCGGTGGGCAGCCGGTTGATGACCGCGCTGATGATAGGGCCTTCGGCCGTCATCAGCAGCCAACTGGCAAACAAGGGCAACCAAAACCAGAATAAATCACGTTGACGCATAGAGCAAAGTATAGCACCAACCAGGAAGTAGGGATAAACTTACACCAGGCTAACCAAGTAGTTGGAAGAGGAGAGTATGCGTAAGAAAGTTATCTTGATAACGGGAGCGGGTGGGGAGGTGGGCGACGCGCTCATTCACCAATTGGCCGAGGCCAACAAACACCCCCTCTTGACCCTGGATTTGAGACCGCTGCCGGCCGACCTCAAGGGCCTGTCCACCCACATCGAGGGCGACATACTAGACGACACCCTCCTGTCGCGGCTGATCAGCGAGTATGAGATTGACACGATCTACCACCTGGCGGCTTTGCTCTCCACCAGGGGCGAGTATACCCCGGCCGTCGCCCATCGCGTCAACGTGGAAGGAACGCTCAAGCTGCTGCAACTGGCGGCCGATCAGTCGGAGTGGCGGCGGCAGCCGGTTCGCTTCATCTTCCCCAGTTCCATTGCCGCCTATGGCCTGCCCAGCCTGGCGATAAAGGCCCGCGACGCTTGCTTGCGCGAATGGGAATGGAATAACCCATCCACCATGTACGGCTGCAACAAACTCTATTGTGAATTGCTGGGGGATTACTACAGCCGCCATTACCGGCAACTGGCGGCCGAACGGCCGGTCATGCTCGACTTTCGCTCGGTGCGCTTCCCTGGTCTGATCAGCGCCTTTACCATGCCTAGCGGCGGTACCAGCGACTATGGGCCGGAAATGTTACACGCGGCGGCTAAAGGCGAACCCTACGCCTGCTTTGTGCGGGAGGATACGCGCATCCCTTTTATGGTCATGCCCGACGCGGTAACTGCCCTCTTGCGGCTGGGCGCGGCCGCCCAGGAAAGCCTGACGCGGCGGGTTTACAACGTGACCAGCTTTAGCCTGACGGCGGCCGAGATCCGCGGTCTCGCACTACGCGCCTTTCCCGAAGCGCAGATTACCTTTGTCCCCGACGTGAAGCGGCAGGGAATTGTGGATAGCTGGCCGGCCGACCTGGATGATCAGGCTGCCCGCCGCGATTGGGGTTGGCGGCCGGAGTACGATGCGGAACGGTCGTTTAACGAGTACCTGATTCCCAATATCGTCCGCCGCTATAGCAGACAATAGGGAACGCGGATTGGCAGGATTTACGGATCGAATCCGAGAATCCTGCCAATCCGTTATTCAATCACTCGCCCAACAACGACAGGTCAAAGCTGCCGGCCGATCCCTCTACGCTGGTCACGCGCAGGACATAAACGCCGTCGGCCGGAATCTCTACCGTTAGTTCTTCAGTGCCACCAGCAAAGAAGTCGTCAACCGCGCCCAGGACGTTGCCATCTAGGTCGAGAAATTCCACCAGAGCGTCCAGATTCTCG
>JBFMFT010000216.1:0-8497 GCA_040751925.1 Chloroflexota bacterium
GCCGACCGGCTCAGGCGAAGGGCTTCCTCACCGTGACTTAAAGCGGTGGCCCAATCCTGCTGGCTAACGGCCAGCCAACCCAAATTGGCCTGGACCAGAGCGGCGGCGGCCGGATTGTTCAGAGCCACCCAGACAGTTTGCGATTGCTGGAAGCAACTGGCCGCTTCTCCCACCTCCCCTTCTGGTAGACCGGCTTGCAGGGCCACCAGGCCCAGGTTGTTGCGAACTTTGGCCGAGCCTTCCAGGTTGCCGATTTGGTCAAAGAGTTGGAGGGCCTGATCAAAATGGGCGCGAGCTTTGTCCAGGTCGCCCAGCAGCTTATAGGCCGCCCCCAGGTCACTGTGGAAAGTGGCCCGGGTTAAGGGTTCCTGGCTGGCCTCTACGGCAGGGCCGACTTCCTGGTAGAAAGCCAGGCCGCGCTGGTAATCGCCACGCTGGACATAGAGGGTAGCCATGTTCAGGTGGGTTGTGGTTGCCAGTGCAGAGTGGCCCATGCTTTCGGCCAGGGTCAGGACGGTCTGGTATTGGGCCAGGGCGGCGTCGTAACGGCCGAGACTGGCCTGGGCTGAGGCGACGTTGCTGATGGCCTGCGCCTTTTTCTGGGGAGTGGATAATTGTTCGTAGAAGACCAGTGCTTGCTGGAATTGATCAATGGCTTCTTCGTAACGGGCCAGGCTGTGATAGACCTGACCGATATTGTTTAGGAGGTCCCCTTCGCTCTCTGGATCGGGACTGAGGGTACGTCGTTGAAAGTCTAGGGCCGCCCGGAAAGTCGTCAGGGCTTCCGTGTAACGGCCCTGGTAATGGAGGGCCAGGCCCAGGCCGGTGCGGGAGACTACTTCTTGGGCGGGGTCGGGCACGGCCGGCCAGATAGCGATGGCCGTTGTGTATTCCGTCATGGCCTCCGGGTAGCGGCCGGTTTGGGTGAGCAAGTTACCCAGGTTGTGGTGGGTGGTGGCCTGGTTGTAGAGGCTGTAGTCGTCGTTGACAGCCACAAAAATAGCCAGGGCTTCCTGATATAGCTCTGTAGCCTTTTGATAATCCCCTCGTTGGGCGTAAATGTTGGCCCGGTTTAGCATAACCTGGCCCACTTCGGAGGTCTTCCCGGCCGCTTCGTACTCCGCCTGCACAGCCTCCAACACGGCCGCCGCTTCGTCCCACTGCCCCTGCTCGTACAACTCCATCCCCTGGGCGTACCGCTCCGTGGTGGATGAACCGAGAGGCAGGCTGCTGGCAATGAGTAGGCCATCCAATAATGACAACAGGCTGGCCGCGTAATCATCGTTGGCAAATTGGCAACGGGCGGTAATTACAATGGCCCGCAGTTGGCCGGAACCAAACTCGATATTCTCGTACAACCCTTTAGCCTCATCCAGCAGCGGCCGGGCTGTTTCACAGTCGCCGTTCTGGTACGCGGCCAATCCCTGGTCGAAAAGGGTGTCCGCCTGGCCCAACGTCTCCTGGTCGAACTCTATTTCCTTCTGGATGAGCGTTTCGTAGACGTCGGCCGCCGCAAAGAAGCCGGCCTGGTAATAATCCAGGGTCAATTCTAGTTTGCTGGGGTCGAGGATGGCTTCGAGCTGGTAGGAATCAGCCAGGCGTAGGTAAGCCTCCGCTTCACCCAATCGGTCGCCGGCCGCCTGATATTCGCCAACGGCCGCCAGCCACTTTGCCCGCGCCCCTTCCACGTCACCGTCTTCCTTTAGCCGGTCGCCCTCACCGAGTAGCAGGATGGCTCGTTGCAGGGCCTTCACCTGGTCACTGACGATAACCAGGGGTGGCTCGGCGGGAACAAAAGTAAACGAGGTTAGCCCAGTGTCGGGTATGGTGATGGGTGGGCAGGCGACCTCGCCAGTCGTCTGCGCCTGGGCCGGCCAGCCCTCTCCACCGGCCAGGGCCACAGCCAACCCCACGAGGAGCCAGCCTGTTTTCTTCATAAAGCCTCCACCTCTACTAAAACATTGAACAACAAGCTCTCTTCATCGTTCATTGTTCATTACCCATTGTTCATTGTTCATTGTCCATTGTTCATTGTCCATTGTCCATTGTCCATTGTCCATTGTTCATTGTTCATTGTCCATTGTTCATTGTTCATTGTCCATTGTTCATTGTCCATTACCCTATGGTTGCAGTTCCTCCAGGCGGGCTGTCAATGCAGCTACCTGCCGGCCGTCGCCCAGGCTCTCGTAAGCCTGGCGGCCCCGGGTTAGCCAACGAATAGCCTCTTCTCGGTTGCCCAGAGTCAGATAGACTTCACCTGCCCCAACTTGGGCCTGAGCCTGGGCCTCCAAATCGCCGGCCGCCTCTGCCAGTGGCGCAGCCTGTAAGTAGTCGTCTTCAGCCAACAGAGGTAGACCAATCTGCCGGTGGAGATCGCCTAAGAGCCGGTAGACGGCCGGTGTCTGTGACCCCCCTTGAGCCAATGCTTCCAGTTCCTCGAGGGCTTCGGCCGTCAGGCCATAACTGGCGTACAGGTGAGCACGGGCCAGCGTCAAAGCCTCGACTGGCAGATTGGCGGCGGCTAACTGGGCGACGGCCGCCTGCACGGTCGCTGCCTCTGCTTCTGTCAGAATGACGAAGCCCAAGCGGGCTGTGCCTTCTTCTTCGGAGGAACGGCCGTTAGCGGCTTCCACACTCAACAGGTAAACCACCCCTGCTTCCAGAAGCGGTTCGCCGGGATAGAGTAAAGCCGTCTGGTCAGTTTCTGTCTCCCACTCAAAGTCCTGGCCTTGAATACGCAAAGTGTAGCTGGTTGCGCCCACCACCTCGTTCCAACGCAACGTGGGCTGGTTCGTCAACAGACGGGTCATACGTGGGCTGATGACATAGGGTATAAGTGGGTCGGTACCACCGCGATTTTGCTGCCCACCCGATAGGGTGGACAAAATCTCCTCCTCTCCGGGGGGGCATACGTCGGCCACGTTGACCGGCCGTTCGGTTGGAACGACCGGGGTAGACAAATCGTTACAAATCATCGTGGCGACGGCGTTTGCCTCCGCCTGTACCTCGTCACCGCGCTGGACAATGGTGCCGTTGGTGGCCAGACTGAACTCGAGTCGCCCCAGGCGTCTGACTCGCACCTGCCCCTGGCTGATGGCGAGCAGGTTCACGTCATTCCGCGCCAGCGGGCACTTGCCGGCAATCGTCGTCGTCGTAGCGGGTGAGGCGTACCAGGTGGTCATATCCTCACATTGAATAACGGCCCTGGCTGTCGGCCCCAGGCTCAGTTCGTCGTTGGTGAACAAAACCATGCCGGTCGTGGCCGGGACAAAATCGGTTGAGCCGGCTCGCCGGACCTGCACCTCGCCCTCGGCCGCTAGTAGAATGAGACCAGAACCAGTGGTGGTTGGCGTGTTGGCCTCTGGCGGCCGGGGGGACGGCTCTGTGCAAGCAACCAGCCAGAAACCAAGCCCCATCAAAATAGCCAATCTATTTTTCATACTTGGTACCCTCCTGCCACCTTACAGCTTACTTTATTCCTCATCTAATCGCCTGGCAAACTTCTGCGATCTTCTGTGTGACTTACTTATCCTCGGCGTTGCAACTCAATTGGGGCTTGCCAGGCAAATAGGCCCGCCACTCTGGCTCGCTAAGGCTACGTCTGGTGATGGCACAGACCAGGCTTTGCCAGGTGGAAAAATCGTTTCCGTCTGGCAGGGGACGTGGCTCTGTACGCCACAGACTAATCACTTCGGCGCCGCTGGCCACCGCCAGCCATTGCTCACGCGGATTAAAAGCCATAGCCGATACCCATTCCCGTAGGCCAATGGTAAAGGTTTGGTCGAGAGGGCGGCCGTTCATCACGTCCCACCAGCGAACTTCGCCCCCCACGCAGACCTTATCAGCGTTGAAGGAGCGACAACTACCGGCCGCCAGCCAACGGCCGTCCTTATCGAAGGCCAGGCTCGTAACGGCGGCGGCGTGGGTGGCCGAAAGGGGTTCAGACGATTGTTCGGCCAGGTTGTACAGGCTAAGGTGACCCAGCGTATTGCCGATGGCTAATAAATGACCCTGGGGATGAAAGGCCAGGCTGCGTATATCGCCTGTCTGGACAATGGGCGGCTGTTCAAGGGGGTAGCCTGTTATCGCTTCCCGTAGGATAACCTGATCGTCAGCTCCGGCCGAGGCCAGGGTGCGGCCGTCCGGGCTGAATACCACCTGCCAAACGGCCTCGGCGTGCTCGTCGAGCGGCCGGCCCAGGGGTTGGTGAGTTGCCGCGTTCCATAGTTGGATCGTTTCATCAGCGCTGCTGGAGGCCAGGCGTTGGCCATCGGGGCTGAAGGCCAGGCTGGTGACCACACCGCCGTGTCTGGCTAAGGGGGAGGTGAGCATCTGGCGGCTGTCCACGTCCCACCAGACGACAGCCCCCTCCTCGCCGCCAGAAACCAGCGTTTGCCCATCGGGACTGAAGGCCAGGCTCCAGACACGCCCCTGGTGGCCGGTTGTCAACTCAGCGAGGGAGCGGCCGGCCGTCACATCCCAGAAAATGATTGATCCATCCTGGTGACCTGATGCCAGCAGATGATTCTCCTGGTTGAAGGCTACACTAAAAGTGGCCGTCGAGGCGCGCAGCAAGGCAGCCACGTAACGGGTTGCCTCCCAGCCAACCTGCAAACTGGCTTGCGCTTCAGGGGTGTCAGCCAGGCGCAAAGCTTCCAGAGCCAGCAGCAGGGCTAGATCGGGCTGCGACTCTAGTAGGCGTTGAGCTTCGGCCGCTACTCGTTGGGAACGTTTTATGTCCTGTGTGCGGTCAAGGGATAGCCCTATGGCAACCAGGATTAGCAAAGCGATTCCCCCACCCACGATGCTCCAGCGTTTCCACTGAACCGGCCGGCGGGTAAGGCGGGCCACTCTTTCGCCTTGATCTGGGCGAGAAGTTGTTTGAATGGGCCTTTCCTCGGTGGTGGGGGTGATCGTCTGTTGGCTAACATCCGGTTCTGATGCCTTCGCAACCCAGGCGGGGTTTATCTGGCGCAGTTCATCCTCATCCAAAGAGCGATAGTTCCCGGCCGTCAGAAACTCGTTCGCTTCGACCGACCCCGGTAAACCACTACAAGTATGAAGGACTTTAATGATGGCAACTAAAGTGGCCCGGTCATCTTTATGGATTGGGTTCTCATCATGTTCCCAATTGCTGATGGTTACGGAGGAATACCCTGGTACTCCAGGCTCATGGCTGATCAACTCCGCAAACCGGGCCTGGGTCAACCAGCCACCCCGCTGCGGGTCATGGCATTGGCGGCGGTAGTATCGCAACCTGCTTCCAAAACTCTCCGTAAAGGCCATCTTAAATTTCGCTTAAGAGAATTTAAACCTTTGGCGATGGTGTTTTAGGGCCGGTCGATCTATCCTAAAAGCGTAACTGGCCAGCTCAGTACCTTGACAAAACAACAAGTTTGGAAGGCTGTTAGACATCTCGAGAGGTTCGGCCGAGGCTGTGAGGGAAAGGGGATTCGCTCCAGTTGACGGCCGGACGGGTACCCGGTTCAACCGCCTCCTCCTGATTTTCCCCAGAGAGGAGAAAGACCATGTCCACAAGCCTTCGTCGTCGTATTGTCCGTGTCGTGTTGGTAGGCGCGTTCATCGCCCTCTTGCTGGGCGCGCCGTCCACAACGCGACCCACCTACGCTGGTGAATGTCCGGCCGCCCAAGCGGGTAACTGTCCTGGATAACCAAAGATAGGTGCTGCAAGGCACTGGCAGGGCCGGGCTTCTATTCACCCATGGAAGCCCGGTTTCTAGCCAGTATTGCTTCTCGTTGAGCAGAAAAGTCACCCCATAGCCGTCGGGCTAAGGTATCCTCTGTATAGTTGATCAGGCAGGCTAAGGCTTCGTCATAAAGGGCTGTCGCCTCGTCTATGTCTTGGCGGGCGGCCAACGTTTCGGCCAGTGTGCCAAGCGTATTAGCCAACATAACCTGGTCGTCGGCTTTCCGCCACAAGGACACGCTGGCGCGAAGATAGGCCTCAGCCTCCTCGTTCCGTCCTTGCCGTAGGCGAACGTGACCGAAACCGTGCGCTACCATCGCCTGGTAATAGACGTGGCTCGATTGCTTTAGATAGGGAGAGTTGGCCCGTCGGAAGGCAGCCTCGGCTTCTGACCATTGGCCCAGGTCAAAATACAGGCCGCCAAGGGAGATCTCAACCATCACTTTATCTAGTTCACTACTGGTAGGAGCGAGGACACCGGCCGCTTCCAGGTATGATTGCCGGGCGGCGTCCATTTCCCCAGCCGCCCGGAGCGTAGCCGCCAGATTCCCCAGGGCGCGGGCCAATTCAGTAGGTTGATTGGCTTCACGCCATCCCGCCACAGCTTCCCGTAATCGCTCCTCCGCCAGGGCCAGTTTGCCCTGCCATTGGGCAATGACGCCAAGTGTGTTGAGGGTAGCTGCCTTCCACCTGGCCTCCCCCTGGCTGATAAAGCCCTCCAAAGCGGACAGGCCATACGTTTCAGCCTGAGTCAGTTGCCGGTCAAGCCGGTAATCTTCGCTCAAGTTGAAATAGGCTTGGCTGAGGGCCAGGTGGTCATTCCTGCTTTGAGCAATGATGGCCGCAGCTTCGTGGGTCGTGATAGCCGCTGCCAATTGCCGGTTTAAGCGGTATAATTGCCCAAGCCGATTCAGTAGATAGAACTTCGCTGGTTGCTCGTTTGAGCAATTCGCCAGGCATTGTTCTAAGGTAAAGATCCATTCTTGCCAGTAGCCACGCCGTTCAACAAAGCCGAATAGTTGTAGAGTCAGTTCAATCGCCGCCGGCCGTGTAGGCGGGAAGGCCAAGCCAACCTGCGCGGCGCGAAACAGGTTGTGCCACTCGTGGTCCAAACGGCCGAACTCCCGGTCGCCTACGCAGCCGGCTACTCCTTGCCAATAGGCCAGGTTCGTGGCTACGTCGTCGAGGAAAGACTGGATGGGCATTTGTCGAGCAGGGAACAATGAGCAATGAACAATGGACAATGGACAATGAACAATGGACAATTGTTCATTGTTCGTTTATTCAGGCCAGTCAAGGATTTCGGTGCGGAGGAAGGTTTCGGTCAAGCGGTGGATGCCGTACCGTCGCTCCCAGGTGGTGCCACGCACTTCCAACAGGGAACGGGCTACCAACTCGGACACGGCCGACCAGAATGAGTCGCCAGACAAGTGGCTGATGGCTTGCATCTGTTCTGTTCCTGCGCCGGATTCGGCGGCCAGAGGCATGATCTGGAGTAACCGGCGCGCTGAGGGGGTGAGGATTTGCCAGGCTCGCCGGTAAATGCGGGTGTACAGCTCTCCCACTGGTCCCGGCCGGCCGCGGGTCAGATCCTGGAGGATTTGGGGCAGGGGCAGGACGGCGGCCAGGCTGACGACCAGCTTGAGGGCCAGGGGGTTGCCGCCGGTCACCTGGTAGATGGAGTCGGCTTCGGTGGGGGTGGCTTGGGCCAGGTCTTTCACGCCGATCTCGCTGGCGTAGTGGCGCAGCAGGCCGGCCGCGTCGTCCGCCTCCAATTCGTCCAGGGAGAGGGTGAAGGCGTTGGCGGTGGCTGGCGGCCGGGTGCGGGTGGTGAGCAGGAATTTGCTTGGCCCGGCCAGGTCGCGGAGGTGATCGAGCAGGTAGAGGGTGTCGGCTTCGGCTTCCAGGTTGTCAATGACCACCAGGTGCGGCCGGGCTTTCAATTCCCTTCGTACGCGCCATAAGAGGTCGGGCAGGTTGGCGGGGGAGTCGGCGGCGGGCCACAACTGTTCGGCCAGGGCGGCCAGCAAGGCCTGGAAGGTCACGTTGGGGCCGGGGCTGATTCCACTCATGGTTCGCGTTTCAATCCGCAGCCAGACGACTTGGTCAAAGGTGAAATGGCGGATCACACAGCGGGTTACGGCGTCGGCCAGAGATGTCTTGCCGATGCCGCCAATGCCGATAATGGCGACCAGTTCAGCGGCTTCTGGCTTGAGCATTGTTTCAACCAGGGCTCGCTGGGCCTGAGCGACGCCGAACAGCCGGCCGTAGGTGGGGGCCTGTAGGTGGGCTTCGAGTTGTTGGATACGTTCTTGGCGCAAACCTTGCTCGCGTTCCAGGAGGATGTGGGTCAGGTGTTCGATGGCCTGTCGCTGGACACGAAACACCTGGTCCTGGCTCAGATTCACGTGGTGAGCGACGGTGAGGGCTTTTTGGTCGTCCAGGAAGCGGGCGCGCAAGACGCGAGCGGCCATTTCGTCTTTGCTGGCTAGTTCGTCCAGGCCGTCCAGAAGCACCTGGTTGGTAGCCAGTCGCAGCGTGGATGGGTTGCTGTCACGGGTGACGACCCGCCGGCGTTCCTGGACGAGCAGGAGGAAGGCCAGCAGGTCGTCTTTGGTGCTGTTGATCGTGCGCCAGGCGCGCAGGGCAGCGCGGACGCTCTCGGCCGTTTGGTTGACGTTTAGAAGTGGTGGGTTGCACATAGGGACCTCGACTAGATTTTACTATAACACCGGGTGGGGACAAGGGGGAGCATTTCAGAATGGGGGGAAAAGATGCGACGTTTGCCCA
>JBFMFT010000217.1:0-8465 GCA_040751925.1 Chloroflexota bacterium
TCTTGGAGACCTGCGGGGTCTTCGACTCTACGGTTTGTAGACCCAAATCACCGTGCCATCGCTGCTGCCATCCGGGTCGTGATTAGCCAGCCAATCATAGGGGTAACCGCTCAGATTGGTTATCGTCAGGATAGATTTCGTAACGCTATTGGGGAGATACTGGCGGACTACCGTACACTGACCATTGCTGCCCGTTGGCCCACAGGTAGCGGTGTCCCCATTGGCCCAGGAACCACTGACTGTGACGCCAGACCTGGGGTTTTCATTCTGGTCGTGAACGGTGATGACCACCGTCGCCTTCCAGGTCGTGCCGGTGCGCGTCCCCCAGCCATCCAGGTCGCCCACGTGGACGCGGGTACCGGGCGGCGTGGGGGTGGGCGCGGGCGGCGTGGCGCAGTAGTCTATCAGGTTGTCAATCGTCTGCTGCATCTGGGCGTCTATGAGCGTCTCGTCGTAACGTTCATAGGTCACTGTGAAGCCGACGTTGGTATTGCACATGGCCGTGCCCACTTCCCATACCTGGGCCGGGGTCATGGAGCAGATGCCCCAGCCCTCCTCGCAGCCGCCGGCCAGGGCCTGGATAGCCCAGGAAATCTGACCCACGTGACCTTCATCCATCATGTCGCGGGTGTCGTCAATGAAGCTGGTCAGGTCTCCTTTGTGGTAGGCGTATTGGAAGTGGATCAAGTCGGTGTCAACCCAATCGTATTCACTGGCGTAATCGGGCATGGTATGGATGAAGGTCATCAGGTTCGGCCAATACTGCTTGGAGATTTCGGCCGCCTGGTCAACCTTCGTCTGGGTGGGGCAGACGCCATTCCAATCCTGGCAATCTTGTGGCTCGTCAATTGTCAGGTGAGCGACCACCCCTTGAATCTCATCACTCCTCCTACGTTACAAAACCCCGTAGGTCTCCGAGACCTACGGGGTTTAGAATTCCTACGGCTTATAAGTCCAGATCGTCGTGCCATCACTGCTGCCGTCCGGATCCTCGTTGGCGAGTGAGTCATACGGGTAGCCGGTGATATTGGTGATGGTCAGGATAGACTTGGTAACGCTGGCCGGCAGATATTGGCGAACCATCGTACACGTGCCGCTGCTGGTGGTCGTGCAGGTATCCGTGTCGCCACTGGCGTAAGTACCGTAGACGGTCATGCCAGAAACCAGGTTGTCAAGTTGGTCGCGGACAGTGACTGTGACCGTCGCCTTCCACTTGGTGCCTTGCCAGCTACCGACGCCATCCAGGTCGCCTACGTGAACGCGCGTGCCAGGCGGCGTCGGCGTGGGGGCCGGCGGATTGGCGCAGTAGGCAGTCACGTCGTCAATGCTCGCTAGCATAGCCGAGGTTAAAAGGGCCTCGTCGTAGCGCTCAAAACCGACGTAGAAGCCCGTGTTGGTGGCGCACATGGCCGTCCCAACCTCCTCCACCTGGGCTGGGGTCATCGCGCAGACACCCCAGCCCTCCTCACAACCCCCTCGTTGAGCCTGGATGCTCCAGGAGATGTTGTCCACAAAACCATCGTTCAAGACATCGAGTGCGTCGTCAATGTAGAGGGTGAGATCGCCTTTGTGATAGGCGTACTGGAAGTTGATAAGGTCCGTATCCACCCAATTGTATTCGCGGGCGTACTCGGCCGAGGTATTCACCGACGTTAGCAGGGTCGGCCAATACTCTTTGGAGATAGCTGAGGCGTCATCCACCTTCCACTGTGGCGGGCAAATGCCATTCCAATCCTGACAATCCTGCGGCTCGTCAATCACCTGGTGGGCGATGATGGTGCCGTTGTTGACGTAGGGATCAATGTCGCCGGCAAAGTCGTTGATCTCGTTCTCGAATTTCCAAAGATTCAGACCGCCATTGGTATTAACGATGTCGTCCGTGCCGCCGTGCAGCTTCACGATAACCTTCGTGCCACAGCTTTGGGCCTCGTCCAGCCGGTCGGGGTCGAAATAAATGTCGTTGTTCATAATGTCAGTGCGGCTCAAGCGGACGTACTCGTAGTTGCAGATTTCCTCTAGCGGCGGCGAGACCATGCTAAAGGGGATGCCGCCATCGGCGTGAACGACGGCGGCCGAGCGCGGCCGGCCGCTTGACCCCAATCCCCCTACCAATAGGATCAGGGCCAACGTCAACAGAGCGCCAAGCGCAATTTTTACTTCCTTTAATTTCATCGGTACTCCTTATGATAACGCCAACGTGTTTAGAATTAACAGCCCAGGGGGAAGCGGCCGGCCGTCAGGGCGGCCGAGCTGTCACAGTGGCGTGTACGACCTCACCACTCACGGTACAACCACAACCTAACTTGTACTATAGCCAGAAGGTACGATCCGACTGAACCGAAGGTCACATAGCCAGGCGACGCCCTATTCGCCCAGGCAATTGGGGTTGCCAGCCCAAGCCAAAAAGAGCCTCCGATAGCCCGGCCGGAGGGTCAAGTTAGCTCTGAAGCGTCTTGTTCGGAGGACCGAACGCCACGCAGCCCAAGTCAACTATTGGACAAAACCCTGGCGAGAGAATTGTCGAGAGATAAATATAGCGGGCGTAGTTTAGAAAAACCTTAAAGTCAGGTAATGGCTTGTGAAGGGTGGACGGCCGCTTCCACTGGCAGAAATTCAATTTCAAAGACGCCATCGGTCAACTGACCACCACCCGCCCGTCGTTTCGCCAACACGGCCGGTAGAATCATCTCCCGCTTAAAATTACCAATCGTAATAAATAGTTCGTCGCCCCGCTTACGCAGCTTGACGTCACCACTGCTGACGAAGGGGAGAGGCAGACGGAGGAGGTAGGTCCCGTCTTGGCCTTCCAGGACTTCTTGCACCCGGCCGCGATAGAAGACCTGGCTGGGGTCTTGCTCACCAAAGCAGTCGCGGGCCAGGCGAGCCAGGGCCGTCAGGCCCACGATTTCGTCGGGGTAATAAGGCACACGCCAGAGGGGGAGCGGCCGGAAGGTATCTTCGATCAATTGCAGGTATTTAGTCTGAACACCCTGCCGCTTCTGGTAAAACTCCCCTTCCTGGCCCATCTCCGGCAGCACGCGGTTGATGATCACGCTGTCCACGGGATAGTTAAAAAGGCCCAGGTAACTAATGGCCCGTTCGGCTTCGCGCACGACCATCTTTTCGGGGTTGACCACCACCCGGTAGCTGCTGACGTTGGGATCGCTCAAGGTGTGGCGCAGTTCGGCCGTACCCTCATCCAACGCCGATAAAGCCTGCAACAATTCGGCCGGAGTTTGCAGCAGGCGGCCGGCGAACGGCCGCAAAGCCTTGATCACCCCCGTCTCGAAGCGGGACAAATGGCCGGCGTACCAGCGAAAAGTGTCTGGCATAGTCAACAGGCGGATCGTTTCGCCGGTGGGGGCGGCGTCAATGATGACGCGGTCAAAGTGGCGTTCCCTGGCTTGCTTGTTGATGTGCAGGAGGCTGACAATCTCATCCATCCCCGGCAGGGCCGACAATTCATCGGCCACCACGCGGTTTACCCCACTGCTGCGAATGACCCCAGAGACGTAGTTTTGCAGCACCTCCCAATAGTTGTAAACGTCGGCCACCACGCTGATTTCTTGCGCCCACAAGTTCGGCCCGACGGGCTGTGGCTTGTCGCCCAGGGGTATGTCCAGCGAATCGGCCAGACTATGGGCGATGTCGGTGCTGGCGACCAGGGTTTTGTAGCCTAATTCGGCGCAGCGGAGGGCAGTGGCGGCGGCAATCGTCGTCTTACCGACTCCACCCTTACCAAGATAGAGAATCAGACGCATATTTCCTTTACGTCGTGGCAGGTGGCAGGTGGCACGTGGCGCGTGGCATTTCCTGACCTGCTACTTGCTACCTGCCACTTGCCACTTGCTACTTTTGACTAGCAAGCTCCCAACAGCTTGCGGATTTCCTCGATGTTTTGCCGTTTGCCAGGATCACGCAGGGTCTTGGCCTCGGCCGTAAAATAGGTGTGGGCTGTCAAAAAGTCCAGTTGGCCCTCGTACCACTGGCGCACGGTCGTAGGCGTCCCATAAGCCATCAGTTCCAGACGCAGGGCGTGGCTGATGAGAAAGAAATCCACCCGCCCCAGCGAATCCAGGTCAGCGTCGCACATAATCTGTTGCAAGTAAGTCTGCGGGGCCTGGGGAGGATGGGTAGCCATGATGATCCCGCTAATCACCTCTAGTTGGCCGGGGCTATAGCCAAAGTCGGGCAACGTCTCCCTGGCCATGCGGACGCCAATGGGTTCGTTGTGGAAGTATTGCTCGATGTAACCGGCGTCGTGGTAGAGGGTGGCGGTTCGCAGCAGCAGCAACTCTTCGCCCTCGATGCCGGCCAGAAGGGACAGTTGTTCGACGGCCGGCAACACGTCATTACGAGTGTGGCGGACGCCATGATAGAACAGGTTCGGCGACAATTCGCGTTCCAGCCGGGTGAGGATGTATTGCCTGGCGCGGTCGAAATCGGGCCCGTTCATGCCTCTATAAGTGTATCCCAGAAACTCGGTTTTTCCGAAAAACCGAGTTTCTTCTCCAATGTTACCAGATTACACGGTTCTGTTAAATCTTAACTCATAACTTACTCGTCCCGATATGACCCATTGGTACACGGCCGCGTGAATTTACCGTGCATGGAAACCGGACAGGTCTGACGCTTGCGAGAACCTTCCGCCTGGTTTAGAATGGTTATGAAGGGAGGTCGCGTCTATGGCGTCAAATATCCTGGACCTGCTGCTAGATTTAAGCCCGGAAGAATTGGAGTTGTTACGGAAGGTCAACCAGACCGGGGCGGCCTCGGCCGATGAACTGGCGATCAAGTTGAACCGGGCCGGTGACGACCTCACGCCCGACCTCCAGCGCTTGCTGGCCCACAAGCTATTGCAGGCGCGCACGGTGAAGGCGGGCGGTGAGGAAACGGAAATCTACCTGACTGTTCGTGACGTTCGTTCCCTGTTATAACGAACAGGTTGATAGGGTGACAAAGTGATAGGGAGTCCATTATTCCCCTTTGTTCTGTGTGGACTGGCTGGCGCGACCCTGGCTGTTCTGGAGCTATTTCAGACCTTTGACAAATGGCTCGGCCGCTATTGGACCAATCGCTACGTCCTGGCCTTGATAGTCTTGAACGTGGTCACGGCCGCCGCCGTTTTTGCCTTTCTCCGTTACGCCTTGGGGGTGGAGAATAGTCTGTGGCTGGCCCTGGTGACTGGTCTGACCTTTCCGGCCATCCTTCGCAGCCGCTTCACTCTCTACCGCCCGCCCGGTCAAGGTGGTAACCGGCCGGGGCGTGATGATCTGGCCCTCACCCTCGACGCCTGGTACAGCAATTTGCAGAACCGCTGCTACGAGGAAGTCAACGCCCAGATCGCTGTCCGGCGGGCCGAGGTAGTGGCCCGCCTGCGCCGTTGCCTGACCGAAGAACAGTTGGCTGAACACCTGTCCGACCACGTGGCGGCCGGCCTGTTGCCAGAGGCCCGACAATTGCAGCAGAGCCAACTGGCCGAAATCCAGTCTCTCCCCCTGGCGGCCGACCGTGAACGCCGCCTGGCCATATTGGCCCTGGAACTGCTGCCTGATAAGCACGTCCGGCGGCTATTGGAGAAGTGCCCCTAAATGGAATCTGTTCAGATTTTGGCCTTATTGTCAGAACCGCTGGTGGATAGTCGGGGACAACCCAACCCGCGCCTGAACCCGACGACGGCGGCGACTATTGTCCGCCAGCAGTTGGAGGGGATGGGGCGGGCGGCCGTCTTGCGTTTCGCTGTGGCCACCCCCGACCATTTTCTCAATGCGCTGCGCCAGAACGGCCCGTTTGACCTGATCCATTTCTACGGCCACGGCGGCCAGGGCGCGCTGGCTTTTGAGGACGGCCGGGGGGCAGCCCTGGCCGTTGACTCCCGGCGTCTGCAAACGCTCCTGTCTCCTCTGGGTCGCCCACCGGCCCCCGTGGCCCTTTTGAGCGCGTGTCACTCCCAGAGCATGGCCGAGGCCTTCGTGGCCGCTGGCGTCAGCCACGTGGTCGCCATAGACTCGGAACAGGCGGTATTGGAAGTGGCGGCCCGCGCCTTTGCCGCCCACTTCTACCCCTCCCTGCTGGCCGGCCAGAGCGTGCGCCAGGCTTTTGACTTCGGCCGGGCGGCCGTCTTCAACGACCCCACTGTGCGCCAGACCTGCCAATTTCTGGCTCAGACCAAACCTGAACTGCAGACCATCGTCCAGGCCCACGACGTGCAGTACGTGGCCGATTTGCTCAATCGCCTGGAAGTGTTGAAGTTTCACCTGTTGCCGGAGGCCAGCGCGGAGGGGGCTGACCCCCACCAGGTCATTCCCTTCCCCTCCGCGCCGGCCGGCCGCCTGGAAGTCCACGAACTACCCGCGCCGCCACCCACCATCGTCCGCCGGCCGGAGTTCTTCACCGGCCGCGAGCCAGAGCTGCACGAACTCATTGGCAGCGTTCTGGACCACCAGTTGACCACCGTCACCGGCACCGGGGGGATGGGCAAGTCGGAACTGTGCCGCGAGACCGGCCGCTGGCTGGCCGCTCACAGCCACTTCGCCGGCGGGATTACCTTTGTGCCATTAGGAGCCCTCACGCGGGCCGACGACGCCCGCCAGACCATCGCCGTCGCCCTCAAGCTCGACCCCCAGCAGACAGGCACGCCGGCTGCCCTGGGCCGCCTGCTACCACGCGACTCCTTGTTGATCCTGGACGAGCCGGACCGCCTGCTGCACGAAGACACCGCCAACACGCGCGCCCTCCTGCAAGCCTTGTACGATTACGGCCAGGGGCGTCTATTGCTGGCTTCCCGTTACCGCGCCGGCGTCACCGGCGAACGGGTCTATCCTCTGAAACGCCTGCCGCCGGCGGAAGCCACCCGCCTGTTTATGCAGTTGGCCCCGCCCAATCTGGCCGGGACGGAAGCAGAACTGGCCGAGGTGATGGCCTTCCTGGATGGTTTCCCACGGGCTATCGTCCAGGCAGCCAGGCAGATGACCGACCCTCACTTGAGTTGGCTGCTGGCCGACCTGCGCGCCTCCCGTGAAGAGATTCTGCACGACCCCCTCATCCCGGCCGAAGAACGGCAGGATGGGGACAGTGTGTTGGTGACGCTCAACTCCTCCTACCGCCGGCTGCAAGAACGCCACCCGGCCGCCGCTGCTTTCTTCCCTCTTTTGTCGCTCTTTCCGGCCGGGGTGGGGGAGGAGGGTTTAAGGGCCATCTTCGGTGCGGAGGCGCGGCTGGCGCAACAGGTGTTGGAGTTGGCCCTGGTGGAGATAACCCCGCCCCTGGGTTATTACTACCTGCCGGCCCCGGTGCGGAGCTACGCCGCCCGCCGCCGGCCGCCGATGGCCCTGGATCAGATCGGCGCTAAGGCTCTGGCCTATTACCACCAGGTGGCTAACCAGTACGACGACCTTATCCTCGAAGGCAAGATTGAGTTGGGCGTGGCCCTTTTTGCGGCCGAGTTCCCTAACCTGGAGAGCTTTCTGGCCTGGGGCTATGAGCATGAGACGGCTGCCGGCGATCCCCCCGTCTGTTATAGCGCGCGTATTACCGGCCTGTTCCAGAACTTCTTTGTCATTTTCGACCCCGGCCGCACCCAAATCGAACGTTACCGGCAGGCGCTGACAGCCGCGCGGCGGATCAAGGACCGCCTGGGCGAAGCCAACGTGCTGCAGGCCATCGGCGACGTGCAGAACTTCCGCGATGAACGGGAGGCGGCCTTGCAGAGCTACCAGGAGGCCTTGCGCCTGTTCCGGCAAGTGGGCGACCGCCTGGGCGAAGCCAACGTGCTGCAGGCCATCGGCGACGTGCAGAACTTCCGTAAAGACATGGAGGCGGCCTTGCAGAGCTACCAGGAGGCCTTGCGCCTGTTCCGGCAAGTGGGCGCCCGCCTGGGCGAAGCCAACGTGCTGCAGGCCATCGGCGACGTGCAGAACTTCCGTAAAGACATGGAGGCGGCCTTGCAGAGCTACCAGGAGGCCTTGCGCCTGTTCCGGCAAGTGGGCGACCGCCTGGGCGAAGCCAACGTGCTACTTTCTCTGGGTGATCTGAGGCGTCAGCTAGAAGATTGGCAAGCAGCCTGGGACTATTATCAACAGGTGGCCGACCTATATGCGGCCATTGGTGACGGCTACAGCCTGGCCCGTGTTCTCTACCGGATGGGTGATTGGCACGTGGAGCAAGGAGAGCCAGCGGCCGCCCTGCCGCTCTATGACCAGGCCATTGCTCTCTGGCGGGCCCGAGGGCTGGATGACCTGGTAACGGGCATCCTACTCCCCCGCCGCCGAAATGCCGAAGCACAAGCCAAATAGTGAGTTAGCGGAGGGAGCACCCCCGGGCGCTCACATAAGGGGCCGGGGTTGATATTTTGATAAAGTGCGGTCTGGATTATCAAAATTATCAAAATTATCAACCCACCCTCTGTTTCTAAAGGGGGGGAATTTTATGGAAGACAAGAGGAGTCCAGTGGGGCAGGTGGGGGG
>JBFMFT010000218.1:0-8390 GCA_040751925.1 Chloroflexota bacterium
ATTGAGCGGGGTGAGCAACACCGGCGCGGTAGGGGAGGCGGTGTAGATGTCCAGGTCGGCCGTGCCCGTGCGGGTGAGGGTGGCGGCCGTGCCTTGAATGTCCAGGGTGTAGTGGCCGGCCGGGGCCAGGTCGAGGTTGCTCAGGGTTAATAAACTCACTCCCGGCGGCGTCACCGGATTATAGGAGAAAGTGGAGGTCGCCCCTGGCGGCTCACCGCTGCTGGTCAACATCACCGGCGTTTGGAAGCCGCGAATGGAGGTTACGACCACGTCGTAGGTCAGTGTCGTCGGGGCGCAGACACTCTGGCTGGGTGGGGTGACTTCTACGGTGAAATCGGCGTCAGTGGGGACGCAGGATTGCACCACCAGGTCGTCCAGGTACCACCCCTCACGGCTGTTGGAGGTGTCTGTGCCGAGCCGGAAGCGAAACTTGACCGCTTGTTCCGCATAAGCGTCCAGGTCTACGATAGATTGCTTCCAGTCCTGCACGTCGCCGCACCAGCCGGCCAGCCCACCCAACGGGTTGCCGGAGGAGCTGTAAATCAGGCCGTCGTAGGGGTCGGTCTGTAATTCGTCCACCAACTGGTCGTAGGTGGCCCCGCCGTCGGTGGAGATTTCCAGGATAGCCCCATCGAAGCAGCCGCCCTGCGGCCGGTGTTCAATGGCCTGGTAGTTCCAGAATTGGAGGGTGAGTGGCCCCTGGTCGGCCGCCGGCAGGGTCACTTCGGGCGAAACGAGCAACTGGTCGGTCACGTCGGCCACGTCGGTCGCGTAGTAGGCGAAGCTGCCGGTGTACGGCCGCTCCGTGGACAGAATCCAGGTGTCGCCCGCGCCGCTGTGCGTCCAGCCACCCGCCCCGGTCTCAAAGCCGTCGGAGAAGAGGGCAGTCGGCGTGGTGCCGGCCGGGCAGACGCCCACTGGCGGCTCGGTAGTGAAAACGTAAACAGGGGAGTAGCTGCCCGTGCCGCAGGTATTGGTGGCCCGCACCCGCCAGTAGTAGACACTATCCTCGTCCAACACCAGAGTGGGGGTGTGGCTGGTCTCAGTCAGGCTGGTGACGGCGTAAACAATGTCGTTAAAGCCACTGTCTACAGCGACGTCCAGGTCGTAGGTCAGGGCCAGGTCGCCTGACCAGGAGAAAGTGGGCTGCAAGGGCTGGTTGACCGAGCCATTGGCCGGTTCTATCAGCGTCGGCGCAATGGGCGCGGCCTGGTAGAGATTCAGTCCCACCGTCGTGGTGTGGGTGCGGGTGGGTGAGAGGCCGGTGATGGTGAGGGTGTACGAACCCGCGCTGGCGACGGCCGTATCGCCCACCGTCATCGCGCTGCTGCCGGGCGGCGTGACCGGCGTGGGGGTGAAGGTCACGGTGGAACCAGGTGGATAGCCACTCGCGCTCAGGTCTACCGGCTGGCTAAAGCCGGTGATAGCGTCCAGAGTGATGGCGTAGGACGCGCTGGTGGGGGCGCAGACGTTGGCGCTGCTGGGCGTGGCGGTCAGGGTGAAGTTGGGCGGCAGATCGGCCGTGTTCTCCCACCAGGCTAGCGTGCCGCTGCCGGAGGCCGCTCCCACAATGTCCAGGTCGGTGTCACCGTCGAAGTCGCCCGCGCTAACTCCCCGCGCTCCGTCGAAGCGGACGCCGATGGCCCGCTCTGTCCACAGCGAGCCGTCGCCGTTGCGATTTTCGATCCAGGCCACCGTGTCAGCGTCGGTGGCCGCGCCGAGAACGTCCAGGTCGCCGTCGCTGTCCACGTCGGCCGTGTTGACGGCATAGGCCCCGGTGAAGTCGTCACTGAGGACGACGCTGTTCCAGATCACACCGTCACCCGTGACGTTCTGATACCAGGTGATCTGGTTGACCCAGCGGGCGGCCGCCACAATGTCCAGACGGCCGTCGCCGTCCAGGTCGCCTACGGCCACCGACTGCGCGCCATTGAAGCCGGCGGCGACGGTGTATTTCAGCCAAATCAGGCCGCTACCGTCCACGTTCTGCCACCAGGCCACTTCGTCGCCGCTATTGGCCGCCCCCACCACGTCCAGGTCGCCATCCGCATCCACGTCGGCCGCCCGCCCAGACACCGCCCCGTCGAAAGCCGCGTCAATCGTGACCTTCGTCCAGCTTGTCCCCAGGCCATCGGCGTTCTGCCACCAGGCAATGGTATCGGCCCAGCGGGCCGCGCCCAGTACGTCCAGGTCGCCGTCGGCGTCCAGGTCGGCCGCGTCCACCGCCACCGCCCCATCAACGCTGGCATCCACCACGTTTTCGCTCCAAGTCAGGCCGTCGCCGTCCTTGTTGGCCCACCAGCTTATCGTGTCCTCGCGGTCGGCCGCCGCCACGATGTCCAGGAAGCCGTCGGCGTCCATATCGGCCGTCACCACTGCCCGCGCTCCCTTGAAGGCTCCCTCCACGCGGTTGGTTTGCCACAAAACGCCATCGCCCAGGAGGTTCTGCCACCAGGCGACGCCGTTGGCCGCCTCGCCGACGGCGACAATATCCACGTTCTTGTCACTGTTCACGTCGGCCGCCGTGACGGCCGTGGCCCCCGGAAAGTTAGCCTGAACTAAGTGGGCCTTCCAAGGGGCGCGCTCCTGCTCCCACCAGGTAATCGTGTTTAGGCCGTTGGCGACGGCCAGGAGGTCCTGGTCGCCGTCGCCGTCCACGTCGGCCGTCAAGAGCGAGCGCGCGCCGGTAAATGCGCTGGCTACGTCCTCGATGAACCAGAAAGTCCCGTCGCCAAAGCTGTTTTTCCAGATGGATAGGGTGTTAGCCAGGTTGGCTGTCGCCAGGATGTCCGGGTCGCCGTCGCTGTCCACGTCGCTGATGGCCGCCGAACTGGCCCCATCTACGACGCTGCTGATCAGGTTTTGCCGCCAACTCGTGCCGTTGCTGTCGCTGTTCTCCCACCAGACCACCGCGTCCACCTTCTCGCCGGTGGTTAAAATGTCCAGGTCGGTGTCGCGATCCAGATCGGCGATAGCGACCGAGGTCACGCCGGTCAGGTTGCCCGTCACCAGGTGGCCGCGCCAGAGAGAGCCGTCGCCCAACTCATTCTCCCACCAGGTGACGTTGCGGTCGTCGTAGGCCACTCCCACTGCGTCCAGGTAGCCGTCCTGGTTCACGTCGGCCGTCGTGACGGTGTACGCTCCCTCAAACGCGCTGGCAATGAGATGCTCAGTCCATACACTGCCATCACCCAGGTCGTTCTCCCACCACGTCACCTCATCGCCCAGGCGGGACGCGCCGAGAACGTCCAGGTCGCCGTCGGCGTCCACGTCGGCCGTCGCCACCGCGTGCGCCCCGTCGAAGAAGCCGGCGATGACGTGTTCGTGCCAGTTCGTTCCCTGGCCGCCGTCGTTCTCCCACCAGGCCACTGTATCGTCCTGGTAGGCCGCCCCCACCACGTCGGTGTCGCCGTCGCCGTCCAGGTCGCCAGCGGCGACGCCGGCCGCCCCGCCAAAGTCACCGGCGACGACGTTGCGCGTCCAGATGAAGCCGTCACCCGAACTATTCTGCCACCAGGCAATCGAATCGGCGTCCGTGCCGGCGCCCAATACGTCCAGGTGGCCGTCGCCGTCTACGTCGGCCGTGGCAATGGTATAAGCGCCATCGAAGTTCCCGTCAATGGTGTGGGCGATCCAGGCCGTCGTCTTTTCCCACCAGGCGATTTCATCCCCATTCTCAGCGATGGCTACGACGTCGGTGTCACTGTCGCCGTCCAGATCGGCCGCCTCGATCCAGCGTGGGCCGTCAAAGGTATCGGTAATGAGGTGTTCGCTCCAGGCCTCACCGCTGCCGGTCAGGTTCTCCCACCAGGTCAGGTCATCGGCGTAATACGCGCCGCCCAATACGTCCAGGTCGCCGTCGTCGTCCACGTCGGCCGCGTAAACCGAATAAGCCCCGTCAAAGGCCCCATCTATGGTGTGTTCCGTCCAGGTCAGGCCGTCGCCGTTCTCGTTCTCCCACCAGGTCACGTCATCGGCGTACAGGGCTGCTCCCAATATATCCAGATCGCCATCAGCGTCCAGGTCTACCGCCTCAACGTGCCAGGCATTGTCGAAAAAGCTGGACACCGTATGAATGGTCCAGGTCAGGCCATCGCCGTTGACATTCTCCCACCAGGCCACCTGATCGCCAGCCAGGGCCGTTCCCAATACGTCGGTATCGCCGTCGCCATCCACGTCGGCGGCGGCGAGGGAAAAGGGATCGAGGAAGTTATCGTCAATGGTGCGCTTGATCCAACCGGAGCCGTCGCCGGCCGTATTGTCGTACCATAGAACGTCGTCTGGCCCATAGATGGAGGCGACCACGTCCAGGTCGCCGTCACCCTCCACGTCGGCGGCGACCACGAATTTGACCTGGTCTTGTTCACCATCTATGGTGCGGGCCGACCACGTCAGGCCATCGCCGTTGACGTTTTCCCACCAGGTCACGTCGTCGGCCGTATCGGCCGCCCCCACCACGTCCAGATCGCCGTCACCGTCAATATCGGCGGCGACGGCCGAATGAGCGCCGTCAAAATTATCAGCGACGACGTATTCACTCCAAACCGCGCCGTCACCGGCCGTATTCTCCCACCAGCTTACGTCGTCACCGAGGTAGGCCGCCCCTAAGATGTCCAGATCACCGTCGCCGTCCATGTCGGCCAGGTCAATCGTCGCCGGAAAGTCAAAAGTGGTGTCAATCGAGTGTTTGGTAAAAACGAAGTCGCTGACGGCCTGGAGCCTGGCGGCCGCGAGCAAGGCAAAGAGCAAAGCCGCCAGCAGGCTACTATAGCCCAGCAAACGCGAGCGAGTAGATGGGGTTTTCATGGATTCCCTCCTCCCGGGAGGTTTGGCGGCCGGTGGCGAGAAGAACCAGTCCGCCGTAAACAACCAGCAACGCGACACGCTGGCTTCAAGTACCTGGGTTCATTATAGCAAGTTATCGTTTCCTAATCGTTTCCAAAATCGTTTTCTAGCCTTGAAAGGTCAAATCTAATGACGTTGCCGGTAAAGAAGCTGTTGCTAACGATCCCTACCGCACCTTGACCATTGGCAAGACCACCCCCCTCAATAGCCGAATTGGTGGTGAAAGTGCTACCCCTGATGATTGTAGCCCCACTAGCGCTGAATATGGCCCCGCCGTAATTACCGGCCGTATTACTGATGAAGGTCGTATTGCTCATCGTGGTTGTGGCGTTGAAGTTAAGAATACCACCCCCGTCACGGCCGGCTGCATTGCCTGTTACGTTACTGTTGATGATCGTGAGTGAACCATCGCTGAAAATACCGCCTCCACTCGGCGCGCTCCCACCACGGATGGTAATACCCGTCAGGGTGGCCTCGGCCGGGCTAAGTAGGTGAAATACCCTGTCGCCAGTTACTTTGCCATTTCCATCAATCGCCACCAAATCGTTTCCCTCCCCTACGAGGGTCAGGTTATGGCTAATGTCCAGGTCGCCCGTGGCCGCCGCGTCCTCACCCGCGCCAGCGATGGTCAGGGTATAAGTCCCGGCCGGCAGCACAATCGTATTCTCACCAGCCAGAGCGTTCGTCTCCATCACGGCCGCCCGCAACGTACACTCCCCGGCGGCCGTCGCGCAGATACCATCACCGGGATTGGCGTCCACCGCATCTATCAGGCTATTGACCGTGAAGCTGGCGCCCGAGACCATCACCGCTTGACCCGTGGTAATCCACAACAATAGACCCGCTAAGGCCAGGCATAGTAGCGAGGCGCCTTTCACACCGTGATAGGGGGTGGTTCTGGGGTTCACGGGAGCACCTTCTTCAATTCGCCTTCGTAGGCCAACCGCACTCCTGTTTGTGCAGCCATTCAGGATTAACTGGCAGGCAGAAACCTCCTGATTCAGTCTAACACAGCCAATCCAATCGTGAATAGTGACATCTATCATGGTTAAAAGCCGACGAAGTTCCCCGTTCCCCAACCGGCGGGGTCAATATAGACCCCACCGGTTGCCGGAGGAGATCAGATTACGGGATGGGCGTTGGCGTGGGATGGGGGTTGGTCGCGCTCCAGTCGCGGGTGAGGAGACGGAAGCTGACCCAGTGGGTGGGCATGTGTTCCTCGTCCTCGTCGCGGGGCAGGTGATGGAAGGCTACCCCGTACCAAACGACGGCGTCGGTGACCGTCTGCCCATTCACGAATGCGCTGGCGTTGTCCGCGCAGCCGGCCGTGGTTGGGTTATGGGAGATAAACCGCTCGCAGGATTTGTTCTGGGTGAGGTAAAAGTCATTGGTGGTCCAGGGTTCTTCGGCCGGACCGCGGAAAAGGTGGCTGGAAGAAGTCAGGATTTCGTAGGAGACAGGATGGCCGTCGCTGTTGGTGATGAGCGGGTCCACAATCCGCCAGGCGCGGAAGGTCTGAGCCTGGTGCGGCCGGGCCACTTCGGTTAGATAAGTGGTGGTGGAAATGGGGCGATTGGTCAGGTCGGCCGGTTCGCTGAACTCGATCTCCTCCACCTGGTCGTTCGTGGAACCGCCAACGTCGAAGTCGAGCCGCCACCAGGCATTGTGAGCGTGGGCGGTGGCATAATTGCCGGCCGCGTCTATCGGCCAGCCATAGGTGGGGTCGGTCGAGTAGTATTGCAGGTGGCCGGTGTAGCCAATCCCCGGTTCGATACTGCCGTCGTCGCGGAAGGTCCAGGACATAATGTAGTTGTATTCCGCCTGGTGAGCGATGCTAAACAGGTTTAGCTCCGTGCCATTGTCCTCCAGTTCATAGAAGTTGTAGGCGTGGCCGTAGGAGCGGATGGTCTGGCACAAAACGTCAATGCCGTTGTTTTGCAGCAGGGTACCATCGGGGCAATCGCCGGTGGTCAGGTCTTCGGCGTGGAAGCCACCCATGCCAAAATCGGAAACTTCGTGGAAGCGGGGGTTGCCGGGGTCATAAGGCACGTGAACCTGGGCGATGTTGGCCTTGAACAGTACCAATCGTTCCGTCCCGTTGGGAGGGGTGAAGCGCACGTCGCGGAAGGTGATGCCTTCGTTGAACAGTTCCGTCCAGCAGAGCCGCCAGCGCGCCCCGCTTTCCAGAGTGACGTCAATCCGGTAGGCGGCCGAGCAATTGCCGCCCTGGGCCAGCGAGGGGGTCGGCCAAAAGAGGATCAACCCATTGACGAGCAGCAGGAGGGCCAGGAAAAGAAGGAGGCGAATGGTTTTAATGGACATGGGGTTAACCTCCGCGAGCGTTCATTACCGCCAGGGCCCGGCCGGTGGACAGGTCTACCACTGGTAGCAAGTTGAGGGTGATGCCGTTGGCGACGGCCGTCAGCACCAATTGGGCGCAGCGATGGAGGCCACAGACGGCCGTCGCCGTCGGCGCGCCCACGGCCCATTCCGGCCGGAAGGGATAGGCCATCAACCGCAATTGCTCTGCCCCTTGCAGGGGATCGCTGGTCAGGGCCTCATATTGGCGGCTGATGGCCGCGCCAGCCTGCCCGTCGGTCAGAGCAATGTGCAAGGCTTGGGCCGTTTCCTTCTCGGTGAGCGGCAATTGGACGTATTGGCTGGCCTCAAGCTGCTCGACTGCGCCAGTGTTCAGGGCGACGACTGCCCGCAGCAATTGGTTGTGGTCATAATCGTAGATGTATACGTCGGCCCGGCGCGCCCAAGCCCCACTCTGGACGACCTCCTTCGGCTCTTCGTGAATCTCGATCAGGAGAACCTCGGTGCGCTGCGCTCCGGCCAGCAGACGGGTCGCGGCCGGGTCAGCCAGAGCTGCGTCTAAGGCCAGGCTTTGCTCGGCCGGTGATAAGGGATCAAAGCCCAGGCGTGGCACGCCGGCCGCCGCCTGTTTCAATTCCGCTCCCCGTACAGCCAACGAGAGCGACGTCGTCAAGAAAAACAGCAGAAAGGCCGCCAGCCATACGGCCGGGGACCTAAACCACCTTGCCTGTTTCATTACCCTCTCCTTTACCCAAAAGGTACGATCATAAAAAGATGAGTTTCACGACCACCTCGGAGTGTGGATTCTGGATGGCATTTGGGGGCAGTGAGTTGAACTATCCCCTGTTCCCCGCGGTGCCATTTTTGCAGAAGTCCCAAATACAAATCCAGAATCCATCCGAGCAGCGCACTGGAACTGGCAACTGTACCTTCAGTGTAATAGAAAAACGTACCAAAAACGTACCAAAAACCGTTGTGGAAGCGATTTGGAGCGTACCAAAACACCCTTGAATTTTGGTACGTTTTGTCCTATACTGGAACGGGTCGGCGCAATGCGCTTTTTGCTACTTATTGCGCCTCGTTTTGCCAGTGAGGGTCGGCGGAGTTTTGGAAACCCCGCTGGTCCTATTAAGGGTTGTGTCCCACCTCAAATTAAAATTGCTGGGGCCGCCGTCGTTGGAGCGTGATGAACGCTTGTTTAACCTCGGCCGCCGTAGGGAGATGGC
>JBFMFT010000219.1:0-8330 GCA_040751925.1 Chloroflexota bacterium
TAAAAGACCCAGGTGGTATTCCCCTAATTGATCAGAAGGGGGACAGCTTTGCCGGTAGAGGTGGGCCGTCAAACGTTTCTGCTCATGGGCTAACTGAGCGGCCCGTTGGCGGGCGGCGGCCGATTGCTCGATACGCGCTGCCACTGCCGGCGCCACTTCCCCGTCCAAATATGCCAATAATTCTGCGTCGCCAAACTCATGCGCGGTCATGGTTCAAGTTCCTTTACCTGTATAAACGACGGTTTACCCCTTTTTCACGCCACAGAAAGGTAATTGGTAACTGGTAATTCGTAATTGCCAATTACCAGTTGCCAGTTACCAGACTCTTGAAAGTCGCATCCCGCCGCAGCCGGGCCAGGACGTTTTCTTTCAGGCGGTAGATTTCGTTCACGTCGCGGAAGCGGCCGGGTGAACGGGCGTAAATCTCGCGGGGTCTCAAGTCCAAGACAAAGCAGCCCTCCAATACTAACCGCTCGCGGTCATCCTGCAAGCGGCTATCGAGGAGGCGCCAAAAGGCCGCCCGATCCGTCGTTTCGGCCGCCTGCTCTTCCACGTCAACGTCACTATCAGCCATCTCCGTCTGGAACAGTTCATCCTCTAATTCGTTCTCCAATTCGCGCCCCCAGGCAGTCTGCTCGGCCAGGCGGCCGAAATCCACGATGACGCTGTGGACACACATTTGCAGATAGCGCAAAAGAGATTTCAGGTCATTGAACTGGCTAAACTTGGCCGGCGTGAAAGCCGCCCACATTTTCTCGAACGCCCGGTTGACAAAATACTGCGCCTCCTCCCCACTGGCCGGGAAGGATGGGTTACGCATGACCCAGCCTGTGACCAGGGCATAGTACTGGCTGTGGATATGCTCCCAGGCCTGTTGATTGCGTTCCAGAATCGCCCGCCGAAATAGCTCGTAGCAGTAACGGGGATCGTGGCTCTGATGCCGGAAAAAGCGTTGGCTTTCCTGGGCGCAGCGAAAGTTGACGCCGGTCAGGGTCATCAGGCTCAGGTCATCGTCAACGGAGTGGTCGGTCATGGGCAGTTCGTCTTTGCCAGCAGTCGGCGCATAATAACCGGCGGTGGCGGCCGGAGGCAAACGAGAATCCCCAATAGTATCAGTTTCTACTATGTTGTACAATCCACGCGAGACATCGGACGTTTGGGCAACGTCCGACGTCCGGTAAGAGCAAAGACGTGGATCGAGACGATCTGACTGACAGCGCAACCCTCTATGCCGCCTGCCGCGACGCTGAAATAGTACGCCAGACGGCCGCCTACGAAGCCCTGTGGCCTTACCTCTACCGGGTAGCCTTACAGGTCGTGCGCGACCAGCCCGACGCCGAGGCTCTAGCCCAAGATTGCGCCCAGGAGTCCCTGCTGCGGATAGTCCAGCAATTGGACGAGTGTCGAGAGCCGGCCGCTTTCCACGGCTGGGTCCGCCGCATCGCCTTTCACGCGGCGATTGACGCTCTGCGCCAGCGCAAGCGGCTGATCCCTTTGGATGAAGCTGAAGAAGCCGCTACTCATTCACTAGCCGGTAGTCTATCCCCGGCCGCCACGCCTGACCCGACGGCCGAGACGCTGCGCGCCCTGATCGGCCGGGCGCCCATAAGTGAGCGCTCGCGCCGGGTCGTGATCGGGCGTTGGCTCGATGACCAGCCCGACGAAAAGCTGGCCCAGGCGGAAAGCGCGCTGGCTGGGGAAGCAGTGCTACCCTCGCACATCCAGGTGACACGGGCTAAGGACATCGCCCGCCTGAAGAAGTGGGACACGTTACGCCTGTGGCTGGGCCGGGATTAGGGGATGAGGAGTTTTCCCTTCCGACAACCCCCTACTCCCCGCTATAGGGAAAGAGAGACGAGCGTAGCCCCGTCTTATGAACAGAGTGTGATGTGATGAGTAAGCAAGCGACTTCCGACCACGAAGCAGAGCGGGAAGCCCGGCTGTCGCGTTTATTGCGCGAGAAGCCGGACGAGATTGCCTGCCAGAATTGCCTGGCTCAGTTAGACGATTACGTGGCGGCGCAATTGGCCGGCCGCGATTACCTAGCTGCCTTCTCCAACGTTGCCTACCACCTGGACGCCTGTCTGGAATGTGCGGCCGTTTATGCCCGCCTCTATGAACTAGAATTGGCGGCGGCGGGCGGCCGACTGGCGGCGGTGATGCATATACCCGCACCCAATTTGAGCGTCCTGCTCTCCGGTAGATCACGTTTCCAACGTGACGGGTCAAGTTGGAAACGTGACCTACAAGAATCGGTGCAGCGGATGGGTGATTGGCTGCGGCTACAGCTTTCGGCCGACCTGCTACCCCTCTTACACCCTACCCCCACCCTGGCGGCCTTGCGCGCTCCGGCCGATAGCGAACGCTACGCCGAAACTCTTCTCAACCTGGAGCCAGATGAGGCGTTGCGCCCCGACTGGCCGGCCACCGTCACGGCTTACCGCGACAGCCACCACCCAGAGGAATGTTTGATCGAGGTGATGGTGGAACTACCCGGCCGCAGTTGGCCTGACTTGGCTGGTATTCCGGTTATCCTGGTGACGGCCGGGCAACGGCGCGAGGCCCTCACCGACGCCTGGGGATTGTCCGCCTTCGCCGGTGTACCCGTCAGCCACCTGCCCGACCTCACCATCGAAATCCGGACCCCCTCAGCCTGAGTTTGCCTGTCGTATGGAGAATGACCCCCCTCTCCCTCCCAGGGAGAGGGGTTGGGGTAAGGGTGAGCAGTGACTCATGATCGGCTTTCAGCCCCCCAATCCCGTAATACAAGGGAAAGGTGCAAGGTACTTTTCCCGTCCTCTAAGTAGAAAGCAGGATTGCCCCACCAAAGTAGGGTCGACTGCCCAAATTATTATTCCTACGAGGAGGCACCATGAACCACGACGAAGGTTCGACAACAGAAAACCGGCAAGACCAGATAGAGCCAACCAGACCTAATGCGCTCTTACTGCGCTCTACCATGACCGGTATTCCGGCTAAGGCCAAGGCCCTCGCCTTAGCCAAGCTGGGCCGCTGCCATCGTTGCATCAGGTCATCGGCCCTGGGCAGCTTGCTAAGTTGGGCTATCTTCGCGCTGGTAGGGCTTGTATGGCCCGCGCCGATCCCCCTGGCCCTCACTCTGGCCGGGGCTGTGTTCTTTACCTTGCTCATGCTGGCTCATCTGGTCGTCTTCACCGCTCGCCTGAGCGCCGCCCGGCAGCGTATGGCTAAGGTTCAAGTGGAGACCGGGGTGCCAGCCGCCGGCCGCCTGAGTCGTCGCCAATTCCTGTTCCAGGCCGGAGCCACGTTTGCGGCCGTGCTGTGGGCCAGGCCGGCCGGCACAGTCGCCGCCCGCTGCCGGGCGGTGCCACAGACACACTCGATTACGGGAACCGGCTGCACAAAGGACGACGCCAAGACGAATTGGCTGGATCAGGCCGTTGACTACTGTGGCGGCGTCTGTAGCGCGCGTGACAACTGCGGCACGCAGCAGTGCGTCAACTGGCTCGTCTCCCGCGGCGAATGGACTTTCGTTCGGATTGTTGACCAGGCCTGCGGCGGCTATCGCTGGGAGGCTACGGCCACCATAGTCCGCTGTAACTGCCGCTGCGAATAGCGGCTCCCCTGGATTCAACGGAATAGGCCGTGAAACGTGAAACGTCTTGCCCTTCTTCACCCATAAAGTTTCACGTTTCACGCAGCCGATCCGTTAGCCGCCGGCCCGGTGATCACGACAAAAGCGGCCCAGTAACGCGGTTGGGCGTAGGGGCAACTACCGGCCGGGCTGCCAGCCAGCGAGTCTATCTTGCCCACAGGTTGGCCCCTAGCCGCTAGTATGGGCCACAACTCACGAATTTCGGCCGCCGTCACTTCCCGCAGCCATACCTGGGCTGCCTGGAGCGCCATAGCCAGATGAGAGGGTGTTGTCAGGGTCAGGCGACTACATTCCTGGTAAAAGTGCTGCATAAGCAGGAAAGTCGGTAAATCCTCCACCGGCCACTGGCTGACCAAGACCGCTTTAGCCCCAGCGTAAAGGAAGGCCCGCACCAGACCCATTGGCTCATCGCCACGCAAGATGCGGCTGACCCCTGTCTGGCACGCGCTCAACACGACCAGGTCCGCCTGTAACTGCCACTCTTGTAACACCTCCCCGGCCGTCACCTTCTCGCCGGCCGCTGTCACCAGATAAGAGTCTAGGGGTGATTGCTCATTGAAGCGGCCGTGACAGGCAAAGTGCAACCACCGATAGCGGCCGGCCGCCACCGTCAGTCGCTCTCTTTTCAGGGCCGGCCCTACCCACGCCTCGCCCCCTAGCAAACTGGCTACCAGGGAAGCCTCGGCCTCGGTGTGGCGCAGAGCGACCACCGATGGTGTTTCATCCAGTAAGCCATCATAGCCAATAGCCAGGCAGGGCAATCGTTGGGCTTTGTCGGTCGGCCATCGGTGGTCAGCGGCCGTTCCCAACAGCGTGGCGCTCGGCGTGTAAACCAGGGTAGGGTTTTCAACGCGGACAAAGGGCCGACCGTCTCCGTCAAGCAGAGCGGCAAAGGGAACCCGGTGCAGCGGCCCGTGCGGGGCCACGTAGGTCACGTCTGTAACGCGACCAGTCCCGTAGGTCATGCCACCAGAGGGCAAGTTAGAAACTTGCCCTACGACGGCCGGGGCCAACAACGCATCGTAAAGGCGACGCAGCACGGCCGGGCCTAAGAACCGACTGCGGTCTTCCCCACGCGGCGACACAGAAACGAGAACATTGGGATCCAGAGGACACTCCTGCGCCGCCAGGTCGTTGTGGGTTATGGTAAAGAGCAACGTGCGGGCCGGTGTCAACAAATGATCGCGCAGCGGGTTATCGGCCGCCAGCGCACGCAACATCGGCACGTAGCGGTCTAATACACCCGTCGTGAAGTAAGAGAGTAGAATTTCATTTGGTCGAAGGTGGCAGGTGGCAGGTGGCAGGTGGCAGGTAGCAACCGGAAGGTTAGAGGCTGGCTCTGCCTCTTGAGAACCTTCAAGCTTGAACCTTAAACCTTGAACTTTTTCAGCGAAGGCTCGCGCCCGCGCCCGTTCTGACCAGGCGAAGGCGTCTTGCCGGCGGCCGAGGGCCAGGCAGTGCAGCACCAGTGTCTCGTAAATCTGCTGCCAGCGCCCCAGCAGGCTAATCCGCAAGTCCTCATCCCCAATGGGTTGGCGAGTGGTTTCCACAACGGCCGCCGCCGCTTCCAGGTGGGCCAGGGCTGCGTCCGCCTGCCCCAACCGGCGCAGCAATTCGCCCAGGCGATAATGGGCCTCGGCCAGAATATCTCGCCGGCCGATGGTCAGGGCCAGGCGCAGCCCCTCCTCGAAAGCCGCTTGCGCGCCAGGCAGGTCGCCCTCCACCTGGTGTACCAGCCCCAGGGCCAGGTACACGTCTACCGCGTAGGCGCGGTTACGCAAGGTACTCAAGGCTTGCTGGCAGGTCGCCATCGCCTCCGGCAGATGGGCTTGAAACAGATACAGTTCGGCGACGTTGATCAGGACCCGGCCGAGAGAATCCTCTGCATCCTCGGCCCGGTAGTGAGCCGCTGCTTCTTCAAAGCAGGCCAGGGCCTCGTTCCAACGCCCCTGGTCGCGGTAGACCAACCCCAATTCGTTGCGCGCCCCGGCCAACCACTGCCGGGCGTCGCTTTCGGCAAAACAACCGGCCGCCAGAGTCAGGCTCTTCTCCGCCTCCTCAAACTCTTGCAACTGGTAGGCCACGATACCCAGGTTCAGCCGTGTGAGCCCCTCGCGCTGGCGGTTGCCCAACCTTTGCCAAAGGGTCAGGCTGGCCCGGTAGCTGGTCAGCGCTTCCACCAGCCGGCCGCTGTAACGGCAGCCATTGGCCCGCGTGTTCAATGCCCGGCCGCGCACCTCGTCCGCCAGATCTGGTTCGGCCAGCAATTCATCCAGGATAGACAAAGCCTCATCGTAACGGTCAGTTTTATAGAGGGCCAAACCCTGGAAGAAGCGGCGATATTGGCGGGCGCGGCTGGTGAACAGCGGCACGTCCCGTACCGACTCTACTAGAGCCAGCAGAGCGGCCGGGTCAGCTAACAGTAGCCGATTAGCTAACTGCTCGAACAGGGTCAGGAAGGACGCCTCGGCCGCCTGGTCGCCAGATCCTAATCGGTGGGCTAATGCTTGTAACGCCTGTTCCGGCCGGGCTGGCTCCATAACGGGTGAAATGGCTTTGTCGTTCATGGTACAATGAAGAAAGGTCTGACCTTGCCTGAACGTCATTATAACGTGAAGCGTGAAACGTGAAACGTAAAGAGTGGGAGGTGGCGAATGTTCCCCTGGCGCATCAAATACTTCGTTCTGGCTGTGGTTCTTGGATTCACGTTGTTGACGACGTGGTTATATGGGCTGGCGGCGGCCGATCCGGTGGGGTCGGTCGGGGGCCTCATTTTCGAGGACGAGAACGGGCCGTTGGCGAACGAATCCCTGCGCCTCCTGTGCTATGCTGATGACGAGGTAGGCGATCCAGACAACCCACCCATCGCCGACCTGCTCATCCAAACGGATGCCAGTGGCGCAGCCCGCCGCAACCTACCGGCCGGCTGTCTCTACCTGGCGGCTCTCCACCTGCGCCACCAGCAGCCCTCTGGCAAACCAGGGCATGGCCCGGCTTATTGGGTCTACGCCACCAGTTGGTCACCCCAGTCGCCCAACCTGCAACCGGCGGCCGGTACCATCACCGTAACTATCAATCATCCCCTGGTCTTGTTCAACGTGGTGGCCAGTCTGACCTGGCAGCCGACTGATGGCGGCTACGCGGCCGACCTGTACGAAGGCTTAAAGCACGCTTCGGAATACCTGTACGACCTGACCGACGGGCAGATGGCTTTTGGCCCGGTGACGATTCTCCCCGGTGGTCACGGGTGGGAGATGGCCGACCTGCGTTTCCTGGCCGCCAACGATTACCGGCCGTCGGCCTACGTGGGTGGCTTGGTTGCCAGCCCTATCCAATACACAGCCGGTGTCACCGATACTCTGTACCGGCCGGGGCAGGTCTACCTGGGGCGTTATTGGGATGGCTATAGTGCGTCCAACGCCTGGACGGGAAGCTGGTCGCAAGAAGCGGCTTACCGGACGATTGGGCATGAGTGGGGCCACTACGCGCTGTTCCTCTACGACGAATACCAGCAGAGCCTCGACCTGGATGGTGACGACCAGCCGGATGGGAAATACGAGAACTACTGCCTGTGCAACGAATTGCCCTACGGCCTGTGTCCGGCCGACGCCTCGGCGATGGCCTACCACTATACGGCCAGCGAATTTTGGCACGACGAACATGGCAACCCCCTTTCTTGCCGGGCCACCGACCAGATGCGAGTACACGGCCGCAACGACTGGCAAACGCTGGCCGTTTGGAGCGACATTCAGGGCGTTAGCGAGGCGTGGCTGCAACTACCGACCCCCTTGGATTATGACACCATCCAGAGTTATCCGGCGGCCGACCTGTTCGGCCGTCCGGTAGGATTGGCTTACCTGCCTCTCGGCGCACACGCCGGCCCACCCTATCTGCCCGCGCCGGTCTACACCACCACGGTCGGGTTGGCCGTGGATGGCAGCTTCAATCTGGATGAACTACGGAGTTTTCTCGTCCAGGTCTACACATCCAAACAAGCCACGCCTTCGGCCGCGCCGCAGATGCTCTACCAGGGTGGGCTGGAAGGCTTCTGGACACCCCCGGACGGGTTAGGGGAGATTACCCTTTTGGGTCTACAAGCCAATGATGAGGTCTATGTCCAGGCTGACCGTTACACCACCGCTGACTGGGACGGCGGGCGTTACAGCGGCCGTTTTGACGCCTCCGGCGATAATGAAACGCTGGTCATAACCGAGGACACCTGGCCGACCAGCCTGAACGTCGGTTATGCGTTGGAGGGGCCAGTTCTGACGACCATGGTGATCACCCTGACCAGCCCGGTTGACTTACCCACCGCTCCCACCGTGCAACTGTGCGTGCCTTCGGCCGAAGTGGGCTGTGCCGACGACAACTGGCAGCAGACGCTTTCGCACACAGGCGCAATTACCTGGACAGCTACCATTGTGGCCCCGCCAAACACAGAGTTACCCCATTACGGCCTCCTGCATATCGAAGCCCCTGGCGTGGGCAATCTGCTCCGCTGGTTTCAGGCGGCCGGTGGGGTGGGGCCAGGCCACATTGACGGCGACGCCCCCCTGCGTGACGGCCCCATTATAGTAGACCCGGCCGCCGCCCTGCCCGGCGAACACAGCCGGGTGATCACTATGCCGGCGGCCGATTATGCGGCTCTCACCGCCACTTTGCCAGTCACGGTGAGCGGGTTGGTGGCTTCGCCCCT
>JBFMFT010000022.1:0-23211 GCA_040751925.1 Chloroflexota bacterium
GGCGGTGATCGGGGTCGTATTGTGGTTGGCGGCGGCCGGTCGCCGGCGTTGGCGCTGGTCGGGTCTGGCGTTGATGGCTGGGGCCGCCGGTCTGGTGGCCTTACCGCTGGCTCTATTCTTCGCCAGCCAGCCCGACTTATTCGGCGCGCGGGCTGGCGCGGTTTCTTATAACACGTTGGGGGCGGGGGCGCGCTCCGTGCCTCTGGCGGTGGCGACCAATGCGCTGCGTACGCTGGCCGGCTTCTCCCTACCTGGCTTTGGCGACGCCCTGGCCCGCCACAACCTGCCCGGCCGCCCGCTCTTTGACCCGTTTCTATCCGTCCTGTTTTGGTTGGGCGTCGTGACCCTCCTCGTGCGCTGGCGGCGGCCGTCCTCGGCCCTCCTGGGAGCCTGGGCCGGGGTCATGCTCCTACCCGTCATTCTCACTGACAACGCGCCGACCTTTACCCGTCTGTTGGGAGCTATGCCCGCCCTGGCCGGTATCTGTGCAATCGGAGGAATGACACTTATTCGTCTGGTAGCCGGTGGCCGGTGGCAAGTGGCCGGTGGCAAGTGGCCGGTGGCAGGTAGCAGGTGGCAGGTGGTAGGTGGGAGGCGTTCACGTTTCACGTTTCACGCTTCACGCAACACGTTTCACGTTTCACGTTTCATTCTCCTGACCGGCTTCCTCTATAGTCTAACCATGACCACCTATGATTATTTCGGCCGTTGGGCCAGTGACCCCCGCCTTTTCGACGCTTTCCAGGTGGGGGAGCGGCAGGCGGCCCAGTTGGCCCTGGCTGAAGTAGATACAAGTGTGGTGTACGTTGCGCCTGATCTGCTTACACCAGCGCGGCCGACCTTCGACCTGCTGCTACGCCAGACACCCGTCAAGAGCTTGAGCGGGCCGGACTGCCTGGCCGGATTTGACCAACCGACTCAGCCGCTCCTGTACGTGGTAAATGCGCTGCAAGATGAGGGGACGGTCAATCGGCTGGCGGCTCTCTATCCGGCCGGGCGGCGGGGCGCGCCGATTTTGCACCAGCCGGAGCCGTTTACCCTATTTGAGACGTTCGAGGTACCGGCCGGAGCGCAGTTAGCTCTGCCCACTCCATTCACCCCAGCTACCTTTGGCGAAGAGATGGCCCTGGTGGGCTATACGTCGTCGCCGGCCGCTCCCCGGCTAGGCGACACGTTGACCATTGAACTGTATTGGCAAGCCTTATCACCACCGACCGCCGATTACACCGTCTTTCTGCACCTGTACGCGGCCGGGCAAGAAGAGCGGTCGCCGGTCGCCCAAGACGACGCCCCACCCTGCCGGGGTCATTATCCCACCTCTAGCTGGGCGGCCGGCGAAATCGTGGTGGAGAGCCGACGGCTGGCGGTTCCGGCCGATTTGGGTGCAGATGGAGCCGTGCTGGCTGTGGGCGTTTACCAGTGGCCGTCATTGACGAGGTTGCCGGTGAATGGGGCGGCCGTCCTGCCCGGCGACCGACTGTTGTTGGACGAAATTGGGTTGGTGGGTGATTGGTAATGGGTCATTGGTAGTTACCAATGACCCATGACCGTTGGTCCAGGTAGCGGTTGACCAGGCTGACGGCCGTCGCCACGCCGTCTTCGGCCCGCAGGCGGAGGCCGAGGTCGGCCGCCCGTGCCTGCATGGCCGTATCCGTCGTGGCCTGGCAAATGGCTGCCGCCAGTTTTTCGACCGTCAGCTTTTGGCGGGGGATGGGGCGTGGACCCACGCCCAGGGCGGTTACCCGGCCGGCCCAGAAGGGTTGGTCGCTGAAGAAGGGGACGACGATGGAGGGGATACCGGCCCGCAGCCCGGCGGCGGTGGTACCCATGCCGCCGTGATGGACGACGGCGGCCATCCTCGGAAAGAGCCAGTCGTGTGGCACGTAATCCAGCTTAAAGACCGTCTCCGGTAAATCGCTGTCGCTGAGGCCACCCCAGCCGGTGAGCAGGATACCCCGCCGGCCGCATAACTCTAGGGCTTTCAGGGTGATCTCGGTCGCCTCGGCCGGGTGGCGGTTGTTCATGCTGCCGAAGCCGACGTAAACGGGGGGGGGGCCGGCGGCCAGGAAGTCCAGCAAGGCGGCCGGCGGCTGCCAGCCGTTCGAGGGTGGCAGTCGCCAGTAGCCGGTGACGTGAACGTCCGCGCCCCATTCGCGGGGCTTGGGGATGACGTAGGGGCTGAAGCCGTAGAGCCAGGGCTGGCCCGGCCGTTGGAAGCGGTGGAAGGGGCGGCCGAAGCGGTAGGGGGGCAAATTGAGCCGTTCGGCTCGCCACTGGTTGACGAGCGGCCGGCTGACGGGCCAGAAGATGAGTTCACCGAGGGGGTAGGTGAGGCGGTTGTAGAGACGGCCGAAACGGGGCTGAGGCATAGCCATAGGGCTGGAGAAGGCGCGGGTGGGGTGGACGTGTTGGAGGAAAGCGGGAAAGGCGGGGATGCCAGTCTTCTCGCTGATGGAGGTAGCCCCGAAGGTGGTCAACACCTGGTAGAGTATGAGGTCGGTGTCCTGGCAGGCTTGCCAGAGGTCGTCGGCCACCTGCCAGATGACCGGCCGGGCCGCTTCCAGCATCCCCCGCACGAAGCGAAGGGGGTTGCTGCTAGTCTCTAGCCAGCGGCGGCCGGCCTCTTCTTCGAGAAGTTGGCGGGGATCGCCGCGCACGGGTCGGAAGTCGAGGCCGCGCCCGCCGACCAGGGGGGCAAAGCGTTCGTGGGTGGCGATGGCGACGTGGTGGCCGGCCGCCTGGAGACCCGCGCCGAGGGCCACGTAGGGTTCGGCGTCGCCTTGGGAGCCGACGGTAAGAATGGTGATCCGCATGGCCTCTATTTTACGCCGGCCTGGCGCGCTGTCACGTGTAAGGAGGAGTAAGGCATCCTCAGAAGCCGGTTCATCTAGCCCATCATGGCAACGGATAGGCAGCGAAAAAGCGGACAACCGGCCGGGGACTCCGTTTATTTGTCGTTCATGTGTACAAATCCCCAGCCAGATATTTCAGTCCGCTATCCACCGCCACGGTAATGACGGTATGGCCGACCCCTAGCTCTTGGGCCAGGGCAATCCCCCCCACGACGTTCATGCCGGTTGAGGTACCAGCAAAGATGCCTTCTTCTCGCGCCAGACGCCAGGCCATCTGACGCGCTTCGGCTTCGTCTATCCCGCGGATTTCGTCAAGGAAAGTTCTGTCCAACAGAGGCGGGACGAAGCCGGCCCCAACGCCTTCGATGTGATGCGTTCCCTTCATACCCTGGGAGATAATGGGGCTGGACAGGGGTTCAAGGGCGACGATTCGTGGAGCGGGGTTGAGACCGCGCAAGACGCGGGCGACGCCCATCAACATACCGGCCGTGCCGACGCCCCCACAAAAGGCATGGAGGCGGCCGTCTAGTTGCGCGACTAACTCATGGCCTATGTTCTCGTATCCTTTTAGCGAGTCTTTATTGTGGAACTGGTTGGTAAAGTAGCTCGGTTCTGAAGCGGCGATTTCGTGGGCGCGCTGGATTAGCCGGGGAACGAGATCGGGGGTAATCTGGCCTCCCTGGCTGGGAATAATCTCCAACTCTGCGCCGAAGGCGCGCATGGTCTGGAGTTTCTCCTGGGCAAAGGCGTCGGAGGAGACAACGTGAAAGGGATAGCCCTTGATGGCGCATATCAGGGCGAGTGAGGAGCCGGTGCTGCCGCCGGTATATTCTACTACCGTCATGCCCGGCCGGAGGTCGCCGCGCTTCTCTGCTTCTTCAATCATAGCCAGGGCCATACGGTCTTTATAGGAGCCGGTGGGGTTGTAGTATTCGAGTTTGACGAGAACATCAGCGCAATTGGGCGGCACAATCTTGTTGAGGCGAACCAGTGGCGTGTCACCGATGGCCTGCAAGACAGAGTGGACTGGTTTTCTAGTGGTCATGGTTTCCTCTGCAAATAGCCCGCAGATGAACGAGCCATTTTCTTTTGGGGTTAGGATCGCAAGAAGGCCAGGGTGCGTTGCCAGGCCAACGCGGCCGCTTCTGGCTGGTAATCGCCAGGCCGGTTGGACTCAAAGAACCAGTGGCCCGCGCCGGGGTAGGTGTAGAGCGTCAGGTCGCGGCCGGCGGCGCGGATGGCGGTTTCCATCTGGCGCACGTATTCCATTGACTCCCACTCGTCGTCTTCGCCGAAATGGGCCAGGTAGGTGGCTTGGGCGGCGGCAAAGTTGGCCTCGCTGGCCCCGTAGAAGATGACGACGGCCGTAACCGCCTCCGGCCGCGCGGCCGACAGGTAGGTGGCCCAGGCCGCCCCCATCGAAAAGCCCATCACGCGAATCGGTTGGCGGTTGACGGCCGGGTGGCTGTGCAGGTAGTCGGCCGCGCCCTGGGCAATGACCGCTCCTTGTTGGTCGTCAAAGGCATCCAGTTTTTGTTGGGCTGTCTCAATGGTGGCGGCCGTCGTCCCGTCGCCGTAGAGGTCGGGGGCAAAGGCGACAAAGCCCTGGCTGGCCAGCCGGTCGCAGAGGGACTTGAAGAAGTCGTTTAGGCCCCACCAGGCGTGCAAGACCAGGACGCCGTTGCCCGCGCCGCTTGGGGGGAGAGCCAGATAACCTTCATGTGGACGGCCGGCGGCCGTAAAAGTGGCCATGGTCATTTTGTCGCTCCTTTCTTTGAAGGGTGAGTCTCTTAGGTTATGGGTTGGCACGCGGCCGGTACTGTAAGGCCTCGGCCAGGCGGATATCTTTACTGCTGACCAAACAACAAGGCTGTCACTGTAAAATGCTTGGTAAATAGAGTCTTTTCTGAGCCAACAGCAAACGCAGGGCGAAGGCGTCGGTCAAACCGTTGTAACTGGTATCATAGGTACCGGCCGACGTGGGGAAGTCGGCCGCATCCGTGTTGCCCGTCACGTAAACATCACCCACATGAGGAACGACAATATCTACAGCTCCACTCAAGCCATTTCCTCCCATCACCGTACTAAAACCCAAACTTCGCCCATCCTGACTAAAAGAGGCGACAAAGAGTTTTTGGTAATAGCCAGATGCTCCAGCGGCCGTGGTGGTAGGAAAGTCAACGGAAAGGGTGTAGCCGGTCACGTAGGTTTTGCCCAGAGCGTCAAGGGCTAACGCCAATCCCCGATCCTCATTGTTCCCGCCAAGAAAGGTGCTATAGATCAGACCACTCCCGTCGGCACTGAGGCGAGTTACATAGACGTCATAAGGGTTGCCGTTGTAGGTGACATCATAAGCACCGGCCGTCGTAGGAAACGCGGCCGACCCGGTGAAACCGGTCACAGTGGCGTTATCCCCGCCGTCCGAAGCTACCCCACGACCTTCTTCATAGCCTTCAGCACCCAGGTAGGTGCTGTAAACCAGGCTGTCGCCGGCGGTATTGAATTGGGTAACAAAAGCATCATAATCACCACCGTAGGTTTGATCAAATGCCGAGGCAGTGGTGGGGAAGTTGGCCGAGGCGGTGCGGCCGGTAATAGTCACCTCACCGCCGTTAGCCAGCGCGATGTCGTTCGGGTTTTCAATGCCTGCCCCGCCCAGGTATGTACTGTAGAGCAGATCGGAGCCATCGGCATTGAGCCGGGTGGCAAAGACATCGGCCTGGCCGTTATAGGTTGCATCGTAGGCGTCAGGCGTCGAGGGAAAAGCATTCGACCACGTCTCACCAGAGATATAAACCGCGCCATTCCCGTCCGGGACCAGCGCAGTGGCGATGTCCCACCCCGTTCCCCCTAAGTATGTGCTATACAGTAAACCACTGCCGTCGGCCGTCATCTTGAGTATAAAGGCGTCCTCGAACCCGCCGTTATGGCTAGTATCAAAGGCCCCGGCCGTCACTGGGAAGTTAGTGGACTGGGTATCGCCAGCCAGATAAATAGCCCCATCATCGCTTACGGCCATAGCCCAAGGCGCATCGTTGCCAGAGCCGCCCACAAAAGTTGAAAACACCAATTGATCGCCGGCAGGGGTCAACTTCAGCAGAAAAATGTCCAGGCCGCCGTTATGCGTAGTATCATAGGTGCCGGCCGTTACCGGAAAGTCAGATGAGAGGGTAAAGCCAGCGATGTAGATATAACCAGCGCTATCTACAGCGACGTTCCGGCCATAATCCAGCGCGCTACCCCCAAGGTAGGTGCTCAAAAAAAACATGTCGGCCGTTGGTTCGCCCAGAGTGGGCATTGCCGTAGCCCGACGGGAACAGATCAGACCTAGCCAAAAGGTTATCAAAATAACAGGTAGATGTCTGTGCATTTTAGATCCTTCTGAGTGAGCAAGTATCATTGATTACTCCTCGGCCGGTACTGCAACGCCTCCGCCAGATGGGCCGGCTGGATCATCTCCGCTTCAGCCAGGTCGGCAATCGTGCGGGCCACTTTGAGGACGCGGTGGAAGGCCCGCGCGCTCAGGCTCATCTGGGCCATGGCGCTTTTCATCAACCGTTGGCCGGTTTCATCCAGCTTGCACAAGGAGCGCACCTGGCTGGGGCCCATGTCGGCGTTGCAGCGCAGGAGTGTGCCGTCAAAGCGTTGGGCCTGGCGTTCCCGCGCCGCCTCCACTCGCGCCCGGATGGCCGCCGACGGTTCGCCGCGCCGGGCGGCCGTCAACTTTTCATACTCCACTCGCGGCACGTCCACATGCAGGTCAATCCGATCCATCAAGGGGCCGGAGATGCGCTTCTGGTAGCGGGTAATCATGCTGTTGGAGCAGGTGCAGGCCCGCGTCGGGTCGCCAAAGTAACCGCAGGGGCAGGGATTTTGGGCAGCCACCAGCATAAAGTTGGCCGGGAAGGTCACCGTGCCAGAGGCCCGTGAGATGGAGACCTCACGGGGCAGCCCCTCTAGCGGCTGGCGCAAGACCTCGATCAGCCGCTCGCCAAACTCCGGCAATTCGTCCAAGAAAAGGACGCCGCGGTGGGCCAGGGAGATTTCGCCCGGCCGCGGCCAGGCCCCTCCGCCCACCAGGCCGGCGTAGCTGATGGTGTGGTGGGGGGCGCGGAACGGCCGTTGGCGCACCAGGGGCGTATCGGCCGGCAGCAGGTCGGCCACGCTGTAAATCTTGGTCACTTCCAGGGCCTCGTCCACGGCCATACGGGGCAGGATGCTGGGCAGCGATTTGGCGATGAGGGTCTTGCCTGTCCCTGGCGGCCCAGTCATCAAGACGTTGTGGCCGCCGGCCGCCGCCACTTCCATGGCCCGCTTGACGTGTTCCTGGCCCATGATGTCGGCAAAGTCGGCCGCGTAAACCGGCTCCTGGTTATAGGCTTTCTCCACGTCCAGGGTATAAGGGGCTAACGGCCGCAACCCCGTCAGGTGGCCTACCAGATCCGTGAGGTTCTGGACGGGAATAATCTCCATACCGGGCATGAGAGCAGCTTCTTCGGCGTTGACGGCCGGCACAAAGACGCGCTGGAAGCCCTGGGCGCGAGCCAGGGCGGTCATGGAGAGGATGCCTTTGGTGTGGCGCACCGCCCCGTCTAGCGATAGCTCGCCCAGGAACAAGGCTCCTTCTAGCTTATCCGGCCAGATTTGTTGGGAGGCGGCCAGGAGACCGACGGCGATGGGCAAATCGTAAGCGGGGCCTTCCTTGCGGAGATCGGCCGGGGCCAGGTTGACCGTGATACGTTTGTTGGGTGGGAAGCTGAGGCCGCTGTTCTTGATGGCGGCGTGAACGCGGTCGCGGCTCTCACGCACGGCCGCGTCGGGTAAGCCGACCAGGGTAAAGCTAGGCATTCCCCGGGCAATGTCCACCTCGACCTCCACAATTTCGGCTTCCAGCCCGACGATAGCGCAACTGAGAACTTTAGCCAGCATAAGCCGAATCATACCGGCGTGCTTGGGCGTGGTCAAACGTGAAGGGGTTTTTCGGCCGCGCTAGTAGATTTAGAGGTGCTTGTCGCGCCTAAGATCAACGACTGGCGGCCGCATCCGGCCGGGCGACTGCTCCTCTCAGGCTTGTCCGCCATGTTGAGCAACCCACTCTTTGAGGGCGTTATTTAAGCGCGTTTACCAGCCCCGGCCGGTAGACCGGAAGTAATCAAGCACCTCTTGATCCAGGCGGACGGTCGGAGTCGCTCATCTACCCATTCCCACACCAGGGAGCTGATACCCTAATCGTGTGGGGGATGCCAACCTGCCTGAATCCAAAGGCGGCGGGACCTCACCAGACGGCCGCGATTCAGCTTCAATGCCTTAACAGTAGCCCGGCCGGTAGGCGTTAACCCCACAATAATAAGGCCATCATCCGCCCAGGCAAAATGCTCAGACCACTTCTGCGTGTTTGGGTGAAACAGGCGGGTCACTTCGCCACTATCAGGGTCAACGGCGGCAATTTGCTTCTGCTTGATCAGGTTGCAGGACCAGCAGGCAAGACACAGGTTATCCAAATATGTCATACCCACGTTCCTTTAGTGACACCGCAGCCTTGGCTCGTACCAGGGTGATCCAGTCGTAGCGGTAAAGCAACTCTTCCACTTCTCTTTGTTCGGCCGCCGTCAAACCTTTGCCTCGCTGCCGGGTCGAAAGGGCCTGCATCCGTTTGATTTCGGCCGGTTTCATAGTGGTTCGTGCCGTCTGCCACAGTTCGTCGTCTGTCAGCAGACTTAGCTGCTCCAATTCGGCCGCCAGGTCGCCAGGTAGCTCCTCCTGGTCGGGCAAGGAGGCAGCTACCACCGCTACCAACTCATCTTCCACCGACCGCTGCCTGGCCTGGGCGCGCTGTTTCACCTGTTGATAGAGTTGATTGGGTAATCGCAGGGTTATTGTCTGGACAGTCATAACTACCTCACCTGGCCTGGATAACCAGTCTATTATTCATCTCCAGTAATCCATTGCCAGTCAATTGGGAACCGATATTAGCACACTTAACGCCCGATCCCCAAACTACCCCCGAAGGCGGCCGACATCTCCTCGTAAATGGCGGCAATACTGGCCTCGTCGCCGCGATAGAAGTTGCCGTTGGCGCGGTTAGCCAGTTCGGAGAGCAGGTTTTCGTCGGCGTCGGAGCCATAGGCGATGGTAAAGACGGTGGTATCGTGGCCGGCCGCCGCCTGCATCAGCGTCTCGTCGAAGTTGTAGCGGTAGCTGGCCGTGTCCAGGCCGTCGGAGAGGACGACCAGGGCGTTGGTGGTGCGCGGGGAGGTGGTCTCGGCAATCAGGGTGGCTCCGTCGCCAATGGCGTCGTAGAGGGAGGTGTCGCCGTCGGCGACCAGCCCTTCAATGGCCCGCACGATCTTGTCGCGGGCCGGGCCGACCTGCTGGTGGTTGATGAGCACGTCGGGGAAGGTGGAGAAGGCGACCAGGGTCAGGTAATCCGCGTCGCCCATCTGCTCGACGAACTGGACGGCCGAGGCGCGGGCATTTTCCATCTTGTCGCCGGCCATGCTACCGGAGGTGTCCAGGAGCATGACCAGGTTGACCGGCTTACGGGCAGCCTGCCACAACTCCTGGGCGGCGTAGACGGCGGCCACCGTTGGCGGGCTAAAGACAATTTGCGGCTGGCTCAGGTCTACGCCGTGCGCGTCATCCAGGGGCGCACCCAGGGGGACGTTGCCGTTGATGGGGCGCAACCCGGCCGCCAGAGCCGCCTGCTGCGCCGGTTCGTCCATCAAGTAATCGCGGAAGAAGCGGGCGGCGGTGATGGTGTCCAGGTTGGCCGCTTCATTGACGCAGGCGGGGTGGGTGGCGACGAAGGTGCCTTCCAGTGGATAGACTGGCACAATCTGACCGCCGCCGTAGAAGACGACGGTGCTTTCGTAGAGGACGGCCGCCCCCAGGAAATCACTCCCGCGCTGGCTCATGGTCTGGCCCAGGCTGTCAGTGCTGTTGCTGAACCAGGAGACGGCCCCTTCGAACGCCCCCACCGAGGCTTGCACGATGGGTTGCTGAATGTCCTGGACGGTGACGGCTTCGGGCTTGGCTTCGGCCGCCTGGACAATCGCCAGCAGGGTGGCCGCGCCGGAGCCGGAGAGGCCGGGGTGGGTGTGGCCCAGACGCAGGCTGTCGCCGAAACGGCCGCCGCTAAAGAACTTCCAGGTAGCAGGGTCGGCGGCCAGGCTGCCTACGTCCAGCCAGCCCAGGGGGAGACCCGGCCAGCCGAGCGATTCGGCCAACGGCCGCCACATGGCCATTACCAGAGGGCTGCTGCCCAGGCTGGCGCAGTCGCCCTGGTAGTTGGGGTTGCCCTGGTCGGCCAGGACGTTTGTCCACACCGGGTCGTCGGGGATCCACACGGCCGGGGCCATTTCGCCGGTGGCTATGGCGGTCACGGCCTCGCCGGCCTCGATAGATTGTAGGGTGACGTAAACGGGCTTGCCGTCGGGCGTTTCCAGGCCGGATTCATTGAAGGTGTTGACTATTCCCTCTAGCCAGGGGCGCAGGCTGGTGTTGGCGGCCACATCCACGACGGTGGCGTTACGCGGCGGCCCGCTCTCCTCGTCGGCGGAGAAGCCGCAGGCGACGGCCGCCAACCCTAGTAGAATGATGAGTAGCCAGAGACGGCCGGCCATTTTGGATTTTAGATTTTGGATTTTGGATTGGAAGAGGTTCCGCCAAAATCGCGCCTTGTTTCCTAATGGCCGTATCTGGCGATCTAGTTGTATTCGCATTGAAGCTCCTGAGTTCTGTCCGCAGATTACGCAGATGGACATAGATTGCAGAATCCACAGGATAAACACCTGTCACTCTGTCCACTTGGACTTGGAAGGAACGCCACTTTTGGAGCGGCGCCAGAGAACCCAGCCCAAACCTAACAGCACAACGAGCGCTAGTCCCCCGGCAAGATACCAGGGGTATAGAGTGGCAATTACGACCAGTAATTCGGGCAGGTTTCCGCCGCTGATCATTTCAACTTGAATGGGTCCCAGGCTACGCCAGGTAGCCGACTCTCTCGTTTCCGTGGTGGCATTACTAGAAATGATTTCTCTACCACGAACAGTCAGTTTATAGGCACGTAGACTGGGGATCAACGGTTGATCGAGGCGTAGTTGAACGTGATTCCGCTCATCGCGCGCCAGGCTGGCTTTACCGTCGAATGCCGCCAGGTTTAGCTTGTCCAGGCCTGAGCCAATGGCCGTGATTGAGTAGGTTAGCCCCCCGTCAAGGTTCTCGTGCTGACTCCAGTCACAGGAGATCCTTTGCTCTACCGCCCGCTGACACCGCTGCTGTAATTGCGACTCTATACTAGGTTGTAGCATTTGCCGTTCACTCTGATTAAAAGACCACGTTAGTTCGACTTTCCAGAGGTCGCCAACACCTATCCAGATTTCCTGTGTAAGTTCACCGTAGGTTACACCGCTTGCGCCCTCGCAGGCAGAGAGGATTAAAGAAAATGCCAAAAAGAGTAGCAGGAACCGGTAACGAGTAACCATTACTGCACCTTAACTTCCACCCTCGGATTTTGTGGCAATGAGCCACTAATTCCAGTTGAGCTACAAGGATTGACTAGTTGAGACCCAATTGTGCTTTGACTTCGCTCAACGGGACACACTTACCGTGCGTGCGGCGTCCAATCAGGAATTGCATCAACTCCTGGTTCTGCCCAGTCAACTCAGCTTCACGGGCAAAATCGTCGCCATCGCCAACCTCAAAGGCCGCCCACTTTTCAATGGAGACTAGCATATAGCGTTGTCCGGCGGCCGTCTCCAAGATCAAGCCACTCCGTCGAGCCTTGTTTAGCAACGCATTGAGCATTCTTTCTTCTGCCGGGACGGTAATAACAGTCATAATTCTCTCTTTGGCCTCGAATGAACAACAGATCACCGTCAATTGTTGAACGAAACTATCAACGGATTCTGGGAAACGGATTGAACGGAAGCGAATCCGCGTTTATCCGCGTCATCCGCGTCCCATTTCCCTCCGTTCAATCTGCTCTCATAATCCGCTGACAGCCTTCCGTTTCCAAAATCCAAAATCTAAAATCCAAAATCATGGCTACCGGCCGACCGTAATCAGCGTCATCTCCACGTAGCGATCCTGGGCCTGGAGTTCGGCATCTTCCGTTTCCCAATGGTCTTGCGGGGGCAGGGTGGCTTCGACGATGAAGCGGGCCGGGTCAATCCCCTGCAAAACCAGGTAGTCTACGACCGATTGAGCGCGGGCCTCGGCAAAGGCCAGGATTTCCTCCTGGGTAAAAGCCCCGGCCGGGCCGGGCCAGGCCGACGACCCCTTAACCCGCAGGAACAGGCCGACACTTTGGGTCAGGGTGGGGACGACGCAGCTATCCAGGATGCGCCGCGATTCCAGGGTCAGTTCGGTGGATTCGGGTAGGAAGGCGAAGGTGCGGCAGGGCAGGACAGCCAGCGTTTCGGCGTCGGTGGTGCTGACACCGGAGAGGTCCAGGCTGGAGGAAATGGAGAAGGTGTCGTTGACGGGGTTGCCGTTGGCTTGCAGGCTGGCCTGGGCGGCCGAGCGGTTGACGAAGCCAGGGTTGATCAGCTCTTCCACGTTGTCGCCAGGCACGGTAGCCCCGGCCGCCGCCCATACGCGCCGGGCAATTTGCAGGCGGTTGATGATGGGCCGTGTGTCGCGCATGACAAAGGCGTTGTCACCCAGGTCGGCCTGGGCCACGCTGCCTAACCAGGCCCGCAGGTCGTCGCTGGCTGTATCGGGGTAGACGAAGCTCCAATCGTTGTGACCCCATTCGGCAATTTGGGCGGCGGCCGTTTCCAGATTCTCCACCTGGGCCTTGAGTGTGTCAAACCAGGCGTCGTGGAAACTATGCACCAGGTCAGCTTTATTGGCAATGGATTGGCGCGAGGTTACCATCACGTCAATCACAATCCGCATCTGGTTAGAACTGAGCAAAGGCACGCCACCGCCACTCTCTGCTTCGTAGATGTCCGGCTCCCAGCCGGAAACGGCGTCGGCTTCGCCGGCGTTGAAGGTGGCCACCGCCTCGGCCACGCCGTCCTGGGGGACGAGGGTCACGTCGGAGATGGGGCTGAGGCCGGCGATAGACAGGGTGTAATAGAGGAAGTATTCGCCCACGCTGCCCCGCGAAAAGGTCACCCGCTTCCCTTTCAGGTCGTTGACCGTCGCCACGTCGCGCCCCCACAACTGGTCAGCCCCCGCGCTCTCGTCCACGATGGCCGTAATCACGCCGGGGCTGGTCAGAGCCACCGAGTCGAGGGTGGTCAAGAGGCAGTCCCACTGGCCGCTGTTCAGGAGGGCCGTGCGCTGCTCCTCGGAGACGCTGTAGGTGGGGTCGCCGTCTAGCTCGAAGGGGACAATGGCTAGATGGAAGCCATGCGCCACATCTTTGCCGGACATTTGCATTTGCTGGAGGGTGAAGTAGCTGCCAAAGGCATCCGCCCCACAGGTGTAGATGGGCAAGTTGTCGGCCGGTTGGGCGGGGTTATAACCGATGGCGTGGACGGCCGGCGGCGATTCCAGGGAGACGGCCGGGGTGGGCGCGCCAGGGGCCAGGGTGCTGATAGCGACGGCGGCCGTCGGCGTGGCCTCGTCACCCGTGAAAAAGTCGCGGGCCAGGTTGAAAGCCACCGCTCCACAGACGACGAGCAGGGCTACCCCCACAATAGCGATAAAAATAATCCGCGTCCGATCCAGGTTTTTCATAGCTAATCCTTTTGGCGGGGATTAGGGGATTAGGGGATTAAAAAGGGAGAAATCCCCTAATCCCCTAATCCCCGCTAATTCTTATTACGTTGTTTTGTAGCCCAGGTTGCGGATCACGTCCTGGGTGTTCTGGCCGGGGATGACTTCGAAACGGTAACGGCCGTCGCTGTCCCGGTCTACAATCAGTTCATTGGCTTCGGGGAGGACACAATGCTTGCTGCCCCGCACCCCGCCCAGCATTTCCTGGTAAGCCCCCACGCCGAAGAAGCCCACGTATAGCTCGTCGGTGTCCACCGGCAGGTAGAGGGGGGATTGGCTGGGCTTGGGCGGGTACACATCGTCACTATCACAGGTGATGCCGCCCAACTGCACGCGCTGGAACGGCCGATCCAGGTTGTTCAAGGGCAGGACGATGAAATGCTCACCCAGGCACCAGCTATCGGGGAAGGAGGTCATAATCGAGCCGTCAATGATGTACCAGGGCAGGGGCGAGTTGTTCTCTTTGGCAGTGAGGACGCGGAAGAGGTGCGCGCCGTGTTCGGCGACGGTATAGCGGCCGAACTCCCCCATCACGTCGGGCGGCGGCACGTGGTAACGCCGGCATACTTCTTGCAGGGCGGTCAGCAGGCGGCGGGCCAGGGCGTGGTAGTCGAAGTCAAAGTCCAGGGTGAGGGGGCCGGGCACACCGCCGCCAAAGTTGAAAATGGTCAAGGTGGGGTAGCGCTGGCGCAGGCGGGCGTAGATTTCGATGGCCGGCTTGAGGCGGGCCACGAACTCCTCACTATCGGTTAGCTGGCTGCCAACCATGGCGTGGTAGAGCTTGAGGTCGAGGTTAGGGGCGGCGGCCACGTAGTCGGCCGCTTTCCACAAATGCGCCAGGTCCAGCCCAAAGCGCGAGTTAGAGCTATCCATCTCGGCTTCGTCCTGGTGGCGGCCGTAGCTCTTCTGACGCAGCCCTACGTCAAAGCGCAGCCCCGACTCAATCAAGGGCGATAGCTCGCTCAAATCCTCGATGACGGGTATGACGCGGCCGTGTTCCTGGCGCAAGGCGATAATCTCCTCAGCGTAGCGGGAGCCGGCCGGCTTGAAGCCATTGCAGATAATCAGGCGCTCTGGCGGCAGCAGGCGGCGGGCGATCATCAGGCGGGCGATGGTCACGTCTACGGCCGAGGACATTTCGTGGTGCGCCCCGGCCGCCAGGGTGGTGCGGACGACTTCTTCGGCGGCGTTGGCTTTGGAGGCGTAGGCGTAGTGGAAGCGGCCGGGGTAGCCCGTTTCGGCGATCACTTCGTTGAAGACCTGGTTCATCCGCTCGATTTTCTGGCGAATCTTGGGCAGGTAGACCAGTTCCAGGGGGCTGGGAAAGGTGCGGCCGAGGCCCTGATCCACCCGGCCGCCCAGGAACAGTTGGGCCAGGTCGAGGGCCTCAAAATAAAGGCGGCCGTGACGGGCGTTCAGGTAGTCGTTGAAGGGATATTCGGGGGGGACAGGTGTCGCCTGCTCCCAGCCAGTGACCGGCCGGCTCATGGTTGCTTCTCCTTATCGCGACTGAGGCGAATCAGCGAATGGCGCGAATGGAATTTAGCAAATGATTCGCTGCATTGGCCCATTCGCTCTATGCGCGATTTCGTCTACCCTTATAGCTTAATCCAAATCCTAAATCTGTACCACAAAATGGCCCTGGAAGCAGGGTGATTTGGGGGTGAATACGAAAATTGCCCGATTTGGTACGCTTTTGGTACGTTTTTGGTACGTTTGCCTGTTACAATGGTTTTGGAATTTGGTCGCCAGCAGTCGCCCGGCCGTCTCGTCCGGCCGGGATTGTGACAGTCGTGGCTTCGTTCACGTGGAAGGCGGTGTAGATGTTTCCGCCAGAAATGGGGAAAAGAAAATGACAACCAGAACAACCATTGACAATAAGGCCCGCTATGCCTTATTTTTCTGCCTGGCTATCGTGTGGGGGGTGGGAGCTGTCGGCAGCCAGGCCGGGATGCGGCCGGAGAGAGTCAACGCCCCATTCACGGTGAACAGCACCCTGGACGCGGTGGATGCTTTTCCTGGTAATGGGGTGTGCGCGACGGCGGCCGGGGAGTGTACATTGAGGGCGGCCGTGATGGAGGCCAATGCCCTGCCAGGGAATGATACGATTGTGCTGCCGGCCGGCGATTACACGATAACCATGCCTGGCACGGGTGAGGATGCGGCCGTGACGGGAGACCTGGACATTACCGGCGATTTGGCTATCCAGGGCGCGGGTTTGCGTCGTACCGTCGTCACCGGCAACTCTATACAGGTAGCTGACCGCGTGTTTGATGTACACTATTCGGTCGCTGCTTCCATCGCCGACCTGACCATCCGCGATGGCTCCGCCCACACGTATGAGGACGGCGGCGCCGGCTTTCGCAACAGAGGCACCTTGACCCTGACAAACAGCGCGGTAACGGAAAACGCCTCAGGTTCCTATGAAGGTGGTGGTATTTTCAACAGCGGTGTCCTGACTATCCTCAACAGCACCGTCTCCGGCAATACGATGACCAATGCACAGGAGGTCAAGGGGGGTGGCATCTTCAACGCTCCCAATGGGGTCTTGATCGTGGTGAACAGTGGCATCTTTAATAACTCTATTGACGCGCATAACGCGTATGACCCAGCCCAGGCTTTCGGAGGAGGCATCTTTAACCACGGCAGCCTTACCCTTACCAATTCTGTCGTGGCTTTCAACGAGGTTGATAGCACTTCGTCATTTAGTACGGCCACCAGCCAGGCGGGAGGCGTTTATAACGACCGTGGCAGCACTTTGCGCGCCAACAACAGCACTATCTCTGGTAACGTCGTGACCGGTAGCGAGGAGAGGAGAGGGGGTGGCATCTTCAACTACAGCGCTGCCTTCTTGAACAATGTCACGATTAGCCAGAATAGCGCGGCCGAAGGGGCAGGCATCTACAATCGCAGCGACGGCGGCAACATTTCTCTGCAAAATACCATTGTCAATAACACCTGTTCCGGTACGATCCTGTCTGCCGGGTATAACCTGATCAGCAGCACAGCCAACTGCAATTTCCTGTTCAGTACGGGGGATTTGCTCAATGCAAACCCACTACTGGGGCCGCTGCGGTTGAATGGCGGCCGCACACCCACCCACGCCCTGTTGGTCGGCAGCCCGGCCATTGACGCTGGCAATCCGGCTGGCTGCGCCGACGAAAACGGCAACCTGTTCTCCACCGACCAACGGCAATACGTCCGGCACGTCGAAGGGGATGGATACGGACCAATCATCTGCGACATGGGGGCTTATGAATATGCTTCCACGAATCAGCCTGATTTCCAGCTTTTCACGTCCACTCCTTCCCGGATGATATGCGCCGGGGACGAAGCCTATTATGCCCTGACGATAGATTCCATTCTGGGCTATAACCAGCCAGTGACTCTCAGCGCCACCGGTTTGCCGCCAGGCGTGACGGCTACCTTCGACCCCAATCCGGTGATACCGACGGCCGACAGCGCGTTGACCCTTGGCAATACCGGCGGCCTGAGCGCGGACAGCTACGACGTCACTGTCAGCGGTGAAGCGGCCGCTTCACCGCTGCTCGTTGTTCACGGTGTCACGGTTGAACTGGCCGTCAACACGGCCGTGCCCGGCCAGCCGCAACTGCAAGAACCGGCCGATGGCGCTACGGACGTGTCGCTGCGACCCACCTTTAGCTGGACGGCCGCCAGCCAGGCTCTGACCTATACGCTGACCATTGCCACCGATCCCGCCTTCAATGACATGGTCTATACGGCCGATGTGGAAGGTCTGAGCCACACACCGGCCGAAGACCTCTCTTACCGCACCTTGTACTACTGGCGGGTGCAAGCCCACAACACTTGTGGCCCCAGTGTCTCATCGCCAGTTTTCAGTTTTATGACCCTCTTCAGTGACTTTGGTCTGGCCGTAGAGCCAGGCGTGGCGAACGCCTGTGTACCGGCCGACGCCGTTTACAACGTCATTGTTTCCGGCTACGGCGAGGAAGTCACCCTCACTGCGGGCGGCCACCCGGCCGGCACGACGGCTGCCTTTGATCCTAACCCCCTCCTGCCGCCGGTCACCAGCCTCCTGACCCTCACTGGTACCGGCGCAGCCGCCCCTGGCAGCTACACCCTGACCATTACCGGCACAACAGACTTGACTACTCACACTACTACGGCCGGCTTGAATCTCTTTTCAACCACTCCGGCCGTACCCTCTCTCCTTACTCCCACAGAGGGCCAGGTGAGTGTGCCTCTGCAACCTCTCTTCACCTGGGAGGCGGCCACGCAAGGGCTGACCTATACACTGGCGATAGCTGCCGACGCCGGCTTTACAAACGTGGTTTACACAGCTACGACCACTGACTTGAGCCACACGCCCACCCTGCTGCTTGAGCCGTCGGCGACCTATTACTGGCGAGTGCAGGCGCAAAATGCCTGCGGCAGCGGCAGCTACTCTTCTGTCTTCAGTTTTACCACGCGCTCGCTCACTTTTACGGTCAATAGTACGCTGGATACCACCGACGCCAACCCCGGCGACGGCCAGTGCCTCACGGTCGGCGGGGTCTGTACGTTGCGGGCGGCTGTGCAAGAAAGCAATGCCGGCACCGGGGCCGTTATAATCGCCTTACCGGCCGGTGTTTACAGCCTGACCCTACCTGGCCTAGATGACGCAGCCGCCACTGGCGACCTGGACCTTACCGGCCAGGTGGTTATCAGCGGTACAGACGCCACCACGACCATTATTGACGGCAACTATCCTGTCACCGACGACCGTGTCTTCCAGGTGCAGAGCCAGGCGGCGGTGACGATGGTGGGTGTGACCATTCGCGGCGGCCGGGCCAGCGAAGGGGGCGGCATCTATAACAGTGGCACTTTGACCATCACGGCCAGCACCTTGTCCGATAACCATTCGACCGCTACTTTCCTGGCCGGCGGCGGGGCCATCCACAACAGCGGCAGCCTGGTTGTGACCAGCAGCACCCTGTTTGGCAACACCTCGGCCGACCGTGGCGGGGCCATCTATACCACCCAGGTCATCGCCACCCCCAGTGCCATTGTGGATAACTCCACCCTGTCTGGCAACACGGCTGGTTATGGGGGAGCCATTTTTGCCAATAATGGCCCGGTGATGGTTTTCAACAGCACCGTAACGGCGAACGATGTCAATCACGATGGCGGCGGGGTATACGAGGTGGACAGCACGGTTACCCTGCGGAATACCTTGTGGGCCGGCAATACGGCCACTATTAACGGCGACAACTGTTGGGGTGGTGTAGGTTCAGAGGGTTATAATCTGCTAGGCAACGATGATCGTTGCTTCTTTGCCAGCGCCACTGGCGACCAGGTTGGCACGCCCGCTAATCCAATTGATCCGTTGCTGGCTTCCTTGCAAGATAACGGCGGGCCAACTTGGACACACGCCCTGTTGCTGGGCAGTCCGGCCGTAGATACAGGTCATCCTACTTTGTGCCCGGCGGCCGACCAACGAGGCCACGTCCGCCCGGCCGATGGCGACGCCAATGGTAGTCTTATCTGTGACGTGGGGGCTTACGAGTTTACCGCCAGCAACCAGCCAGAATTTAGCCTGGACATCGCGCCGGTCACGGCCTTGGTCTGCGCCCCAGCCTCCGCCGCCTACGACGTGTCCGTTTTCGCCACCCTGGGTTTCAGCCAGCCGGTGACATTGAGCGCGGCCGGTCAGCCGGCCGGCACGACAGCCACCTTCAGCCCCAATCCGGTCACGCCGCCCGGCGATAGTGTCTTGACCATTGATGACACGGCCGTAGCTCCGGCCGGCACGTATACGATTGACATCACGGGCACAGCGCTCACCACTACCCACAGTGTCACGGTGGGTCTGGAACTGTTCACCATGGCCCCGCCCGCACCCCAATTGACGGCTCCGGCCGATGGCGCAACTGATCAGCCTCTCCAGATGGTCTTTCAATGGCAGCCAGCCGACCAGGCCACCTCTTATGCCATTGAGGTTGCCACAGACAATAGCTTTAACAACCTGGTGGAGTCGGCCAGTGGCCTGGCAGCCACCACGTACACGGCCGCTACCATTCTGGAACATGGCACAACCTATTACTGGCGGGTGTGGGCCAGTAACATTTGTGGGGATGGGAGTTATTCTGGCGTTTACCGTTTCCAGACCCTGGGGGCCACGTTTACAGTCAATAGTACGGCCGACGCTGTGGACATTGACCCTGGCGACGGCCAGTGCGCGACGGCCGCCGGGGAATGTACCCTGCGCGCCGCCATTCAGGAGGCAAATGCCCTGACGCCTTTGGGTACCAAATATATCATTCTGCCGGCCGCCACCTACACCCTAACTATACCTGGCGCGGGCGAGAACAGCGCTGCCACCGGCGATCTGGACATTACGAACCGCGTTGTGATTAGCGGAACTGGCAGCGCCACGACGATTATTGACGCCAATAGCCCTGTCACGGGCGATAGAGCGCTGGATATTCTAGCTGACGTGACGGTAACTCTATCTGGTGTAACGGTTCGTGGTGGGCAGGCAGAGTTTGGTGGTGGTATATATAATGAGGGTGTCCTCACCGTAATATACAGCACCGTAACAGCCAACCACACAACGGGTATGTATGGTGGTGGGGGAGGTATCTACCAAGAAGGCGCAACGGCCGCCTTGTTCGTTGAAGATTCTCTCATCACCGGCAACACGTCTGAGGGCTATGGTGGGGGTATTTATGGCTATAGAGGCGTGGGTGATTCGCACATCAGTGTACAGAACAGTACCATTAGTGATAACAGCGCCCGAACAGGCGGCGGTATTTATAACTGGCAGAATGTTGGCTTGACCGTCAGTGACAGTACGATTAGTGGCAACAGCGCTACGGAGAATGGCGGTGGGGTGAGCAGCACCGAGAGCGTCACGATTACCAATAGCCTGATTTATGGCAATACGGCCGACGCGGGTGGAGGCATCGCCAGCGATGGGGGTGATCGTGGCAGCACTATTCAGGATAGCCTTATCTCTGGCAACACAGCTACTATCGGAGGTGGTATCCGCCATGATGGTGGGACGTTGGAGATAACAGGCAGTACGGTGTACAGCAATACAGCTAACAATTATGGCGGGGGTCTGGCCCTGTATGAAGGCAATCTCGATGTTATCAACAGCACGGTCTCTGGCAATTCGGCCGGTGACTGGGGCGGTGGTCTTTACATCGCGGCTCAGGGTAGCCAGACGGTGCTGGTCAACGTCACCATTACGGCCAACACGGCCGACACGGCCGCAGGAATTTCCCAGGCCATTGATCCCGTCTACTTCAAGCACACGCTCGTGGCTGACAATCAGGCTCTAACGGCTTACCCAGACTGCCAGGGGATACTCCTCTCCAGTAGCTATAATTTGCTGGGCAATAATGAGGGTTGTACTGTTGTCAGCGCGGAGGGTGACCAGATTGGCACGCCGGAGAATCCGATTGACCCCTTACTTGGTTACTTACAGGACAACGGCGGCCCCACCCTGACTCATGCCCTCTTGCCAGGCAGTCCGGCGATTGACGCTGGCGATCCGATCGGCTGTACTGATGGCCAATTCCATTTCCTGACGGCTGACCAGCGAGGCTACCCGCGCCCGGCCGACGGCGACGGCCATGGCCCCGCTATTTGCGACATCGGTGCCTTTGAGGTTCAACCTGTGCCGGGTGACTTCTTTTGTTCCACCCCCAATCTGTCCATCCCCGACAACAACCCGGCCGGAGTCAGCGACGACCTCATCCTCACCGATACCGGCTCAATCACCGACCTGAACGTGAGCCTGGTCGTCAGCCACACCTGGGTGGGTGACCTGCTTTTCACTCTGGAACACGTGGACACTGGCACAACGGTGACGCTGATTGACCGGCCGGGCTGGCCGCCACCGCCCTCGTGCAGTGGTGATGACATTGACGCCACCCTGGACGACGAGGGCGTCTGGCGGGTAGAAGATGTCTGTTCTCCCGTCCCGCCAGCTATCTCTGGCTTACTCATTCCCAACAATCCCTTGAGCGCGTTCGATGGGGAAGACCTGAGCGGCACGTGGCGGCTGACGGCGGCCGACCTGGCGGCGAATGACGTGGGGACGTTGACGCAATGGTGTCTGGCGGCCGAGGCAGATGAACCATACTTCTTTCCTTTTGCCCCCCCTTTTTCAGATTTGGAATTACTGGGCTAAATGATCTTGCCATGCACACACGGATTGTGGTAGTATTGTGGCGCGCGACGTGCAGCGCTGTTGTCTCTCGGCTACGGCCCTACAACCAAACAATTTTGGAACTCTACACACATTACCCCTGGAGGACAGTTATACCATGAGAAAACTCGTTGTTTTCGGTCTGTTGCTTTTGCTTGCCCTCACCATCGTCGCTTTACCGGCCGGCGCGGCCCCCAAGGCGGCCAAGCCGGTTCAGAGCGCTCCCTATGCCCGCATCGCCCCGGCCGGCGGCATCGTTACGAAGGCTCGTCTGAGTCTGGCTCCCAATGGCGCTCCTGAGTCTACTCCCCTGACCCCCTGGACCAGCCGCGCTCCCATGCCGGTTGGTGTAGATAGCACCTATGCTGCCTTTTCTGCTGTCACCCGCAGCGCCTACGTGCCAGGGGGTTATGACGCCGCCGCCGCCATCCAGGACAATATGCAGTATTATGCGGCTCAGAGCAATACCTGGACGCTCGACACCGAAGTTATGCCCTTCGTGGATGGTATCACCATCTTCGGTTGGGCGCAGGCGGCCGTTTGCGCCGAAAGCAATGGTCGCATTCACGTCGTGAATGGTGTAGATGGGGCTTTCCTCTACGCCGGCCACCAGATTTACGACCCCTCCTTGCCCGTCGGTTCCCGTTGGAGTACGGCCGCTTTCCCACAGCTCGCCACGGGTGAAACCTTCTACTCACAGGATAGCGGCTGCGCCTTCCTGGGTGGCAAGATGTATCTCTTTGGCGGTTACGGTGTTGTTGATCCCGACCCCAGCGCCAAGGTTCTGACCACCACCTGGGAATGGACACCAGCGACCGATACCTGGGTTGACACGGGCAAGACCATGAGCCCCGGCCGTCTGTGGTTCGGTTATGGCAGCAACGCCGCCGGCGCCTGGGCCGTTGGTGGGTCGCCTGACGTGACCACCTTCGACCCCGTCGAGTCCGTGCAGATGTTCACCGTCGCGGGCGGTTGGGTCAATAAAACTTCCAAAGCGGCCAACGCCGGCCGTTTGGGTGGCAGCATCAGCGTCTTTGGCTCCACCGGCACAGCCACCATTCTTGAGTTTGGTGGCGCGACCCTGGGCGCGACCGGCTACGTTCTGCAAGCCGACACTCTGGTTTGCAGCAGCGGCGCTGCTTGCGCTTCCTGGGGGCCGACCCCGGCTCCGGGTGGCAGCCAGTTGGCGACCCCGCGCTGGTTCTCCTGGGGTACCGGCGCTGGCGTTTCTGCTCTCATCGGTCTGACGGGCGGCGGCAGCAATGGCACGTCCACCGTCAATACGGTTGAGAAGCTCCCCTAACCCTTAAACTCCCATTCTCTTGCACGTCGCTTTAACTGCGTGAAACGTGAAACGGGCAACCCCCGTTTCACGTTTTGCGTTTTATGGGGAAGTGAGGCGTGGAAACTGTAACCTGAAACGAAACCGCGTCACCTTTAACGGTTGACGTT
>JBFMFT010000220.1:0-8329 GCA_040751925.1 Chloroflexota bacterium
CGCCGGCCCACCCCGCCAGCCAGGCGGCCGTCCGCGTGCAAAAGCCGCAATCACCATCGTAAATGAGGAGAGGCTGGCTATTCATAACAAGGCCAGGAATTCGTCTACATCTATTCGAGCCTGCTTCAGGATGTGAGCCAGGGTCGAACGTTTGACCGGCCGATGGGCCGGGACTGTCACTTTCAACAATTCGCCGCCTACCCGCTTCTGCAACCGGATGTGACTGCCACGCTGCCGTACAATTGTCCAGCCATCTCTTTGTAAAGCCTGAACAATCTTGATGTAAGGTAGGCTAGGGACTTTACTCACAGCACCAACTCTTGAACAACGGCATTTTCATCAACAAGCAGATCATCTTCCACAGGCTCAAGATATAACTCGACGGCCTCACGGATGTTTTCCAATGCCTCTTGGAGGGTGTCACCCTCACTGATGCAACCAGGTAGAGCTGGCACGTAAACGGTATAACCGCCTTCATCACTGGGTTCCAAGACTACTCTCAGCTTCATTCTGCCCTTCCTTCACTCTTCACTTTTCACTCTTCACGCATCCACCTTCACCACGTTGTAAAGCGTATCCCGCTCCACCGGCGTGCGCCCGGCCGCCCGGATCAGCCGCATCAATTCACCCCGCCGGATATGTTCTTTCGTGCGCGCCCCGGCGTCGTGGTAAATGTGTTCCTCCACTACCGTGCCGTCAATGTCGTTCGCCCCAAAGTCCAGGGCAATCTGGGCCATGGCTGGCGTCAGCATCACCCAGTAGGCTTTGACGTGGGGAAAATTGTCCAGCAGGATACGGCTGACGGCCATCGTCTTCATGTCGTCAATGCCGCTCGTCCAGCGTCGTTGCAGCCGCCGGCCGAGGCCGTTGTCTTCAGGATGAAAGGCCAGAGGGATAAAGGTCTGGAAGCCGCCGCTTTTATCCTGCTGCTCGCGCAGGGCCACCAGGTGGTGGACGCGGTGCTCGTACTGCTCGATGTGACCGTAGAGCATGGTGGCGTTGGTTTTCAGCCCCAGGCGATGGGCCACGTCGTGAATTTCCAGCCACCGTTCCATGTTGGCCTTCTCCGGGCAAATTTTGCGCCGCACGTCCCAGTGGAAGATTTCGGCCCCGCCGCCGGGCATGGAGTCCAGCCCGGCCGCTATCAATTCCCTCAATACCGTGTCCGCGTCCTTGCCGGTCAGGTGGCAGAAGAAGTCAATCTCGACGGCCGTAAACGCCTTCAGATGCACCCAGGGATAAGCCAGCTTGAGGGCGCGCAGCACGTCCAGGTAGTAATCAAAGCCCAACTGGGGATGCAGCCCACCGACGATGTGAAATTCGGTAATCCCTTCGTCCACCGTCGGCCGGATGCGTTCGACCACCTGCTCCGGCATGTAGGTATACGCCCCCGGCTCGTCGTCGCGGCTGCGGGCAAAGGAGCAGAAGTTGCAGTGGAAGGCGCAGACGTTAGTCGGGTTGACGTGGCGATTCTTGTTGAAGTACACCGCGTCGCCGTGTTTGCGCTGGCGGATGATCGAAGCCATCTCGCCCAGGGCGATCAAGTCATGGCTCTCGAACAGCCGCACTCCCTCCTGGTATGTCACCCGTTCTCCCTCTTGCACCTTCTCGTAAATATCACCAATACCGTTTCGCTGCATGTCCTTTCCTCAAAGAGGCAACTGGTAATTACCAATTACCAGTTACTCTTTTATTGTCCTGCCCGCCTGGTCAACCGGATGCCAATGACCATCCCCAGGTTCAGGCAGACCAGGGCCACAATAACCAGAGTGGATAAATTGATTTCGAGCATGGCAATCTCCTTCCTCTTACTCCCTGATGCGAGCCATAAAGTAACTATCCGCCCACCGGCCGTCGCCGTAGGCGTGTTTGCGCTTTGTGCCTTCAATCACAAAACCCATCTTTTTATAGAGCCGGATACCGGCCGGATTATCGGTATTCACGTCCAACTCCACCCGCTTCAAGTTCAGCCAGTTATCGGCCAAATCCAAAATCGCTTCCATGAGCCGCGTGCCAATCCCCTGCCCCCAATAGTCGGGATGAACCATCATCCCCAGCCCGGCCGAATGAGCCAGGCGCGGGTTTTGCGATTGGTGCAGGGTAATTACCCCCACCACCCGCTCCTCCACCACCGCCACCAGGCGATAAAGGCCCGGTTGCACGTTATTCACTCGTTCGGCCGCCTTATTATATTCCAGACTCGGCATTTGCAGCGTCGTCCGGTCCACCAGCGGATGCCGCCACATCTCGTACAGATCATCCACGTCCCTGGGATGCAGCGGCCGGATCAGGATGTTCTGGATTTCGGTCATTTGCCAACTACTTTTCTGCCGGGATAAGGGGATGAGGGGATTAAGGATGAAAACAATCCCCTAATCCCCCAATCCCCGCCCAATACCATAACGGGGCCATTTCTGGTCAACCAGAGCTTTGATCTCTGGCGACATGATTATCTCTTCCGGCCAGCCACGGGGGTGGCCATCCTGTGGCCCTTTGGCGGTCGCGTCAATGCCAATTTTGCCGCCGAACGAATCACGCGCGGCCGAATGGTCTAACTGATCCACCGGCCCATCTACTACTACCACGTCGCGTCGCCAGTCCACGTTGCCCAACACCCGCCAGGCCACGTCCGATAGATTATGCACGTTTACGTCGTGGTCTACAACCACAATGGCCTTCGCCAGCATCATCAGCCCCAGCCCCCACAGCCCGTACATGACCTTGAAGGGGTGGCCGGGAAACCGCTTCTTCATACTGACAATAATCAGATTGTGAAAAACCCCTTCGGCCGGCATATTCACGTCCACAATCTCCCCCTGAAACAACTTCATCAGGGGCAGAAAGAGCCGCTCGGTGGCCTTGCCCATCCAGTAGTCCTCCATCGGCGGCTTGCCTACGATAGTGGTGGGATAGATGGGGTTCTGGCGATGGGTGACGGCCGTCACGTGGAAGGTGGGAAAGGTGTCGGCCGGGGTATAGAAGCCGGTGTGGTCGCCAAACGGCCCCTCCGGCCGCTGGTCGTTGGGGTCAACGTAGCCCTCGATGACGATTTCGGCGTCGGCCGGCACTTCCAACGGCTGCGACACACATTCGACGAAATGGACCGGCCGGCCGCGCAGCCACCCCGCCAGCAGGTATTCGTCAATTCCCGGCGGCAGGGGCGCGCTGGCGCACCACATCTGGGCCGGGTCGCCGCCCAGGACAATGGCCGCCGGAATGGTCGCCTGTTGCGTCTCGCGGGCCACCCGCTCGTGTTCCGCGCCCCCCTTGTGCCGCTGCCAGTGCATGGCGGCCGTGCGGCCGTCAAACACCTGCACGCGGTACATCCCCACGTTGCGCTGGTTGGTCTGCGGGTCGCGGGTGATAACTTGCATCAGCGTAATGTACCGGCCGCCATCATTGGGCCAGCATTTCAGGACGGGTAGCATATCCAGGGAGGCGTCCTCGACGTGAACGACCTCCTGGCAAGGGGCGTTCCGCACCTTGCTCGGCTTCAGCCCGACGGCTCGGAGCGCGCCCATGACTTCGGTGAGGCGGCCGAAGGCGGCCCCCAACCCCTGGGGCAGCTTCATGTCTATCAGGTGGGCCAGGTTGTGGTTCAGGTCTTCTAGCTTCTCCACGCCCAGGGCCAGGGCCATCCGCCGCTCGTTGCCAAAGGCGTTAATCAGCACCGGCATCCCGAAACCCGTCACATTCTCAAACAGCAGAGCCTTGTTCTGCGCGGCCGGGCCTTTGCTCACCCGATCCGTAATCTCGGTAATCTCCAGGTCGCGGCTCACGGCCGCCTGGATGCGGACTAACTCGCCCTCCTTTTCTAGTAGGGTGATGAACTCTGATAAGTCCTTATAAGCCATTCTAGCCTAATCCGTAATGCGTAATCCGTCTCTTCACGCATCACGTTTCACGCCTCACTTTTCACATCTTTCAGAATTTTCTGAAAGTTTGTGTGCATTTTATCACAAAGCCGGGTGAATAGCAATATCCAGTTAGAATTTCCTATGGGAGAATCGGTAGGGGCGAGGCAACGCGGGTAGCTATTTATCTCTCTGTGCGGCATCCCCTCCGCGTTGCCTCGCCCTCTTGTGGTCAGACCACTGCTAATCCAGTCAGAGAGCGCGTTTCCGGCCGGTAAAATCCCAGGACAATGTCTTCCCTGGTCACACCGGCTTCCAGCAATTCTTGGGCAATCCCCTCTTCCGTGCCATCCCATTCTACCCAGATTTTGCCCTCACGGATACGGACGTGAAAAGCAATGGCGTGGACGCGGCCGGTTCTGTCCCAGCCTATATCCATCAACAGGTAATTGTCATTGCCCGTGTCGCAAATTGGCACAGCTTCGATGCGGCCGTGACTGGGGTGATACTGCCCATGCCGGGCCACAATTTGCTGCACAATACGTCGGTAGTTGTTTAGCTTATCCATTGAACAACCTCCTCCGCCTCTGGACTGAAAACGAGTAGGCTAATCCGCTGGTCAGCGATGACCTCTCGAATGGCTGCCTGTTGAAAGAAGTCTTGAAATATACCCTGAGCAATAGCCAGATACAGGTCACGGTCAGGATTCACCCGTTTCAGGAAGGTTCGATAAATGTTGTACTGCCCAACAGCCCTTTCCAGTTCGGTGACAGGTGAGAAGCCGCCGAAGGTCTTGATTTCGACGACGATTTTCTGATTGGCTTTCTCGGCCGCAATCGTCCTTTCCGCGCCCAGGTCCGCGTACAACCGCAGCCCTTTGAACTCAATGATGAACGGATCATCGGTAATAGTCCAGCCATCCTTGATGAGCGCGTGTTTGACAACGTTGTGATGCAGGTCGTATTGCGCCATAAGAATACCTTTCCAATCTGATTCAATCTGATTATAGAATACCGCGCCTTCAATCGCAACGGCCTTTGCACTCTTGAGGGCACAGGGTAATATTGGGAGCGAGAGATTGCCCTGAAACGCTTGCCGGGTAACGAAGAGTTGGCCTCTTATTCCTAATTATCAGTACCTAAATTTCGCCCCAATAAGGGGACATATCAAAAATGACAGTGACAGTCTCCTGTGCAAGAATAGAAGTACCCAACAAAACTTGCCATAAGGAGAACTGTCACTATGAACTATCGTATCACATTTTCGCCACGAGCCAGCCTGGCTATAACCGGGTTGTGTTTTCAACAGATGGGCATCTGGCCTATGGTCGAGAAACAGGTGCAGATACAACAAAAGGTTATCCAGCACAAACCCCTGGAGAAGTTGCTGGATGCCTTCATTAATATCCTGGCCGACGGGCGGGGTCTGGTCGAGGTTAACAGCCGGGTCAAACCCGATGAGGGATTGGGGCGGGCCTTCGGCCGGCCGCGCTGCGCGGACCAATCGACAATCAGCGATACGCTCAATGCTTGTAGCCCAGAGAATGTGGCGCAAATGCGTACCGCGGTGAAGACCATCTATCAACGCTATGGGGCTGGCTACCGGCATCATTATGGCCGCCACTGGCAGTTGTTGGATGTGGATGTGAGCGGAATGCCCGCTGGCCGTCAAGGGGAAGGGGTGGAGGCGGCTACTTTGCCGGTCAGAAAGGGCGGCGTGGTCGGCAAGTGGGGCGTGTCGTGGCCTCTTTGTACGATGAAATCGTGGTCGACCGCCTGTATCCGGGCAAGCGACAACTGGATCGTTGTTTGCAAGAATTGGTGCTGACCGCCGAAGACATCCTCGACCTCAACCCAGGTCATCGGCTGCGCACCATGATCCGCGTGGATGCTGGCGGTGGTCGCGATGAGGACCTCAACTGGCTGCTCAACCGTGGCTACCTGCTCTTGGGCAAAGTCAAGCATGGCGGCCGGGCGACCAAGCTGTGTCGGTCGGTTAGCCGGTGGTATCCAGACCCCCAAGTACCTCATCGAGAGGTCGGTTGGGTGGCCGCCCCCCACGCTTATGACCAACCGACTCGTCAGGTGGGTCTGCGTCACCGCCAAAAGAATGGCGAGTGGAGCTATCACGTCCTGGTCTTCAATCTGACCGATGCCCAACTCTTTGAGGTGGCCGGCCAAGCAGCGCCGGCCAACCCCGTCCCAGCGGCTGTTCTCTGGGCCGCGGTGGCTGCTTACGACAATCGCGGCGGCGCGGCGGAAACCAGCCTGCGCGGGAGTAAAGAAGGACTGGGCATAACCAAGCGCAACAAGAAACGCTTGGCCGCCCAGGAAATGTTGGTGCTGCTGGCGCAGTTGGCTTACAACCTGATCGCTTGGACTCGTGATGGCCTGGCTGCTTGTTTGGCTCGCTGGCGTTCCTTTGGGATGCTGCGGATGGTGCGCGATGCCTTTCATATTTCTGGTCAAATCACTGTGGATGAGCAGGGGCATATTCGACAAATCCTATTGAACCAGGCGCACGGTCTAGCCTTATCTTTTGTTCAAGCCCTGGCCCCGTTTCTCGCTCGCGATGGAACGGTGGTTAATTTGGGCCAAATTTAGGTACTGATTATCGGTCGTCAGAAACGCTCTGCACTGCTCAAAGACACTGCTCGGAGATAAAGTATGACACTATCACTTCAGACCGTAATATCATTACTGACGCTGATTGGCATAAGCGGCATTTTGGGCGCGTTTTTCCAATCTCGGTTTGAGCGCCAAAAGCAAGTTAGAGAGCAGGAGCATGAGCTAAAGCGTCGAAGGTACAGCTGCATTCTCATTCTTATGCTTACCAAACTTGACCCCAAAGCTGGAGCACTGCATCTGCGCGAGATCAGACCTGACTTACAAGACTTGACCGCCCTTGACAAAGAGATTGAGATGGAACTCCTCAACGGAGTTTTGTTCGCTAGTGACGCGGTCATTAAATAAATGGCTGAATTCATTTGCAGTCCGAACCACCTTCACTACATTGAGACAGCAGTTTCAATGAGAAAGGATTTGTGGGGCAAGAAGACTTCAGTTGATGAACAGGTTCTCGATGTGTTTCAAAAAGAGCTAAAATCTGCATAGCTTGTCAACCTATTGACGTACCCAACACATCGTGCGGCCGCTGGCCGTTCGACACCATCCGCGAGGACCGGACTACCCCGGCCGAGCTGCTAGATGGGGCCGTGTTAAAGAAAAATGGTGCAATCCTAGAAGGTTAGGAATACATGAAAAAAAACCTTGAGGTCATAGGTGGAATAGCAGGTGTCATTGCTATTGTTGGAGTGATTGTAGCAATTTTACAGCTATTACAAGCCCAATGGTCAAGCATATCTAATGATGGTGCACAGGAAACCCTAATAGCAATAGAAGAAAAGCAACTTGAGGTGCAGAGCCAGATAGGAACCGCGCAATCAGCGATGGTAATTGCACAATTAGGCCAATCAAGTGGGGACGCTGCCACAGTAATTGCAGGAAAGATACTGGAGCTTTCTGGAACGCAACAAGCTCTAGCGATACAAGCAACAAAACTAGCCCCGGCAGTTTCGACTTCTTTACCTATAGCAGATCCTACGAATCTTTCACTCCGACCTACAGCTGTTCCAGTACCATTACCTACAACTACTCCGTTCTTTCAACTAGCGAATTCACATGAGACTTCATCGAGAGATGGGATGGTATTGTTACTTATACCGGCTGGTGAGTTCCTGATGGGGGCATCGAACTTTGACACTAATGCCAAAAACAGAGAAAAACCTCAACACAGAATCTATTTGGACAACTTCTGGATAGACCAAACAGAGACTACAATTGATATGTTTGCTCGCTTCGTTGATGAGACCAACTATGAGACCACTGCGGAAACAAATGGGTTTGGATACATCTGGTCAGATGGAAAGTGGCAACAGGTACTGGGTGCAAATTGGAAATATCCCTCGGGGAAAGATATTGTAACAGTAGTCGACATGCCGGTTTCACAAGTAAGTTGGCACGATGCTCAAGCATATTGTGAGTGGGCTGGTCGCAGACTACCAACAGAAGCTGAATGGGAGAAAGCAGCACGTGGCACTGATGGACGAATATATCCTTGGGGTGATTTCATTCCAGATAGTACTCTTCTGAGGTTTAACCAAGAACATGGCCCTGCTAGTGTTGGTAGCTATCCCGCTGGTGTAAGCCCTTATGGGGCTTTAGACATAGCTGGCAATTTATGGGAATGGGTTGCTGATTGGTTTGACGAGAACTACTACTCAATTTCACCAGCAAAGAATCCTACTGGTCCTCTCTCTGGAGAATATCATGTTCTACGCGGTGGGGGGTGGAATAGTAGTGTCGAGAATATACGCGCGACAAATCGAGATGTGAGCGAATCGCAACTCTATAACCATCTTCTTGGTTTTCGCTGTGCAAAATAGTGACCCGGCAGGGGTCTCCAGTCAACACCAA
>JBFMFT010000221.1:0-8326 GCA_040751925.1 Chloroflexota bacterium
TCCCTATTGCGAAATAGGGCTAACGCGGCCGGGGCGCAGCCGGCCGGCGGAAAATCGAAGGATCAGCGGATGCCTCTCAGGGTCGCCACACCCTGTGTTCAGCCCCTCCAAGCAAGCGAGCCAACAAAGCGGCCGGGCAACCGGCCGACAAAGCGGGTCGCAGTGGTCGTCCAGCGTGCCAGTGTCCACTATCGGCTTCATAGCCTGTTGGGGCTGCACGCGGTTACGTGTTTTCCCACGCATGGAGGGGCAGCCCCACCCGTTTCACCAACCTGGCCGGGCACGCCCACAAATTGCGTGCCATTCAATATGACGTAATGCGTCATGCGTATTGCGTGTTCCGGGGTGCGTAGTGTGTTGCACAATACGGAATACGCAACACGAAATACGCTATACGCATCACGTCTCACGTTTCACTTATCAGGAGATCAAAACTATGTGTGGTATCGTTGGTTACGTGGGGCCGCGCCAGGCCCCTCACGTCATTCTGAGTGGTCTGAAGCGATTGGAGTATCGGGGTTATGATTCGGCTGGGCTGGCCGTGCTGGACGACGGCGGCCAGATCGCCGTGCGCCGCGACGTGGGCAAGCTCAGTAATTTGGAGAGTATGGTGCAGCTTTCGCCGGTGGCGGGACACATTGGCATCGGTCATACTCGTTGGGCGACGCATGGGCAGCCGAGCCAGCGCAACGCCCATCCCCACATGAGCATGAACGGCCGCGTTGTCGTCGTTCACAATGGCATCGTCGAAAATTACCAGAGTTTGCGTGAGGAGCTACAGGCAGAGGGAGTGCGCTTCGACTCCGAAACCGACACCGAAGTCATTGTCCAGATGGTGGAGCGATACCTGGAATCGGGCCTCGACCTGCTCAAAGCGGTGCAAATGACCCTGCAACAGATCCAGGGGGCCAGCGCAGTGGTCGTGTTCACCAAAGACCAGCCGGATAAACTGGTGTGCGCCCGGCTGGGCAACGCTGGCGGTATCACCCTGGGCGTAGGCGACGAGGAGATGTTTATCGCCTCGGACATTCCGGCCATCCTGGAATACACCCGCCGCATGATCTTCCTGGAAAGCCGCCAGATGGCTGTCGTCAGCCGCGATAGTTACCAGGTGATGAACCTCAATGGGCAGCCGATTCAGCCAGAGATCACCGCCATCGCCTGGGATCCGGTGAGCGCGGTCAAGGGAGAGTATAAACACTTCATGCAGAAGGAGATATTTGAGCAGCCGCGGGCGATTATGGATACGATGCGCGGCCGGGTGGACTTCGAGAACGGCCGCGTCGAACTGCCAGAGATGAAGCTGACGCCCGAATTAGCTAAACGATTGAAGAAGCTCTTTATCGTCGCCTGCGGCACCAGCTACTACGCCGGTCTGGTCGGCAAGTTTATGTTCGAGTCCATTGCCCGCCTGCCCACCGAAGTGGAATATGGCTCAGAGTTCCGCTACTATAATCCTATCGTGGATCAGGATACGGCCGTCCTCTCCATCACCCAATCGGGTGAAACGGCCGACACCCTGGCCGCCAGCGAACAGGCCCGAGCCGAAGGAGCCACCTTGTGGTCTATCGTCAACGCCATTGGCAGCCAGTCCATGCGGATCGCTGATGGCTATATTGCCATGCACGCTGGGCCGGAGATTGGCGTGGCCAGCACCAAAGCCTTCACCACCTCACTGGTTGACCAATACCTGCTGGCCTGCGCCCTGGGTTATCTGCGCGGCCGGCTGTCGGCCGCTCGCCTACGCCAACTGGTAGCCGACCTGACCCATCTGCCTGACCTGGCTGGCCGCGTGCTGGACCTCGACCCCGAATACGTGGAGTTAGCCAGCCACTTCTACAAGGCCGACGATTTCCTGTTCCTGGGGCGGGGCATTAACTACCCGGTGGCGTTGGAAGGCGCGCTCAAGCTGAAGGAGATTAGCTATATTCACGCCGAAGGCTATCCGGCCGGGGAGATGAAGCACGGCCCCATCGCCCTGATTGACGAAACGATGCCGGTGGTGACGATTGCTACCCAGGATGCCCTGTATGACAAGATGATCAGCCAGGTGGAGCAGGCTAAAGCGCGGGGGGGGGTGGTCATTGCCTTGGCGACGGAAGGCGACGAGGCAATTAAGGAGAAGGCCGACTACGTGATCCATGTTCCGGCCGCCCCGCCCCTGCTGGCCCCCATTCTCAACGTGATTCCCTTACAGTTGTTGAGCTACCACGTCGCCGTCCGGCGCGGCTGCGACGTGGATCAACCGCGCAACCTGGCTAAATCGGTTACGGTGGAATAGACGTAACCTTTCTGAAACTGGTTGAGAGCTGTCTGTCCGCTTATCTGCTGTCTATTCGCTGCCAGGTTGTAACGAGGCAGCCAGAAACCAGGTTTTTCCGTTAGGAAAAACCTGGTTTCTACAAGATGAGTCCCCTGCTGACTTTGAGCGTGTCCGAGGTCGCCAAAAGTAGGCCCGCTAGGTACAATCCATTATATAGATTGAGCGTTTCCAAATCGTTTCCAAAAACGTTGCCAAAAGCGTTTCCTGGAAAATTGACCTCTGTTACAATCATTTCATGTCTCGGCTTAGGCTTTTCTTTCTCGGTCCTCCTTACATCGAGCGGGACGGGGCGCGGCTTGAGGCCGGCCGGCGCAAAGAACTAGGTTTGCTGGTCTACCTGGCCGTCAATAGCGAGAGCCAAAGCCGCGATACGTTAGCCGCCCTCTTATGGCCTGAACACGACCGCGAACACGCCTCGGCCTACCTTCGCCGCGTTCTGTGGGCGTTAAACAAGCTCCTGGGCGACGAGCGGCTGGACATCGACCGCCAACTGATCCGTCTGAACGCCGACGGGTTGTGGACAGACACCGGCGAGTTTTCTAACCTGCTGGCTATTCCCCAAACGCATGGTCACCCGGCCGCTGACGTGTGCGCCGCTTGCTTGCCGCCTTTGGCCGAGGCGGTTGGGCTTTACCGCGATGATTTTCTGGCCGGCTTCGGCCTGCCGGACAGCCCGGCTTTTGACGACTGGCAGTATTTTCAGGCGGATCGCTTGCGCCGCGACTTAGCCTCGGCCCTGGAACGCCTGACGCGGGGCTTTACCGCCCAGGGGGAACTGGAAACGGCCGTTGGCTACGGCCGTCGCCTGCTGCTGCTGGACCCCCTCGACGAGAGCTACCACCGCCAGTTGATGCAATTGTACGCCTGGGCCGGCCAGCCATCGGCCGCCCTGCGCCAATACCAGGAGTGCGCCCGCCTGCTGCGCGAGGAACTAGACCTGTCCCCGCAGAGCGAAACAACCGAGCTTTACCAGGCCATTAAGGAGCGGCGTGGACCGCCCTTCGTAGCCCGCCCACTAGCAGTCAGTGGTGAGCGACGATTGTTGGCCGGCGGTGGGACAACGCCATTGACCTTACCGCCCTGCCCCTACCGGGGATTGTTGGCCTTTGGTGAAGCCGACGCTCCCCTCTTCTACGGCCGCGAATGGTTCACCGACCGCCTGGTGGAAGCTGTCCGCCAACGCTCCCTGGCCGCCCTGATTGGGGCCTCTGGCAGTGGCAAGTCCTCCATCGTCTACGCCGGTCTCATTCCCCGTCTGCGCCAGGAGAAAGTGGACGATAGCCGGCCGGCCTGGGCCATTGCCACTTTTCGGCCGGGCAACCAACCCTTTGAGTCATTGGCGGCCTCCTTAGCCCCTTACTGGTCGCCCAACGGCGGCGAACAGACCTCTCTGGCGAATAGGCTGGCCGAATCCTTGAGAACCGGCGAAGCCAGCCAAGCGCTGGTCGCCGCTCTGCGGGAACAGGGCCGACACCTGTTATTGGTGGCTGACCAGTTTGAGGAGCTTTACACCCTTTGCCCGGCCGAACACCGCGTACCCTTCCTGCAAACGCTGTTTGCCGCCGTCAGCCCGCCCCGCAGCCGCAACGGCCAATCAGCTGAACGGCCGCCCATCAGCTTATTGCTTACCCTACGGGCCGACTTTCTGGGCCAGGCCTTGGCTCACCGGCCGTTTGCCGACGCTCTGCAAGAAGCCGACCTGAAGCTGGGGCCAATGACCCGCCTGGAACTGGAGCGGGCCATCGAGAACCCGGCCCGCAAAGCTGGCGTCCGTTTCGAGCCGGGCCTGGTCGAGCGGATTCTGGACGACGTGGGCGACAACCAGGGTAATTTGCCCCTATTAGAATTTGCCCTGACCTTGCTGTGGGAGGAGCAGGAAGGGGGTTGGCTGACTCACAAGGGCTACGAGAAGATCGGCCGCGTCGAGGGCGCATTGGCCCGCCACGCCGACAAAGTGTATCAGGGAATGACGGCCGTCGAGCGCGCCCACATTCAACGTATTTTCTTGCAGATGGTCAGGCCAGGTGAAGGCACGGAAGATACCCGCCGCCTGGCGACCCGCCAGGAAATGGGTGATCAGGACTGGCGGTTGGCCCAACAACTCGCCGACGCCCGCCTGGTGGTTACCGGCCGCGACCCTGGCGGCCGGGAGACCGTCGAGGTGGTTCACGAGGCCCTGATCCGCCACTGGGACGAATTGCGCGGCTGGATCGAGCAGGATCGGGAGTTTCTGTTGTGGCGGCAACGGCTGCGGGCGGCTCTGCAACAATGGGAAACTAGCCGGCGCGACGAAGGGGCTTTGCTGCGCGGCGGGCTATTGGTCGAAGCCGAGCGGTGGCTACAGATGCGCCAGGGCGATCTCAGCCCACCGGCCCAAGCGTTCATTCGGGCCGGGGTCGCCTTGCGCGAGCGGGAACGGCTGGCCCGCGAGCAGGAACAGGCCCGCCGCGAGCGGACGCAGCGCGTTTTCTCCTGGGTGCTGTTGGTGATGTTAGTCCTGGTGGCCGCCGGCGCCCTCTGGGCGGTGACGGAGCGGCAGACCGCCCGCGCCAACGAACAGCTGTCCCTGGTGCGTGAATTGGCCGGCCGCGCCCGCGACGCCCTGGGTCGTGACCCAGAGTTGGGCTTGCTGCTGGCCCTGCGGGCCTTCGAGATGGCCGAGGCGGCTGGCCCGGCCGCCGCCCCCGAAGCGCAAACGGCCCTCAACCGCGCCTTAGCCACCCCCTTCCGCGCCACCTTGCGTGGCCATACAGGCGATGTTTGGTCGGTGGCCTTTAGTCCCGATGGACAGCGACTGGTCACGGCCGGTGAGGATGGTACGGCCCAACTGTGGCAGGTGGAAAACCACCTCCTGTTGGCTACCTTGCGCGGTCACCAGGACGCTGTCATTCAATCGCAGTTTAGCTCCGATGGTTCCCTCATCCTGACTTATAGCCGTGATGGAACGGCCCGCTTGTGGAACGGTCAGGATGGCGTGCTGGTGGCCGTCCTGGATGGCGGTCAACCAGAAGCCACGACGATGCTGGCGGCCGTTTTCAGCCCCAACGGCCAGCGCGTCGCCACCACCCACCAGAGTGGTCTCGTTCAGTTGTGGCAAACCCGGCCAGGCAACCGCCTGACCACCCTGACCGGCCACACTGGCCCGGTGACGGCCGCTCGCTTTAGCCCGGATGGATCGCGCCTGGTCACCATCGGCGACGACGGGACGGCCCGGCTCTGGCAGGTGGCCGATGGAACGCTGATTGCCTTTCTGTCTGGCGCGGCGACCGGCTCCCCATTCTCTCCCCTCCAGACAGTCGCCTTCAGCCCAGATGGTCGCCGATTGGCGACGGCCGGCGCGGACGGCCGGGCCTGGTTATGGGATGGTCAGACCGGCGCGTTGGTAGCCGAGTTGGCCGGGCATAGCCAGTCCATTAGCGCGCTGGTCTTTAGCCCCGATGGAGCGCGGCTGGCGACGGCCAGCTTCGACCGGACGGCGCGCCTGTGGCGGAGCGAGGACGGCGCGCTGGTTGCCCTACTCAGTGGTCACAGTGATCGCGTTCTGACAGCCCAGTTCAGCCCCGATGGGTCGCGCCTGGTGACAGCCAGCCTGGATGGAACGGCTCGCTTGTGGGACGGCCAGCTGGGGTCGCCAATCGCCACCTTGCGCGGGCATACCAATTTTGTTCTCACTGCCCTATTCAACCCCGATGGGCGGCGCATTGTCACCATCAGCGCAGATAACACTGCCCGCGTCTGGGAAGGGGTGACCGGTGACTACATCGCCGAGTTGACCGGCCACACCGGAGTCATCCGGGCGGCGGCCTATCGTCCAGACGGCCGCTTCCTGGCGACGGCCAGCGCCGATGGCACGGTGCGCCTGTGGGCTGGGCAGGACGGGGTGCTGGCCGCTCACACCGACTGGTTGCTGTGGGCGGCCGTCAGCCCCAATGGGCAGTACATCGCCACCAGTGGCTTCGACCACACGGCCCGCCTGTGGGACGCCAGCAATGGCGCGCTCGTTCGCACCCTGGCTGGTCACACCGATTGGGTATTGGAAGCCAATTTCAGCCCTGACGGCCGCCGCCTGGTCACGGTCAGCCGCGACGACACCGCCCGTTTATGGAGCGTGCCAGACGGAACGCTCCTGGCCGAACTGACCGGCCACACCGATACTGTGCAATCGGCCGCTTTTAGCCCCGACGGCCGGCTGCTGGTCACGGTCAGCTTCGACCGCACCGCCCGCCTGTGGAACGGTCAAGACGGCGCGTATATCCGCACGCTGACCGGCCATACGGACGTGTTGCGCCAGGCCCGCTTTAGCCCCGATGGGGAGCGACTGGTAACGGCCAGCAACGATGGCACAGCCCGCCTGTATAGAGTAGCCGACGGCTCGTTGATTCGGATTCTTCAAGACCACCATGACCGGCTGAGAGCGGTCAACTTTAGCCCCGACGGGCAGTTGGTGATTACCTCTAGCTACGACGGCACAGCCCGCGTCTGGGATGGGCTGACCGGCCAACTGGTGGCGTCGCTGGCCGGTCACGCTGGCCTGGTCACATCTGTCGCCTTCAGTCCCGACGGCCGCCGGATTATCACCACCGGGGCCGATGGCACAGCTCGCCTGTGGGACGGCCGTACCTTTGACCTGATCGCCATTCTGGAAGGTCACACGGGTTGGGTCAACACGGCCGAATTTAGCCCCGATAGCTCGTTGCTGGTCACGGCTAGTAAAGATGGCAGCGCCCGCTTGTGGGATGGGCGGGATGGCACAGCCCTGGCGGTGATGGCCGGTCACCGCGACGCCGTCTGGTGGGTGGCCTTTTACCCGGACAATCAGCGTCTGGTTACCGCCAGTCACGACCACACCGGCCGCATCTGGCAGCCCTATGTAGACGTAGCCGCCCTGCTAGTGGAGGCTCGCCGCCGGGTCAGCCGGCCGCTCACCGACCAGGAATGTCAGCATTATCTTCACCTGGAGCAATGCCCTGGTGAATAACAGGGTAAGCCGTATTCGGCCGTAGTTGACGAGGCGGTGTATAATGGTTTAGAAAAGAGGGCTCTTCTGGTTATGACGGGAATACCACCGTGCGCTCCCGTTGGATTACCAAATCCAACGGCTCATAGCGGCGGATTTGGCAATCCGCCTTGAGCATTTCTTCCTGAGAACCAATGAACACCCCAATTATTATTGACCCAGAGATTCAACATGGAAAGCCAATCATTCGCGGAACGCGCGTCCCCATAGCCCGAATCCTAGGCGGACTAGCTGGCGGGATGACTACCCAAGAGGTCATGTACGAGTATGACGTGACCGAAGAGGATGTGCTGGCAGTTCTCCAATACGCGGCCGATTTGGTTTCTGTCGAGCAGTTTCATCCCTTACCTGTTCCGGCCATTTAACCATGCGTTTTCTAATTGATGCTGATTTGCCTCGCTCGGCCGCTCAAGTTGTCCGCAGCCATGGCTACGAAGCACTAGACGTGCGCGATATTGGCTACCGTAGCGCTAAGGATTCCGAAATTGCCCGCTTGAGCCAATTGGAAAAACTATGTCTGATCACTGGAGACTACGACTTTTCCAACATTCGCAACTACCCTCCTAACCAATACGCTGGAATAGTTGTCCTGTCCATTCCGCCTACGGCAACTAGCCGCTATATCAATCAGCTTTTAGAGAGTTTTTTTGCCCAGAAAGACCTACTTTTGCAATTACCTGGTAAGTTGGCTATCGTTGAACCAGGGCGCATAAGGCTGCGCGAAAACAGGCCATAAGTGGCTGCCTAACTTCTAAGAAATGGTCCGCAAATAACTTCGTGTTTTGCGTTCGTAGTAGGTGCTTTAGTGCCCCAGGCGATGAATCGCCTACTACGAACTTGTTTACGGACAATGCCTAAGCCAATCCGGCCAGAATGTGGGCGGTGTGCTTGACGCCCTTCACGAAGTCGTCCAGGCGGATGTGTTCGTTGGGGGCGTGGACCTGGCTGCCGGGGTAGCCTACGCCGGCCCCCACCACCGGCAACTT
>JBFMFT010000222.1:0-8313 GCA_040751925.1 Chloroflexota bacterium
CGGGGCCACTTCCCTGATCGTCGCCCGAATCTTTTCCAGAATTGCTTGCACATCTGGTGGGAAGCCCGCAATGTATTCATCTATCGTCCTGGGTGCTGTCTGATCCGCGCTCATAGGTTCTCTCTGCATGAGATGACGAGTCTGGCGCAATTCTTGAAGGGCCCCGCTTATCAATATGGCCCGCGCACGATTCTCGATCCTTTCGCGTCGCTGTGGCGACATTGCTTCCTGGAGTTCTCTAAATGCTCTTGCCGTATATCTACTCAGCCAGATCCACCCTCACCCTAGCCCTCTCCCTGTGAGGGAGAGGGAACGAATGCCTCCCCTCGCCCTCGTAGAGAGAGGGGGTAGGGGGTGAGGGTGAGCGTTGCTCCGCCACTATATTCATCCCCGGACTGCTAACACTCGTCGGGCGACTCGACCAGAATATCCTCCCCCTCCACCCTGACCTGGTACGAGGCGACCGGCACGACGGCCGGCATACTCAGCGCGTCCCCCGTCCGCACGTCGAAGCGCGCCCCGTGGCGAGGACAGATGATTTCGTAGCCGTCTAGCTCCCCTTCGGCCACCGGCCCGCCATCGTGCGTACACACGTCGGCGATGCAGTAGTAACGGCCGTCCACGTTAAAAATGGCGACCGTCTCCTCCTCAAACTCTACCAACAGCCGCTCACCGGGCGGCACGTCGTGAACCGTAGCAACCTTGACGAACGTAGCCATCTTTTCTGCGGGGATTCGGGGATTGGGGGATTGAATGTAAGGAGAATCCCCTAATCCCCCAATCCCCGCCAACTCTTACTCCGCTTTCCTCATCTCCTCCGGTTCAGGAATCCCGTAAGCTCCGGCCTTCAACACTTTCAGCGACAGCAGGGCGCATTTGACGCGGTTCATACTGAGGGGGATGCCAATTAGCTCCAACAACCGTTCTTTGGGGAAAGCCTTGACCTCGGCCAGTGACAGCCCTTTCACTTCTTCGGTCAACAGGGAAGCGGCCGCCTGGCTGATCGCGCAGCCATTTCCCGACCACTTTACTTCAGCAAGGCGCCCCTGGTCATCCACCCGCGCGTCAATGCGGATCACGTCGCCGCACAGAGGGTTGTCTTCTTCGTAAGAGAAATCGGCCGCTTCCAACACCCCCTGGTTGAGCGGGTTCTCGTATAGTTCAATAATCTGCTCGCGGTAGAGGTCGAAATCCATAACGTAATGAGTGATGAGTGATGAGTGATGAGTGGCTCAATCCTCATCACTCATCACTCATCACTGCCGAAACACCTGCCTGACACGCTCTAATCCCACCACCAGCTTATCCACCTCGGCCGTCGTCGTATACAGGTAAAAGCTGGCCCGCGTGCTGCCAGGCAGACCTAATTTGCTATGGAGGGGCATAGCGCAATGGTGGCCGGCCCGCACGGCAATACCCTCCTGGTCTAAGACTTGAGCCACGTCGTGGGGATGCAGGCCACGCAAGGTAAAGGCGGCGACACCGCCCTTTTGCCCGGCCGCCGGCCCCAAGAGCGTCAGACCCGGCACTTCACTCAAGGCTTCCAAAGCGTAATGGGTGATGAAATGCTCGTGGGCCTGAATCTCATCCATGCCAATCGCGTCCAGGTACTCTACGGCCGCCCCCAGGCCAACCGCCTCAGCGATACTGGGCGTACCCGCCTCAAACTTCCAGGGCAATTCATTCCAGGTTGAACCCTCGAACGTCACCCGGCGGATCATCTCGCCCCCCCCCAGAAAGGGGGGCATCGCTTCCAGCAGGTCGCGCTTCCCATACAACGCGCCAATTCCCGTTGGCCCGCACATCTTGTGCGCCGAAAAAGCCAGGAAGTCGCAACCCAACGCCTGCACGTCCACCGGCAGGTGAGGCACAGATTGCGCGGCGTCAACGAGGGTAATGGCCCCGACGGCGTGGGCGGCCGTCACCAACTCCTGCACCGGATTGATCGTGCCAAAGACGTTGGACATGGCCGTAAAGGCAAAAACCTTTGTCCGGTCGGTCAAGAACTCCGGCAGGCGAGCTAAGTCTAACAGCCCATCAGGGGTAAAGGGTAGGTAACGCACCACCGCCCCGGCCGCCTGCGCCACCAACTGCCAGGGCACCAGGTTGGAGTGATGCTCCATCTCCGTCAACAGGATTTCGTCACCCGGCCGCAGATTGGCCCGCCCCCAGCTATTGGCTACCAGGTTAATCGCCTCGGTGGTGTTGCGAACAAAGATCACCTCGGCCGCTTCTGGGGCGTTAATAAACTGGGCCACCCGCTCCCGCGCCCCCTCGTAAGCCTCGGTCGCGTCCTCCGCCAGCCGGTGCAGCCCCCGGTGAACGTTGGCGTTATAACAGCGATAATAGTGATCCATCGCCTCGATCACCATGCGCGGCTTCTGGGCAGTGGCCGTACTATCCAGGTAGACCAACGGCACGCCCGGATGAGCCTCCCTGGCTAGAATGGGGAAATCGGCGCGCACGCGCAGTGGATCGAGCATAGACAAATTACGGATTACGCCTTACGCAATACGAAACACGGAATGCGTAATCCGTAATCCGTAATCCATATTGCGTATTACGCCTTGGACGGATTCTCAATCGGCACACCAACCAGGTTGCCCCACTCCGTCCAGGAACCGTCGTAGTTACGCACCGAAGGATAGCCCAAAAGGTAGGTTAAGACAAACCAGGTGTGCGAACTGCGCTCACCGATCCGGCAGTAGGCGATGATGTTCTGCTCGGCCGACAACCCTTGTTCCTCTTCGTAGATGGCCCGCAGGTCGGCGGCCGACTTGAAGGTGGCATCGTCGTAAACGGCCCGGCTCCAGGGGACACTACGCGCCCCCTTGATGTGGCCGCCGCGTAAAGCCCCTTCCTGGGGCGACCCTGGCATGTGCAGCAATTCCCCGCGAAACTCCTGGGGGGAACGCACGTCTACCAGAGGATGATTCTGCTGCACGTGTTCGAGGACCTGGTCGCGGAAGGCCCGAATCTTGTAGTCAGCCCGCTGCTGGGCGCGATAGGTACCGGCCGGAAAAGCAGGCACACTCTTGGTCGTTTCCCGCCCCTCGGCCAGCCACCTCGTCCGGCCGCCGTCCATCACCCGGCAGTCCTTATGCCCAAACAGCTTAAAGACCCAAAAGGCGTAGCAGGCCCACCAGTTGTTTTTGTCGCCGTAGAAGACCACCGTCGTGTCATTGCTGATGCCGTTGGCTTCCAGGAGAGCGGTGAACTTTTCTTCGGCCAGGTAATCGCGGCGGATGGGGTCGTTGAGGTCGGCCACCCAGTCAATGTGAACCGCGTTGGGGACGTGGCCCGTGCTATAGAGCAAAACGTCCTCGTTAGACTCCACCAGGCGAATCTTGTCTGTATCATGCAGGTTGTCGGCTACCCACTCTGTACTCACCAGGACTTCTGGATGCACGTAACCTTTAGGATTGCTCATCTTGCGTCTCCAACTGTAGGGCAAGTTAGCAACTTGCCCTACCTTATCCAACTTTCTCTAAAATGCGGCCGGCGATCCGGTTGCGTACCCCTTCGATGGGAATACGCTCCATGACCGGCATAAAGAAACCCTCGACGACCATCTGCACGGCCGTCGGCCGGGGAATCCCCCGGCTCATCAAATAGAAAATCTCCTGCTGGTCAAGCTGGCCCACCGTCGCCGCGTGGGTGCAGCGCACGTCGTCCGCCTCGATTTCCAACCCCGGAATCGAGTCGGCCCGCGCCGTCTTTTCCAGCAGCAGGTTGCGGTTGGCCTGGAAGCCGTCAATCCGCTGCGCGCCCTTCTGGGCCTTAATCAGCCCTTGCCACACCGAGCGCGACTTTTCCTTCATCGCCCCCTTATAGAGCAAATCGCTCACCGTATCGGGCGCGTTGTGGTTTTGCTGGGTGTCCTGGTCGAAATGCTGGCGGCCGTCGGTAAAAAACAGCCCCGACATCCGCGCCCAACTCCCCTGCCCATCCAGTTCCACTGTCTGAAACGTCTTAGTCAGCCGCGTTCCCATCTGGCTCACCACCCAATCCAGGCGGGCGTCGCGGCCGAGGCGCGCCCGTTCGTGGTTGATCTGCCAGACGTTTGGGCCAAAATCCTGGAGGGAGACGTAAACCAGGCTGGCCGCATTCCGCACAATTAACTCCACCACTCCATTGTGGAAAGCTTGCTCCGGCGCGGCGGCCGAGGCCAGTTCGTTGATGACGATGGCTTCCGCTCCTTCCTCCAGCACAATCAAGGTGTGGGCGTAACTCTTACCCTTCTGGCTCCACAACGCGCTGTGAATGGGGGCGGCCGCCTTCACTCCTTTCGGCACGTACAAGAACATACCGCCGCGCCAAAAGGCCCCGTGCAGAGCGGCAAACTTACCCTGCTCCACCGTCACTGCTTCGGTCATAAAGTGTTTCTGCGCCAGGTCGGGGTACTGGCGGACGGCCGTATCCATGTCGCAGAACAGAATCCCCTGCTCTCGCAGCCGGTCGCTCATCTCATATTGGACGTTCTCCCCATCTACCTGAACCAGAATGGCCCCCGTCTGGTCTTCCGTCAACTGCTCGCCCAGGTAGGCCGGCAGGTTAGCGACCGATTTCACCCCATTGACCGAAGGCCCGGCCAGCTTCAAGCGGCCAATATCCGTCCGTCGCCAGGCCTCGTCGTTCAGCGTGGGCATGGGCAACGATTCATAGAGTTTCCAGGCCCGCAAGCGAAAGGCCCGCATCCAGGCTGGTTCATTCAAGGCGGCCGACAATTCCTCAACCGCCCCTCTCGTCAATCCTGTCATCAATTGTCCTCACCAAAAGTTGAAGGTGAAAAGTTAAAAGTTGAAAGTTGCAGGTTCAACCTTCAACTTTTAACCTTCAACCTTTAACCGATTGACCCTTCCATCTGCAACTGGATCAAGCGGTTCATTTCAATCGCGTACTCCATCGGCAGTTCCTTCACCAATGGCTCGATGAAGCCGTTGACGATCATCGTACTCGCCATTTCTTCGGTCAGGCCGCGACTCATCAGGTAGAAAAGCTGCTCCTCGCCAATCTTGCTCACCGTCGCTTCGTGGCCGATGGTCACGTCCGATTCGTCAATCTCGATGTAGGGGTAGGTGTCGGAACGGCTGGTTGGGTCGAGCAACAAAGCGTCGCACACCACGTTTGATTTAGAGCTATGCGCCCCTTTATGCACCTTGAGCAAGCCCCGGTAGGAGGCCCGGCCGCCGGCCTTACTGATAGACTTGGAGATAATCCGGCTGGTGGTGTTAGGGGCGACGTGAACGACCTTGCCGCCGGCGTCCTGGTGCTGTCCATGTCCGGCAAAGGCAATGGAGAGAATCTCGCCGTGAGCGCGCGGCCCCATCAGGTAAACGGCCGGGTACTTCATGGTCAATTTCGACCCCAGATTGCCATCCACCCACTCCATCGTCGCCTCATCGTAGGCCACCGCCCGCTTCGTCACCAGGTTATAGACGTTGGTAGACCAGTTCTGGATGGTCGTGTAGCGGCAGCGCGCCCCTTTCTTGACGATGATCTCCACGACGGCCGAGTGCAAACTGTCGCTCGAATAAACGGGAGCGGTACATCCTTCGACGTAATGCACGTAAGCCCCTTCGTCTACAATGATCAGCGTGCGCTCAAACTGGCCGACGTTCTTGGCGTTGATGCGAAAATAGGCTTGCAGGGGCATGTCCACCTTTACCCCCGGCGGAACGTAAATGAAACTGCCGCCCGACCAGACGGCCGTATTCAAGGCGGCAAACTTGTTGTCATTGTAAGGGATAATCGTACCAAAGTATTCTTTCACCAGGTCAGGGTGCTGGGCCAGCCCATCGTCCATGCCCAGGAAGATGACCCCCTTCGCCTCCAACTCCTTCTGGACGTTGTGGTAAACCACCTCTGATTCGTACTGGGCAGCCACACCCGACAGAAACTTCTGCTCGGCCTGGGGAATCCCCAGCTTGTCGAAGGTGTCTTTGATGTAGCCGGGTACGTCTTCCCAGGTATCGCCCTGGCGGTCGGTTGGTTTGATGTAATAGTAGATGCTATCAAAGTCAATGCCGCTCAAATCACCGCCCCAGGTGGGTAACGGCCGCTCGTTGAAGTGCTGGTACGCCTTCAAACGGTAAGCTGTCATCCACTCCGGCTCACCCTTCATCATAGACATCTGTCGGACAACCTTCTCCGTCAGGCCCTTCTCCGCCTTAAAGACGTAATTCTCGGCGTCGGCGAAGCCGTACTTCTCCGCATATTGCCGGTTGACCTCCGACAATACTTGATTCTCGGTCAATTCCTTTTCTATGACTTCAGCCATTTGTCACCTCATTAAGATCTGGCAGGTTTTTTAGAAACCTGCCAGGTCTTAAATCATCACCTGATGCTTCTCGCGCAGCCAGTCATAGCCCTTCTCTTCCAACAGCAAGGCCAGTTCCGGGCCGCCACTTTCCACGATGCGGCCGTCCAGCATCACGTGAACGTAATCGGGTTGGATGTAGTTGAGAATCCGTTGATAGTGAGTAATGACCAGGATACCCGTCCCCAGTGTTTCCTGCAAGCGGTTCGCCCCTTCGGAGACGATGCGGAGGGCGTCTATGTCCAGGCCAGAGTCTGTCTCGTCCATAATGGCGATCTTCGGCTCCAGGACAGCCATTTGCAGAATCTCATTGCGCTTCTTCTCTCCACCCGAAAAGCCCTCGTTCAGATAGCGGCCGGCGAACTTCTGATCCATACTCAGCATTTCCATCTTCTCTTTCAACAGGCGACGGAAAGCGGGCAAGGAAATCCCCTTGTCCTCTGGGTCGGCCGCCCGCCGGCGGGCGTTAAGGGCCTGGCGCAGAAAATTAGCCACCGTAATCCCCGGCACGGCCACCGGATATTGAAAAGCCAGGAAAAGACCGGCCCGCGAGCGTTCGTCCGCCTCCATTTCCAGTAAGTCCAGGCCGTCAAAGATAACCTGCCCGGCCGTCGGCTCGTAGAACGGGTGGCCGGCCAACGTATAGGCCAGCGTACTCTTGCCCGACCCATTGGGGCCCATCAGGGCGTGAATCTCCCCCTGCCTCACCAGCAGGTCAATTCCCTTCAAGATGGGCTGGTTGTCCACGCTGACGTGTAAGTTTCTTATCTCTAAAGCAGCAGTCATGCCTTTCTCCCAAGTTTCATTTTGCGTAACTCGTATGCCGTCATGCGTAACGAATTACAGCCTACGCATCACCCATAAAGTATACCACAACCGACCCATCTGGTCAAATTTATGATAGTTATGATAAAAATAATAAAATTGACAACTTGGAACTTGGTTGCTATAATCCCCTGGCACTGTTGACCGAGGTATTATATCGTGAAATCTGGCACAAGCAACGACAAACACAACACCCGCGACGTGATTCTGGACGCCATCAAGGCCACCCGCGAGGCGACTGTTGAGGAACTGGCCGAGGCGGCCGAGGTCTCCCCCGTCACCGTCCGCCACCACCTGAATACCCTGCAAGCGGAGGGGTTGCTGGTGATTAAGACTATCCGGCGCAAGGTCGGCCGTCCCCACTACGTCTACGGCCTCAGCGAAAAGGCCCAGGAACTATTCCCCCAAAAGTACGTCCGCCTCAGCAGCCGCTTGTTGGACGAACTCAAAGCTCATTTTCCGGCCGAGGTCGTGGCCCAACTATTCAATGGCGTCGTCCAACGAGTCATCGAAGACCACCGGCTGGAGTTTGAGGGGCGGCCGTTTGAGGAGCGGTTAGCCTTCCTGGTCAGATTGCTAGAGGACGAAGGTTTCCTGGCCCGCTGGAATCGAGCCGGCAACCACTACCACCTGGTTGAATATAGCTGCCCCTACGTCAGCGTCGGCCAGAAGCACAGCGAAGTCTGCACCTTTGACACCGCCCTCATCGCCGGCGTCTTGCAGACCCCCATCCTTCAGCACAGTTGTATCCTGGATGGGGCCGACTGCTGCCAGTTCACCTTCTCCGCCCCAACCAGAGAAATGGCCTAGTCTCTATTCGCGGGGATTAGGGGATTAGGGGATTTCAGCTATCAAAATCCCCTAATCCCCGCCCACTTCATCATGGTAGCAACGAAAGAAGAAGAAATCATGGAGGCTCTACGGGCCGTCTACGACCCGGAGATTGGCCTCAACGTGGTCGAGTTGGGTCTCATTCGCAACGTGGAGATTGACGATGATAACCACACCCGGCTGACCATGATCCTCACCACCCCCTTCTGCCCCTACGGGCCGGCCCTACTCGAACAAGTGCGCCACACCGTCACCCAAACCACCGGCGGCCGGGCCACTATCGAAATTGGCACAGAATTGTGGGACCCCTCGATGATGGAAGAAGGAGCCGGCGGCGA
>JBFMFT010000223.1:0-8285 GCA_040751925.1 Chloroflexota bacterium
CGGCCGCCGACCGTTGGACACCATCCGTGAGTACCGACCGGCTACGGCCGAGCCGGCAAAGGATGCTATGTTAAAGAAAAGTGGTGTAAGCCTAGAAGGTTAGGAATACATACTGCTTGATCAAGTCGGCCGGCACGTCACCGGCGTCATCCATAACGATTCGCATAGTTCTCCCTCTTTGTAAAAAGTAATGAGTAATGAGTGATGAGTAACTTACTCATCACTCATCCTGCGCCGCCGCAAGAAACCAAAACGGCGCTCTGGGCGCGTTTCCGTTGCTTTGCTATCGGTCAATTCCTCTTTGAGGGCCAGCAGGCAGCGATGGTAGAGCGATTTAATGGCCCCTTCGCTGCGGCCCATCACGTGGCCGATCTCGGCGTTGGATAGCTGGTCCACGAATTTCAAGATGAGCAATTCCTGGCGGTCGGCCGGCAGGCTACGAATGGCTCTTAGCAGCACCTCTTTGTCTTCGAGCAATTCAGTCGCCAGGGCTGGGTCATCGTCGTGGGCGTGCCAACGGCCGAGGTCATCCAGGGACATGGTGTGGCGGCGGCTATGGTCGCGGTACCAATTCGCTACCAGATTGTGGGCAATCCGGTAAAGCCACGCCGAAAATGGCACGCCCTGATCCGTATAATGGGCAATGTGCTGCATGGCCCGGATGAAGATTTGGGCTGTCAAATCCTCGGCGTCCTCTGCGCTGCCGGTGCGGTAGAAGACGTAATGACGAATACGCTCCACGTACAATTCGTAGAGCTGCCCAAAGGCTTCTTTATCCGTTTTGGCCTGCTCGATAAGGGCCGCTTCACTGGCGCCAGGTTGCAATGGTGACTGTTCTCGTTGAGGTCAACCCTGGCATACACTATAACACGCCAGGCGACGAAAGGATGCGTGCGATGAGTATACCAAAAGCCAACTTGACCGTCTATCTACAGTGGGTTATGCTCCAAGAACAAGAAATCGAATAGGGGCGAGGCAACGCGGTGGCTACTCGTCTCTCTGAGTGGCATCCTCTCCGCGTTGCCTCGCCCTACTGCCTGAGTAAATGCGAGCGTTAAAGTAATGAACAACGAAGCAATGAACAAAGACCCTGGCTTTTGGCGCGAGTTGTGGCAGCAGGCCCGCCTCGTCTGGCTGCTGCTGCGCGACCCGGAAATCCCCTTTTACCTCAAGATAGTGCCTTTGTTGGCCCTCATCTATATTATTGTCCCCATTGACCTGTCACCCGACTGGTTGCCGCTCCTGGGGCAGTTGGACGACCTGACCGCGCTCCTGGTTGGAGCTAAGGTCTTCATTGAACTATCTCCGCCCGAAGTTGTGGCCCGTCACCTGGCCACCCTGCGCCAGCAGAAAGTCGCCGGCCTGCCCGACCCGGCCGGGGCCGCCAGCGACTCCCCATCGCTCGAAGAGGCGATTGTGATTGACCCCGACCGCAAGTAATAATGAATCGAGGAGTCAGGCATCCCCAGATGCCGGTTCTAACCAGAACCGCATCTGGGGATGTTCCCTCCTCGACTGGGGTGTGTATGTTCCTTTTGCGGCGACTGTCTGGGGATGCTTTCTCCTCTATTGAGCCAGTCTATTGCCTCTACAACAGAGCTAGGCGTAAATAGAACAGTTCGTTCATCGCCCCCTGGAAGTTGAACTCTGTGCCAGCGGGAATAATCAGGTAAGCCAATACGATAGCCACTACACAACAGCATAGGAGGAGCAAAACCACAGCTATAATAATGATGAGGTTGCGGTTGCGTTTGCTACCGCTAACGGCCGTCCCCTTGTCAGGCGTCGTGGGTGGTGGAGGCTGGGAAGCGGAGGGCGGTGGTTCATAAGCAGGTAGGGGCGTTAGCGGGTAGTCATGGCTGGGTAGAGGCTCTGGCTTATCCGCAAAGGTCGGCCCGAGCAGCGGTTCGGCCGCCGGCAATTCGGCCGGGCGCGGCCAATCCACACTGGTAGCCAGGTCGTCGGCCGCTGGCTCGACGGCCGGGATGGGTGGTTCGACTGGGGGCAGTGGTTCGGCCGGGGCTATGGGCTCGGTCGGGGCAGCCGCTGGCTTAACCTCCTCCATAGGCAGCGCAGCCGGCGGGGCTTCCACCGGCGCAACCATCGTCGCTTGTGGGTCAAAGCTGGCAATCGCCTGGAAGAAGAGCGTCACGTTACTGCCCAACGTAATCATTTGCCCTGGCGAGAGCGTTCTAGGCTCACCGGCCAGACGCGCCCCATCTATGAATGTGCCATTGGTGCTGCCCAAGTCCTGGAGTTGGTAGCCTTCGGCCGTGCGGGTGAGTTGGGCGTGCTGCCGCGACACCTCCGGGTCGTTGAGGACGATGGTCGCGCCGGGGTCACGGCCGATCACCATCGTGTCCAGCGTCAACAGAAAAATCTCCCCCGGCTTGGGGCCGCGCCTCTCCGTCAGTTGATACGTTTTCTCTGCCACAGTCGTTGCCTCCCTTGTGCTACGTCACATCATTGCGCCAGAGGCGCAATGCCAGGGCATTTTACTCCCCTTTGGTTCTACCGACAAAACCACAAACACCCTTATCTTTTTAGGTATCTCTGGTCTGGTATCCCTCGCCACGCTCGTGGATGGCGTAAGAGTGCGCTGGGGCCACCAGCGGCCGGTAAACTCGTGAAGCTGTTTTGTCGCGGAACTCGAAGGTCCGAACGGCATTCTCCAGTGCTTCCAGGTAAGTGTAATAGTCTTCCTCGATTGTAATCTCGTTCGTGTTCGGGTCAAACTGGGCAATAGCCGTCCTTTCAATCGAGCCGAACTTAACAGCCGTTCCACGTAGCTGAATCGTGCCAGCAATTGCCTTGCCGACACGGGTGGTTTCTAGCTTCTCAATGGCCGGAGTCCAATTCTGAACCTCATGCTGGACATATATTTTACGCGATCTGGAAGGGTTCGCCCAACCTTAGCTCCACCCTTAAACAACCTGTTCAACCCCTTCTGCTACCATGAATCCAGGCGACGGCCGTATCCACCCACGCCGGCCGCCGCCAACCAGGACGATTATTGAATGATTATTGAATCTTATCCTAAGCCTGTCAGGTTTGGCGGACGCGCTATAATAGAACTGATGGCCTACGAACCACCGCCGAAAGTTCAAGAAACCCTGGCTAACCTGCCCACCCGGCCGGGCGTCTATCTGCACAAAGACGCGGCCGGGAACATCCTCTACGTGGGCAAGGCGGTCAACCTGCGCCAGCGGGTGCGCTCCTATTTCCAGCAGAACGTAGATTCCACCAAAACCCTACGCTTGCGCCAGCAAATCGCCGAAGTGGAGGTCATCACCACCGACTCGGAATTAGAAGCCCTGCTGCTGGAAATGACCCTCATCAAGCAGCACCGGCCGCACTACAACATCCGCCTCAAAGACGACAAACGCTACCCCTACATCAAAGTCCATTGGGCTGACCCTTTTCCCAAAGTGACCGTCACGCGGCGGATGGAAAACGATGGCTCCCGCTACTTTGGCCCATACACTTCCGTATGGGCTGTCCACCAAACCCTCGACCTGCTGCGAAAGATTTTCCCCTACCTGTCCTGCGACCGGAATATCACCGGCCGCGACGAACGGGCTTGCCTCTACTACGACATCAAGCTGTGCAACGCCCCTTGTATCGGCGCGGTCAACCAGGCCCAATACCGGGCGGCTATCCAACAGTTGATGGACTTCCTGAACGGCCAGAGCGAGGAGATTATGGGCAGTTTGCGGGAGCAGATGGAGCAGGCGGCGGCCGGCCTGCAATTCGAGCAGGCCGCCGCTTACCGCGACCAGTTGCGGGCTATCGGGCGGGTGGTGGAGCAGCAGAAGGTCATCGCCGCCGCTAACAGCGACCAGGACATTGTGGCCTTTGCCCGCGACCAGGGCGATACCTGTGTCCAGGTCTTCTTCATCCGGCATGGCAAGTTGATCGGCCGCGAATACTTCCTGCTCGAAGGGACGGAAGGCGAGGCGGACGAGGCCATCTTGCGCGATTTCCTCACCCAATTCTACGAGGAAGCGGCTCACATTCCCCACGAAGTCCTGCTGCCCCACGAAGTAGACGAGGCCCGTATCATCGAACAGTGGTTGAAGGAGAAACGCAGCGCGGCCGTCACCCTCCAGACCCCCCAATCGGGCCAGACCCGCGAATTAGTGGAAATGGTCGCCCAAAATGCCCAAGAGACGTTAGCCATTCTCCGCCAGCAGTGGGAGTCGGATCGCTCCAAGCACGTGACGGCTATGGCCGAATTGCAAGAAGCCCTAAGCCTGCCCCGGCCGCCGGCCCGCGTCGAGTGCTACGACATCAGCCACACCCAGGGCAATCTGACCGTTGGCTCCATGGTCGTCTTCGTCCAGGGCGCGCCTTTCAAGTCCGATTACCGCCGTTTCAACGTCCGTTCGGTCAACAACGACGATTACGGGGCGATGAAGGAGGTCCTGACCCGCCGTTTCCGCCGCTGGGCCGACTACGCCGCCGGCGAATTGACCGACCCCAGCCAAATCGGCCAGAACCAGAAAGAAACGGCCTGGGCCATCCTGCCCGATTTGCTTATTGTGGATGGGGGCAAGGGGCAGTTGTCCACGGCCGTCGAGGTGCTGCAAGCCTTTGACCTGCTGAACGAGGTGCCGGTAGTAGGATTAGCCAAGCAGGAGGAGGAGTTGTTTATGCCCGGCCGGGTCGAATCCATCCTCCTGCCCCGCCGTTCGCAAGCCCTGTACCTGGTGCAGCGCGTCCGCGACGAAGCCCACCGCTTCGCCAACGAAGGCCACCGCCAACGGCGGTCGAAGGTTGGCACAGCCTCCATCCTCGACGACGTGCCCGGTATTGGCCCCCAGCGGCGCAAAGCTCTGCTCTCACACTTCGGCTCGCTAGACGAATTACGCCAGGCGACGGTGGAGCAGATTGCCGCCGTGCCGGGGATTCCTCTGGATGTAGCCCGCTCCGTTAAAGATCATCTGGCGTAGGTCACGTTTCCAACTTGACCGCCTCTGGTCAAGCTAAAAGCGTGACCTACGGTTGATTTAGACGATGATACCGACACTCAGGTTGGGGTCATTGTTTGGTTGAGCAACGCCCTCCAGGTAATGTCTGATTTCGGTTGGGGTGGGCAACATTGGCGCGGTGGCGATGAAATCGGCGACCACACCAGCTACAATGGGGGCGGCGAAGGACGTACCCATACTCCAAGAAAATTGCGTGCTGGCTGAGGTCGGGTCCCAGCCGGCCATAAATTTCGCGGCCATTTCTTGATCGCTTGCGTTTGCTGATTCGCCGGCCGTTGGTTTGCAGGCGACAGGTTGTTCACTTTCGTAGTCGCGAGCGACCCCGCCGCCAAAGGCGGCCACGTCACCAGCATTGGAGTAACAGGCTATCTGGCCGGCCAGAGTCGTAGCCGCCACACCAATGACCTTCTGATGGGCGGCCGGCAGGGGCATAAATTCTGGGTGGTCGCTGTAAGCGGAATCGTTACCGGCCGCCGCCACAATCGTTACCCCGGCCCTCGTTAGACCATCCAGCACCCAATCTACCAGGCCATTCTTTTGTGGATTACCCAACTGAATGACGAGGCTCAGGTTGAAGACGATGCGCGAATGGACGTCGGCCGCCCTGTCCACTTCTCTGACCCTCCTGATGAATTTGAGCATGGCTTTCAAGAGGTCGCTGGTGCGGCCGACGGCCGTTTCGTTCATCACCCGCACCAGGAAGGCGTTAGCAGTGGGCGCCCGCCGTTTGATGAGGTGAGCGATGACGGTACCATGCCCAGGGACAAACTGGCCGCCCATCGGTAGTTGGGCCGGTAGGTCAAACGGGATGGTGTTCAGGCCGGCGGCGAATCCGGGCATATCAACAATTCCCGCCATTGACTGGGGCATAGTGTCAAAAACCCCTACCCAGACATTTCGTTCGGGCGGAGAGAGTTGGCCCAGCACAACTGGTGGCGTGGGGGCGCCTTTCTTCATGCCGAAGGGGCTGCCGGCAATGTAGCCCTGAGCGGAAGCTGTCACGTAGTTCGGGGAGACGTATACCTGACGAACAGCCCGGTCGGCTTCTTCGGCGGTTACGTTCGGGTCGGCCCAAACGGCCCGTATAGCCTCCAGCACGTCGCGGACCTGCCGGCCGCCTGTGTCGTAAACGCGGATATGTCTGCGCCGTGGCCCCCGGCGGCCGAAGATCAAATTGCACCTACGCCCTTTCCGTTCAACCAATGACAATAAGCCAGCCCGATCCAGCAAGGCTATGATTTTGGCCCCACCCACTTCATCGCCCAGCAAGACCTCACCTGGCATATAGGACAGCCACTCCAAGTCGCTGATTTCGCCGGCCAGAGGATTGTTGGAGCCGGCCGTCGTTAGTATCTGATTCTTCAGTTGGCTGAGGACTGGCCCGGCCGCCAGTTCCGTCACCTCATAGAGCTTGATTTTCAGCTCTTGCGGCAAGGGGCCTGTAAAGTAGTCTTTGGGCCTCTCGTCGTAAAACCGGCTTGGGTACTCGCGTACCAACGCCAACGGCTTGCCACTGACAAACGAGTCAATGGCGTCTGAATTACCTATAATAGCCACGTAACGGTGAGCGCTTCCCATGGTTTCCTCCTCTCTCATTGCTTATAGGCAGTTGAGAACGTCTGACGGGCTTAGTCCCAAGCTCGCAACGCTTAGTTTAACCTGAAAACCCTGGGGAGTCCAGAGATATGACGAACAAAGATCACTCTCTCCAACAGACGCTGGAAGAGGCCGGGTTCCGCTTCCTCGACCACCAACCATATCCGGCAGTATGGCGTGCCATCTTCGGCCGCCTCGTTCACCTCGTGCAGCAAAGTCCCATCGCTCAACCGGTAGAACGCCTCCGAATGGTTGGTACCCCGGTAAGCGTTCACTTGCACGCGGCCGGCGGCCGCCTCGCGCCACAGTCGGGTCAAGAGGGGTTGTCGCCCGGCCGCCACCGTGCCATCCGCCCGCAAAACAGGAATTTCACGTTTCATGGCTTCTCCTTTCTCCCAGAAGGCGCGTTGCCCCGGCAAGGAACAACGCGCCTCGCAAACTTCACTCACCCCTTACCACTCGCCAATCACCTTGAGCGGCCCCGGCCGGCCGAACTCCCAGTTACCCACGATGTCTTCCAACGAGTAGCCATTGACCAACAGCGTGTGGAAGGTGTCGTGGCTCAAAAGGCCGTGATTGGTGCCGGCCGGGCTGAAGGCTACGGTCACGGTCGCCAATGAATCTCGCACGGCGGGCGCAAATACCTCATTGATGTAGGTCTCCTGATCTGGTTGCGTGGGGTCAGTGATACCATACCACTCAGTAAGCACCTGCATATCTCGTTGGGCCGCCTGGACCGCCATCTCGGCCGCCAGGTGCGGGTAGGCATAGATACCGAAGTAGCACAGGGACGGCGACCCAGGATAAGCGGCGGCGCAGGAGTTATCTACCCAACCATTCCAAAAGGCGTAACCCACCGCTAACTGCTCGCTTGGCCAAGGCAGGGTCTTGTCAAAGGGTTCGATGTTCTGCAACCAACCGGCGTCGTCAATACCCCGCACCGTCGCCTGGGGTAACACACCGGCCAACCAGTCCAGATGAACCAACACCGCGCAACCCCCGGCCGACGTGCCAGTGAACAATACGTCCCGGGCCTCAGCCAGATTGGGCGAAGGGGTAATCGCCGGGTCCATCAGGGCATTGATCACCGCCCGCACGATCCGCTTGCCGCGAAAGGCGTAACCACCGGTGGCGGGTGAGGCCGGCCGGTCGCCGCTCCACGAGTCCGAGCTGCAATAGCGCACGTAGACGTGATTGGCGTTGTAAAAGTCCGGGTTGATCACATCCGAAGGTGACAAGATACCCTCGCCAGGCTCCGTGGGCGGCCAATTCCGGTTGGTCATCAGGCCAGGTGTCCCATTTATTGGATCCTGCCGGGCGTCGCAAGAGGCGTTATCATTGCACATCCCGCCACCCTGCAAAAAGATCACCCAACGGTTGACCCCGTCGCCGCTACCGGGCCGCCAGTAATAACCGGCTGCCGACCCGTCGTTGCAGACGGTCTTATTGGCCTGGGCATTGGGTAGCCAGTATAGAATCATATCCTCCGTCGTCACGGCCGGCGCGCCTTCGGCATGGGCGACCGGCGCATAGCTTGAGACTAGCGTCATGACCAACAACAGTAAAGTCAGGATCAGCCAACGCTGAAGACCTGACAGGCGAGCGCGCGGCTCCCGAAAGAAAGTAAACATGGTTAGCTCCACACGGGGCAAACCGGCCGGGCGGCCGACTTGCCATACCTCAACTTTGGCTTACGCT
>JBFMFT010000224.1:0-8279 GCA_040751925.1 Chloroflexota bacterium
TCCCACGCCAGCTCCACCCCCGGTTGCCTCGCCCCTACCTTATGTCGCTGTTTTCATTGACGAATTGGCCGACCTGATGGCCGCCTGGCCGGTGGACACCGAGCGCACGCTCTGTCGGCTGGCCCAGATGGCCCGCGCCACGGGGATTCACCTGGTGGTGGCGACGCAGCGGCCGTCCACCGACGTCATCACCGGGCTCATCAAGGCCAACTTTCCGGCCCGCATCGCCTTCGCCGTCGCCTCTGGCACCGACTCGCGGGTCATTCTGGACACGGTGGGGGCGGAACATCTGTTGGGCAAGGGCGATATGCTCTTTCTTTCCCCCGAAGCCAGCAACCCGGTGCGCTTGCAGGGCTGCTTTGTCAGCGACACGGAGATCGAACGGATTGTGGGACATTGGCAAACGGCGCGGCCGGCCAGCGAAACGGCCGCTCCCCCCTGGGAGGAGTTGATTGAACGGCAAAGCGGCGGCCCGGCGGCCGACGAATTGCTCAATGAAGCGGTGGCCCTGGCTGAGAAGCACGACAACCTCTCGGCCTCCTTCTTGCAGCGACGGCTACGCCTGGGCTATCCCCGCGCCGCCCGCCTGATGGAAACCCTCTACGAAATGGGGCTGGTGGATGACCCCAAGGCCGGCCATACGCGGCGGTCGGCCGAAGACGAGGATGGCCTTTAGTCAGTGCCCTCTCGTAAACAATTCGTAGGGGAAGTATCGTTTCACGTTGGCAGGTTAAACAGACCATGTTACAATGCTCAAGAGGCAATCGGTAATGACGACGGCTCTGCATCCCCTCCCCAAGTTAGATAAACTACCTGCCACACTCCCCAGCGAGCGAGCTGTCCGGCTAGAGCTCCAAGAGGGAGTGCCGATCTTCAGGGCAACTGTAGCCACTCAGGAGCGTATTGAGCGACTTCTGTATAAACAGCGAGAAATAGGTTTAACCGAGGTAGAGGTTGAGGAATTGGATCGGTATGAAGAGATTGACGACTACCTGAGTTTCCTAAATCGTGTCGTGCGTAATTTGCTCCAAGAACTAGGAAATCTAGCAAGGTAAAAGCCCTGGACCCAATTTCTGGTAAAGAAACCCCCCTCTTTAACCCACGTCTGGAGAGATGGAGTGATCACTTCATCTGGTCGCCAGACGGGCTTACAATTATTGGCCTCACACCTGTAGGACGAGCTACAGTTGAGGCACTGGCACTCAATCGGGAGCGGATCATCAACATTCGCGCGGCCGACATTCTGGTAGGACGTCACCCACCGCCGGGCGATCCGACCACCGAGAAGTGAATGCCGAAATAAAAGGAGATTGTATCCATGAAAACCCTCAAGATTCCTCGTTATTGGCTAGGGCTGGCGGCCGTATTGGCGGCCGTCCTAGCTCTGGTGGGGCTGGTCAGTGCGCGGCCGGAAGCGGCCGCCGCCAGCGCCGACAGCCCTACCATTCTTGGCCCCTACGTGGGCCAGCCGGTCTATCCGGCCGTGTTCAACGGCGACCTGCGCGACCTGCCCCAACTGGCCGACGGCGACCCACGCGGGCCGATCCCCCTGCGCTACACCCCTGGCAACGCCCCCAAAGGCAGCGCGCCCCAGTTGGCGGGCTGGGTAGACCCCGTTTTGCAAGACCACGAAGGGGCCGGCCGGATGCCCGACCCCATCGAGAACTACGCTGGTTTGGACTTTGCCAACTTCGGCGCTGGCTGGCCGCCCGACACCAACGGCGACGTGGGGCCAGACCACTACATCCAGACCGTCAACACCTCCATCGGCATCTATGACAAAGACACCGGTACACGGTTGGTGGGGCTGGATTTAGATACCTTTTTTACCAGTGGCTCGGCCTGCAACAGCTACAACCAGGGCGACCCGGTCGTGTTGTATGATCCCCAGGTTGATCGCTGGGTAGTGACCGACTTTTCCTGGATCAACTTCAACACGGGCCCCTTCTATGAGTGCATCGCCGTCTCGCAAACAGGCGATCCGGTCAGCGGCGGCTGGTACTTCTACCAGTTGCGGGCTGACACGGACACCTTGATTGGCTACCTGAACGACTACCCTAAACTGGGCGTGTGGGCCGACGGCTGGTATATGTCGGCTAATATGTTCCAAATCGTCGCCCCCGGCACTGGCTTCGCCGTGCGCGTGTGGGCCTTAGACCGCGACAGCATGATCGGCGGCGGCGCATTGAACGAGGTTCACTTTGACTGCACCGGGGCCGGCTGCGACAGCTTGCTGCCGGCTAACATTCGCGGCGACCTGCCCTCGGCCGGCGCGCCGGAATACTTTGGTTCAGTTGAGGCCCCCACCGGCTTCAACATCTGGGAGTTCCACGTAGACTGGGACACCCCCGGCAACTCCACCTTCACCGGCCCGGTGGACTTAGAAATCGCCGAGTTCGCCGTGGCTCAATCAGTGCCGCAACTCGGTTCGAGCGAGTTGCTGGATAGCCTCAGCCCCCGCCTGATGATGCAGTTGCAGTACCGCACGATCAACGGCCGTGAATCCCTGTGGGCCACGCACACGGTTGCCGCCAGCGACGGCATTGGCGGGGTGCGCTGGTATGAAATCCAGGACCCCGGCGGCTCACCCTTCCTGGTGCAGCAGGGTACCTACCAACCCGATGAACACCACCGTTGGATGGGTTCCATCGCTGTTGACCAGGACGGCAATATGGCTATTGGCTACAGCGTCTCCAGTTCGACCATGCGGCCGGCCATTCGCTACGCCGGCCGTCTGAATGGGGAAGTACCGGGTGAGATCACCCAGGGCGAAGCGGTTCTTATCCAGGGTACTGGCTCCCAATCAGGTGGGTTCAGCCGTTGGGGCGACTACAGCGCCATGACCGTTGACCCCACCGACGACTGCACCTTCTGGTACACCACCGAGTATTACATCACTACTGGCAGCAACTGGCAGACCCGCATCGGCTCCTTTAAGTACCCCTCCTGCGGCCAACCCAAGGGCTTCATCGAGGGTCATGTTTATAACTCTGTCACCAATGATCCGGTCGAAGGGGCAACCGTGATGGCTGAATCCACCGACCAGGCCCTTAGCGTCCTGACCGACGCCAGTGGTTATTACACGATGACCCTGACGACCGGTGACTTCGACGTGCAGGCCCTCCCCCTCCTGCCGGGCTATCCGGTTAGCAGCACTGTCGAGGCGGCTACTGTATCGGTCGGCTCCTCCACCAACGTTGACCTGTACCTCTCACCCGTACCCTATCTGGTTGAAGGCACGAACACCATTGACGACAGCGTCTATGGTAATGGCAACGGCTATCCCGAACCAGGCGAGCAGGGACTTCTCTTATGGGAAGGGCTGTACAACAGTGGGGCTATCACCGCTACCACTGTCTCGGCCCACCTGATGAGCCTGACTTCAGGCGTCACCGTGTCGGTCGCTGACGCCGATTACCCGGACATTGGCGCCCTGCAGACCGAGACCAGTCTCACGCCCTATACTTTCTCCATTGACACCTCCGTGGCCTGCGGCACAGACCTGGAGTTTGAGAAGGAAGCGACGGCCGATCAAGGCACGTACACCATCAACTTCAGCCTGGATGCCTCCGTCCCCGTCGCCCGCGAAGAAATCTTCAACAACGACGTGGAAGGCGGGGCGGCCGGTTGGACAACCGGCGGCACCAGCAATCTGTGGGCTATCACCGAGCTTCAAGCCCATAGTCCCACTCATTCCTGGACCGACAGCCCCTCCGGTAATTACCCGAACAACATGAACAGCTACCTCCGCTCACCGGCCTACAACCTGAGCGGCAAGTATGGCGTCGAGTTGCGCGGCTGGTTCCGCTGGGACCTGGAAGCGGGTTACGACTACGCCTACGTGGACTACTCGTTGAATGGCGGCTCGACCTGGAGCAGCGACGCCAATGCCCTGCACGTGTTCAACAGCTCCTCCGACGGCGCGTTCGAGGAAGTGGTGATGGATGCCTCGGTGCTGGATAACCAGTCCAACGTGGCTATTCGCTTCCGCGTCGTCACCGACGGCAGCGTGGTCTTTGACGGTATCTACGTGGACGACATCGTGATGGATTACCAGCCCATTGTCTGCGACTACACGCCGCCGGCCGCCCCCAGCGCGCCCAACTTGATCTCTCCGGCCGACGACGCGACCGTCAATGGCCCGGACGTGACTTTCGTCTGGGCCGATAGCGGCGCGGGTGGCGCGCCCAGCAGCTACGTCTTCAACCTGGATGGCTCCGCCTACATGACCTTCACCGGGGCTATTACTTCAACGACAATCAGCCTGTCGGAAGGCGCGCACACCTGGAGTGTGACCGCCTCCAACATATCTGGTTCGGCTACCTCGGCCGAATGGACGGTCAACGTGGTGAACCAGCAGTATATCTATCTGCCGTTGATTAGACGGCCGTAAACGTTCTGCCCATCGAAAACCCCGTAGGTTTGCAGAAACCTACGGGGTTTTCCTCTTCTTCCACGCACCAGGCAGCATAGTTATCAACTCACTTTGTCTTGCATGTGAGGCTTATTGTTCTTTGTCTGGTTGTTTGAACGGATCATGGTCAGATGGCCCTTTATTTCTTTGGAGGGCATTACGAGCCAGTTTCTCAACGAAGACGACCAGTACACCGATCCCCACCAGTATATAGCACATCGTGAAAATCTTGGAGGCCGGCGTCGTGGGGGACAAATCGCCGTAGCCGATGGTGGTCAGGGTGATGACGCTGAAATAGAGGGAGTCGAGAACACTCCACTCTTCGACGCGCCAATAGAAGACCGTGCCGCTGCCCAGGATAATCACCACCAACGTCAATAAGGCGCGGAACTCCGGGTCGCGCAACCCAAACCAGATGGCCCGCACAAAACGGCCGATGGTCAGGAAAAAGGAAATCATAGCTGCCTCTCGTAGCTAATTGTAGTAGAATGTGGGGACACAATCAAACGGCCGGCGTTCAGTAATCGGAGGAACGATGCAATACATAGCTGATATACTCGTTCAGGGGTCAAACGGTTGGCCCATTGCCATTGTCGAAGTAAAGAACAGACTAAACCTTACTCGTGACGTAGCCATCGCCCTACGTCAGAGTAGGCTCATACATAGCCTGCTACCTCAAGTCCCCTACTTCCTGCTACTCTCGCAGGATACTGGTTATCTGTGGAAGCAGTTAGAGCAACCTAGCTTTGATGCCCCACCGGTACTGGATTTCCCCATGGACAATGTTATTCGACGCTACTCGGTCTCGATCAATACCACAGAGCGGTTGCGTGGCCCTGAACTGGAACTCCTGGTTCTGCGCTGGCTAAACTACCTTACGTGGATGTCGCAGGATGCAGCCCACGAACCTGAAAAGTCTCTTGCACAGACCGGATTTCTTGCCGCTATCCAGGGTGCTTCCGTATTATTGGACGAGCCTCTTGGCATGGCTATATGATCATTTACGTCGAGTCTAATTTTGTCCTGGAGTTGGCACTGGAACAGGAAGATGCTGCCTCAGCGAAAACTATTCTCAGTCTAGCCGAGCAAGGGGTAGTAGAGTTGAGTTTTCCCGTCTTTGCGCTTATTGAGCCTTACTGGACCATTGGGAAGAACAAGCTGGATCGGGATAATCTATACAGATTACTATACAATCAAGTCAAGCTGCTGAAGCGGTCAGAGCAGCACCGGGCACTAGCGTCCGTTCTGGATCCCGTTATGGAAGAAATGCAGAAACTTTACAAGAAGGAGAATGATCTCCTCGAGCTATCGGTCAGGCGTTTGCTCAAGGTGGGGAGACCAATCGCCATTACCGGCTCTGTTGTCGCACAGTCGCTGAGTTATCAAGGCCAGTTTGACTTTACTCCTCAAGATGCTGTCATCTATGCCGCTTTGATGGCCGATCTCCAACAACGAGACCCTGCTGAGGTGAAGTGCTTTACCAGCCGGGACACCCAGTTTGACGATCCTGGTATTAAGGCTGAATTGCAGTTGTACAACTGCCGCCACATTGTGGAATTCAGGCACGCCTTGCAGTACATAGAAAGCACGAACAAGCCTGATGACTCCTAAGAAACACTATGGCTCAAGTTACTGTTTTCGGGGCCTGTCCCCACGATTGTCCAGATAGTTGCGGCGTGGTGACGGTGGTGGAGAACGGCCGGGCCATAGGCTTCACCGGCGACCCCGACCATCCGATCACCCAGGGCTGGTTGTGCGCCAAAGTCCGGCCGTACCTCGATCACGTCTACCACCCCGGCCGCCTGCTTCACCCCCTGCGGCGGGTCGGGCCAAAAGGCGGCGGTCGCTGGCAGCCCATCACCTGGGAGGAGGCTATCGCCGCGATCGCCGGCCGCTGGCAAGCGATCATCGCCCACTACGGCCCAGAGGCTATCCTACCCTACAGCTACAGCGGCACGTTAGGATTGGTGCAAATGGGCGTCGCCAGCGCGCGCCTCTGGAACCGGCTAGGGGCCAGCCGGCTGGAACGGAGCATCTGCGGCGCGGCGGCCGAAATGGCCGTCGAACTCACTCTGGGGGCGCGCCACAGCCCCAGCTACGCCGACGTGTTGCATAGCCGGCTGGTCATCTTATGGGGCCACAACCCGGTTACCACCGCGCCCCACTTCATGCCCTTTCTCCGCCAGGCCCAACGCCAGGGCTGCCAGGTGGTGGTGATTGACCCCCGCCGCACCCGCACGGCTAAAGGGGCCGACCTGCACCTGGCTCCCCTGCCCGGCAGCGACGGCGCGCTGGCCCTGGGGTTGGCCCACCTCCTCGTCGCCCATGGCTGGCACGACGAAGCCTGGCTCGCCCAACACACGGTCGGCTGGCCCCTCCTGCGCGAGCGACTGGCCGATTATCCCCCCGAACGAGTAGCCAGTTTGACCGGCCTCCCCGAAGCGGCCATCGTAGACCTGGCGCAGCTCTACGCCACCACCCGGCCGGGCCTTATCAAAATCGCCGACGGTGTCAACCGCAACCGGCGCGGCGGCCAAAATGTGCGAGCCTTATGCGTCCTCCCCGCCCTTACCGGGCAATATGGCGTGCGCGGCGGCGGCCTGGCTTACAGCGCCAGTGGCTATCTCCAATGGGACAAGGCGGCCGTCCACCACTGGGCGGAGTGTCCGCCGCCCGGCCGTTTGGTCAATATGAACCGCCTGGGCGCGGCCCTGTGCGGCGAAGTGAGCGACCCGCCGATTATGTCCCTATTCGTCTTTGGGGCTAATCCGGCCACCTCCACCCCCAATACCGGCCGTATCGTTGAAGGCTTGCGCCGCGAAGACCTCTTTACCGTCGTCCACGAATTATTCTTGACCGACACGGCCGATTACGCGGACATTGTATTACCAGCCACTTCCCAACTAGAGCAGACCGACCTGCACAAAGCCTACGGCCACACTTACCTGACCTACAACCACCCGGCCATCCCACCCCTGGGTGAGAGTAAGAGCAACTGGGAAGTGATGGGGTTACTGGCCTCGGCCATGGGCTTCGACGAACCCTGGCTCCACCAAACCCCTGATGAAGTCATTGAAGAAGTGCTGATGGGGACGGCCACTGACAACCCGGCCGTGCACGGCCTCACGTTGGCGAGACTCAAGGCTGAGAAAACAATCCCGTTGAATTTAGAAGGAACTCAAGGAACTCAAGGAACTGAAGGAGCTGGCCTGAGTTCCCTTAGTTCCCCCAGCTCCCTCAATTTCCCTTCTGCCTTCGTTCCCTTTGCCACCGGCCGCTTCCCCACCCCCAGCGGCAAAGTCGAGCTTTACTCGCAAGCCCTGGCTGACCAGGGTCACGACCCCCTCCCCGGCTGGAAGGATGAATCAGAAAGTTCTTCTTCCCTTCATCCTTCATCCTTCATCCTTGTCTCCGGGGCGGCCCATCACTTTGTCAGCAGCAGCCTGGCCAACCAGGCTGGCCTGCTACAGCGTGAGGGCGCGCCCTTTGTGGAGATTCACCCGGCCGATGCCGACGCGCACGGTATTCACTCTGGCGACCTGGTTATTGTGGAGAACGAGCGGGGTTGGGTGCGTTTGCGGGCAGTGGTGACGGACGGGATACGGCCGGGCGTCCTGGCTTCCCCCAAAGGGCGTTGGGGCAAACTGGACGGCGGCCGGCACGTCAACTGGCTCACCTCCGACGAGTTGGCTGACCTGGCCGGCCAAAGTACCTTTCACAGCACCCGCGTCTGGCTGCGCCGCGCCGAATAACCGGCAAAACCCCGCAGGTTTTCTGAAACCTGCGGGGTTTTCGGGTGTTTGGGTCAATTGCTAATTCCGCCCGGCCGGATATAATAACGGCAAATCTTATAAAAACCTTCGGG
>JBFMFT010000225.1:0-8235 GCA_040751925.1 Chloroflexota bacterium
CCTCACCCCGGCCCTCTCCCGGGGAGGGAGAGGGAGCAGGCGGCGGCGACTTAAAGAGCACCCCATCGGGTGAACGCATGTAGAGGACGGGGGTGCCCCATTCGACGGTGTTGTGGCGGGCGAAGGTGATGGCCCTGCGGGCTTCGACCACGGCCGCGTCCACCGGAAAGCCGTCGGCTACCGCCTCGTAGAAAGCGCGGGCCAGTTCGATGGCCGTCCGGTCGGTGATGGGGTATTGCATGGCTAAGACGGCCGGCAGACCGTGCTGCACCAGGGTCGCGGCCGTGCTAGAGAAGATGTCCCGCTCGCTGCCCCGCGCCCCCTCGCAGGCGTTCAAGAGGGCCAGGCGCAGGCTTTTGTGGCCGGCCAGCAGCCGGCCCAACTGGGTAGCCGTGAACGGGTGGCTGCGCCCCTGCTCGTCGGCCAGAATGATGACCCCTTCCTCGGTCGGCCGGTGATAGCCGCCATGGCCAATGAAATGGAAGACGTGCCACGGCCCCTCACGCAACTTCCGTTGCAAGTCGCGCCAGGTCTGGCCGTCCAGCCAGGCCAACGAAACCAGCCCCTTCTTGGACAAGGGTTTAACCGCTTCCGCCACTCGCTGCTTTTCCGTCTCTACGTCCAGAGGGTCTTCTTGATCAGATGGGCTGGCGATCATCCCCAGAATACGCAGGGGGGGTTCGAGGGCCAGGGGTGGAATCACTCGCGGCAATTCGACGTAACGGACAATGGGTGTCTCCCCGGACAGGCAGACGTATTCGCCCAGGTCAGGGTCGTAGAGATATTCCCAGGGTAGGGCGGCCAGTTCGGCGGCCAGCAGACGGAGCCGGAGGCGCAGACCCGCGCCCTGCCCGGCCGCTTCGTTGAGGGCCACCCGGTACCGTTCGCCGATTTTGCCGACCATGAGGGCGTTGAACAGGTCGCGGCCGAAGTCCTGGACGACCTGCTCTTCGCGGGAGAGGACGCGCCGGTGCTTGAGGCCGGTGAGCAAGAGGGCGATCCGCAAATCCTTCAGGCGGCTTTCCAGTTGCAGTTCGTCGTAGGGGAAGCGCAGGGTGGCCCGCGCTTCGCCGGCCGCCTGGGAACGGGCCACTACCGGATAGTCGCGGCCGCTACCCTGTCCAATTTCCAGGTCGAAGTCGAGGTAGTTCATGCTCAGAATGGAACACGGATGACGCGGATGAACGCGGATTGGCGTACGATTATTATGGGCGTAACGGCCGTTTTTGACAATAGCGTTTGTGGAATCTCACGCGAAGGCGCCAAGAGGCGAAGGGAAGAAGCCTTGGCGCCTTGGCGCCTTGGCGTGACAAATTCTCTTGACAAGCTCAGACAAAACGCTGATACTTCCGGCCGTCGCCATGTCCACGCCCGTCACGATTCACACCATCGGCCACAGCAGCCATCCCCTCGAGACCTTTATCGGTCTCTTGCAGCAACATTACATCCAAACGCTGGTGGACGTACGCAGCCAGCCCTATAGCCGCCGCTACCCCCAATTCAACCGCGAGGAACTGGCGGCGGCCCTGACCAGCGCGGGCATCGAGTACGTTGACCTGGGTAATAGCCTGGGCGGCCGGCCGTCACAAGCCGACCTCTACCGGCCGGGCAGCGAGCGGCCGGATTACGACCGCCAGGCCCAGACGCCCACCTACCAGGCGGGCCTGCGGCAGTTGTGTGAACAGGCGGCCGGGGCGACGACGGCCATGATGTGCAGCGAGGGCGATCCAGAGGAGTGCCACCGCACCCTGCTCATTACCCCCAGCCTGCTCGACCTGGGCCACACCGTGATACATATCCTACCCGACGGCCGCCTGCGCCCGGCCGAACGGCGGGCGAAACAGTTGGGCTTCGGATTTTAGAACGAGAGGTTTTCTACTTAAACTGAGGGTCTAAAGGAACTAAGGGAACTTTCCCGGGCCAGTTCCTTTCAGTTCCCTGAGTTCCTTCTCCATCATTCCCAATGCCGACGTTATTTACGATTGGTTTTACCAAGAAACCCCTGGCCCAGTTTATCGGCCGCTTGCAGGCGGCCGGCGTGGACGCCATTGTGGACACCCGGCTGCGGCCGCTTTCGCAACTGGCCGGCTTTGCCAAGAAGGATGACCTGGCCTTCATCCTGGAGTTGTGCCAGATCGCCTACGAACACCGGCCTGACCTGGCTCCCACGGACGAGATTCTGGACACCTACCGCCAGGACAAGGACTGGGCCGCTTACGAGGCCCGCTTCCGGCCGCTCATCCAGCAGCGGGCTATCGAGTCTATTGGATATGAGCTATTGGGCCGTTATCGCGCCCCCTGCCTGTTATGTAGTGAAGATACGGCCGACCGCTGCCATCGCCGCCTGGTGGCCGAGTATTGGGCGGAACACGTGCCGGGATTGGAGATCGTTCATTTGTAAGTGAAGCGTGAAACGTGAAACGTGAGCAGATAGCTCCCGCATCACGTTTCACGTGTCACGGTTTACGCCTTTTATGTCCCACGAAGTCCTCATCCTGGCCCTGACGCGCATGAAAAGCGGTCTGTGTACGGCCGGCTTCATCAACCAGCCCCATCCGGCCAGTGGTCTAACCTGGGTGCGGCCGGTCAAGGAGCATAGTTCGTTGCTATTGGGGGATATGACGGACGCCGACGGCCGGGTGGTACAAATCGGCGACGTGGTAAGCCTCAACCTCTTGCACCCGCGTCCTGATCCCCCGCACACGGAAGACTGGCTGACCGATTTCGTCAGGCAACGGCCGCGCCTCTTGCGTCAGTTGAGCGGCCAGAAGCGGGCTGATTTCCTAGCCCGGCACGTGGATCAGTGTCCGGCCGAGGTGCTGCAGCAACATACGCGCTCGTTGTGTTTGATCCGGCCGTCGGCGCTGTGGGCCACTTTTAGCCTCGACGATTATTCCGGCAAATACGAAGCTTACGTGGGTTTCCAGCAGGACGGCCTTTATTACCCGGCTCCACCCACGCGGGGCGTGCCGGTGACCGACCTGAAGTGGCGCGCCCTCGGCCGCCAATGGTTGGCTGAGGAACGGGCCGGCCGCTTGAAATTCAGCCACGATGAACTGCACGGCCGGCTGGCGGCCGGGGTCATTTACCTGGCTATTGGCTTGAGCCGCTCTTACAAGGGGACAATTTGGCCGCTGGTCGTGGGCGTTCACGTGGTACCGGATTATGCGGCCGTGATTGATTATGATAATCTGTAGGGATCTACGAAGGACACGAAGAGGCACGAATGAAGAAAAGTGATTCGTGTTCCTTGGTGTCCTTCGTGGATCATCTCCCAGGATGGAATGGCGGAGTCGTTGTTGGCTCAGTTGGACGTAGATGGGCGACTGGTAGCTGAGTTGCCGGCGAAGGTACGCAACCAGCTTTTAAGTTTCTTGCTGCGCTGGGAGCAGTACCAGGACGCGCTGGATTGCCTGCTGGCTATTAACCGGCCGGGCCTGGTGACACTTCTGGATATGCAGGCGAAGGCGTTGGATGGGCTGGGGCGGACGGCCGAAGCGGTAGCCATCATGCAGACCCGCCTGGAAGAAAAATACAGCCTCAGCGCGCAGGTGAACCTGGGCTATTATCTTCTCCATGTGGGCAATCATCAAGCGGCCTTGGCGACCGCCCAGGAAATAACCCGCCACAGCGACGCCCCGGCCGGGGCCTGGTCGCTGCTTGGTGAGGTAAGTCTACTCGGGGGCGACCTGGAAACGGCCGAAGCCGCCTATCTCCGCCACCTCCGAATGACGCCTGGTAGTCGCCAGCCTTTGGTCGGCTTGATGCGCCTCTATGAACAGCGCGGCGATCCCGTCACGGCCGCCGCCTACGCGGTGCGGGCCTACACCGTCGAGGAAGGCCAATACGACGTTCAGGTTTATCTCCTGCGCCAGCTCAGGGATTATTTCGCCCGCACCGGCGACCCGAACCACCTGACGGCCGTCACCGAGCAACTTGCCACCCGTTTCCAGGCAGAGTTGACCGAGATCAAGGCTCTGTTGGCAGGAGAAGGCATCCGTGAGCGGGCCAAAGGGAGGCTAGAACGGCGCGAGGCAAGCCCGGCCGAGGGCCAACCGCCTATGGCTCATCTGCCTGACCTGAACGCTGTGCCAGTGAGCGACCAGGAGCGGGCTGAACTGGAACAGGCGGCCAGCACCTTTTTCGGCTTTACGTCGCTGTTGGAGGCCCAGCCGCAAATTATGGCCTGCGCCCGGCGGGGCGAAAACGTCCTGGCGATCTTGCGGACGGGTGGGGGCAAGTCGCTGTGCTACCAACTGCCGGCCGTGCTAGACGAGGGTCTCACCCTGGTCATTTCGCCTCTGATCGCCTTGATGAAAGATCAGGTGGATAACCTGCCGCCAACTCTGCGCCCCCGCGCCCTGGCCCTCAACAGCACACTGGATAACACAGAGTTGCAGCAAGCCCTGGTGGACATTGGGCGCGGCCGTTATCGCCTGGTTTACGCCGCGCCGGAGCGGTTGCGCCAGCCGCCCTTCCTCCACGCCGTGCGACGGGCTGGCTTGAGCCGCCTGGTCATTGACGAAGCCCATTGCGTTTCGATCTGGGGGCATGATTTCCGGCCGGACTACCTGACCATCGCCCAGGTATGCCGCGACCTGGGCCGGCCGCCTATTTTGGCGATGACGGCGACGGCCCCACCCCGCGTGCGGGAGGACATCGAACGGCGTTTATTTGGTAGGGGCGAGGCGGGTGGTGATCACTCCCTCCCTGACCCTTCCCCTGGTAGGGAGAGGGAACATTCCTCACCCCTACGGGTGATTGCCGCCGACACCTACCGGGCCAACCTCCACCTGAGCGCGATCAAGGCCAGGGACGAAGACGAAAAATTGCGCCACCTGCTCCATCTATGCCAGCAATTAGAGGGCAGCGGCATCATTTACGCCCGCACTCGCCAGAACTGTGAGGAAATAGCCGACCTGCTGCGGCGGCAAGGGCTGGATGCGACTCACTACCACGCCGGGATGGAGAACCGCGCCCAGGCGCAAGATAACTTTATGAGCGGCCGCACGCGCCTCATCGTAGCCACCATCGCCTTTGGGATGGGTGTGGACAAGCCGGACATCCGCTTTATCATTCACTATGGCCTGCCTGCTTCGGTGGAAGCCTACTACCAGGAAGCTGGGCGAGCCGGCCGCGACGGCCAGCCGGCCTATTGTATTCTGTTACACAGCGCCAGCGACAAAGCCACCCTGAACCGCCACGCTAACCAGGACGTGGTGACGATTGAGTTCTTGCGGGCGGTTTACGCGGCCGTGCGCCGCCGCTTGAACGGCCGCAACCCCGGCCCGGTGGCCCTGGACGACCTGGCGCGTGACGCGCAAGGAGACGATACGGCCGTGCGGGTGGCTCTCAGCGCGTTGGAACAGGCCGGTTTAGTGGCGCGGCATCACGACGCGCCGCGCACCGTCACCCTGCGCCGGTTGAGCGAAGGGCGGGAGACTGCCTTTGATCACTTTGCCGAGGCTGCTCATTTGCGCCTGCGCCAGAGCGTCACCCGCAATTTCACCGACCTGGTGGAGACGGGCCTGGCCCCGGCCGAACGGCTAGAGGAGCTGTTATTGACCTGGCAGGCGGCCGGCTACCTGGAATACCAGGCCAACGGCCGCGACGGTTTGCTGACGCTGTTGCCTGCGCCGGCCGGGGCTGCTACCCGTATCGAGAGCCTGCTGAACCAGTACAAGACCATCCAGCAGCAGCGGGTGGCCGAAATCGTGGCCTACGCCCGCACGCGCCGTTGCCGGCATGGTTTCCTGGCGAATTACCTGGGCGGCGCGTCCCGCGCAACGTGCGAGGCGTGCGACAACTGCCAAGGTGATTTTGGATTTTCGATTTTGGATTTTGGATTGGACGAGAGTCAGGTTGAGGAGCAGCGACGGTTGATATTGACTGCGCTGAAGGAGATGAGTTGGGGGCGGCAGAGGTTGATTCACATTCTGCGCGGCGACTCACGAGTGGATGAGCGCGGCCGGCGGTCGGCGGCTTACGGTCAACTGAAGTTTCGCAGCGAGTCGGCCGTCGGCAAATTGATTGGCGAATTGCTGGCGGCCGGGCTCGTTCAGGAGAAGAAACTGGGACACGGGGGTATCGCGCTAGAATTGACGGCCGACGGCCGGTTGAGCCTACAGCAAACGTAAAGCCACTCGCGCCGAAAGAGGTGCGTACTATGGAAAAGACTAAACCCCAAACGGCGAACGGCGACGATATGCGCCCTGAGTATGACTTTAGGGGCGCGACCCGAGGTAAGCATTACAAGCCACTTCACGAAGGCTATACTATTAAGATTCATAGGTCAGATGGAACAACTATCGTACAGCATCTTAAACTAGAAGAAGGCGCGGTCTTACTTCAACCAGACGTGAGGGAGTATTTTCCAGATTCCGAGGCTGTCAACACAGCCTTGCGCTCATTGATCACCTTAATGGCGCAGATGCCTGGCAAACGCAGACCTAGACCACAAACAATACACCATGAACAGTCAGCCAGGAACTGATTGGGTAAAATTAGCAACAATGACAGATGAGGAGATTGATTACTCCAACATCCCACCCCTCGACGAGGCGTTCTTTGACCGAGCTAGAGTATGGCGGCCGCGACAAAAGGTAACTGTAGCCGTGCAACTGGACTCAGACGTATTGGCCTGGTTTCAGGCCCAGGGGGATGAATGGGAAAAACGGATGCGCGCCGCGCTCCGTATTTACGTGGAGGCCCATAAGGAGCAGTTGGTGTCGGCCCCGGCCGTGACCTGACGCCAGCCGGGGTGGGAGCTAAGTACCATTTTTTCTGATGGTGAACCATCTATACTGCTCGCAGTAGAGCCATTTGCCAAAATGCTCTACCAATTGCCAGGCAGTGTAGGATGCGCTTATTCGGAATTGTGGCGGCGGCCGTGGCCGTCGCCGGGCTAATTGTCTATTCGCTGGCGGCCGGGGGGGCGACCAACGGTTTTGTTGCTCAAGGCTCCGCCTCACCGCCGGCCAGAGTCGCCGGCCGCACAACGACTGACGGCCCCGGCCTCCTGCTCATCCCCGACGCCGCCAATGACCGCGTCATGGCTTTCGACGCCGAAACGGGCGACCTGCTGGACGAAAACCTGATCCCCCCCGATGCAACCCACCTGGCTACACCCAGGAACGCCCTCGTCAACGCGGCCGGTGATCGCCTCTACGTTTCCGACGTGGTGAATGACGTGGTGCAGGCTTACGACCTGGATGGCAATTACGTCGGCGTCTTCGCCCCGGCCGGCGGCCCTGACCCCACTATTCTCGATAATGTACAAGGCATCGCCTGGCGGCCGAACGGCAACTTGCTGGCGACGGTCAATCTGGGGGCCAATCGGGACTCGGTGGCTGAGTTTGACGCGGCCGGCGTCTACCTGGGCAACTTCATCGCCCAGTCGGCCGGGGGCTTGAATGACCCGGCTGACGTGTTTCTGCGGGCGGCCGATTGGTTGGTTAGCGGCACGGCCAGCGACGCCGTTCACCGTTACGACCTGAGCGGCGGTTATTTGTCCAACCTGGTTTCGGTCAACAGCTTTCCCCAACAAATCACTGAAGCGGCCAATGGCAACGTCCTGGTGGCTAATTTCAGCGGGACAGAGGAGGGCATTTTGGAATATACGGCCGAGGGGGTCCTGGTCGGCCGTTATGACCCCGGCACATTGACCAGCTATCGCGGCGTGTACGAACTGCCCAACGGCAACATCCTGGCGACGACCAATACGGGTGTCCACGAAATAGACCGCAGTGGTAACCTGGTGGACTCGAAAATCCTGGGGCCGACCGGCCAATTCATTGAGTTTGTGCCGGTCTCCATGAGCCTGGTCAAGACGGTTGGACTAGACCCCCACAGTTGCGCCAGTACGGCCGTCATCACGGCCGACATTGGCAACCCCGTGACTTATTGTTACCGGATGGAGAACACGGGCAGCACGGTTTTCGATGGGCATAACCTGGCGGATAGCCGCCTGGGTACGATTCTGTCCGATTACACCTACTCCCTCTCACCCGGGGCCAGTTTTTTTGTAACGCGGACGGCCGTTTTTACCGGCAGCGTCATCAACCAGGCCACGTGGAGTACCTCCCGCACGATTACCAGCACCCAGGCGGTGGACGCGGCGGCGGTGATCGTGGCCGGGCCGGCCGCGCCGTTGACCTGCAACGGGCCGGTGGTGAATTTCGACACGGGCTTTCCGGCCGACTGGGCGACGGTGGACAATAGCGGCCGGGGGTTGGT
>JBFMFT010000226.1:0-8225 GCA_040751925.1 Chloroflexota bacterium
ATAGCAACGTGATGGTCATTTCGGAAAGCCTGGCCGAAGAAGCGGGACTGACGGTAGGGGACACCCTGACCCTGCCGTCGGCCGACGGCACGACGGACTTTACTGTCGTTGGCCGTATCACCTCACGCTCTCTGCCTGGTGTTGAAGAAGTGTATGTGCCGCTGGCGGCGGCTCAGAGCTTGTTCGACCAGCCGGGTCTTGTCAACACAATGGAAGCAGTCTACAGGCCGGAGGCGGATCGGGCGGTGGTGGAGGCGGCCGTCCAATCGCGCCTGGGCGATGGCTTCAAGTTGGGCCAGCTAGAAGCTGGCACGGCCCTGCTGGCGAATATGCAGGTGGCGACGATTGCCATCAACCTGTTTGGAGTGATGGCCCTGGTGATGGGCGGCTTCATCATCTTCAACACCTTTCGCACGGTGGTCGCCGAACGCCGCCACGACATTGGCCTCTTGCGGTCGGTGGGGGCTGCGCGCCGCACCATTCTCGCCCTGATCCTTACGGAAAGTGTCCTGCAAGGGGTTATTGGCACGGCCGTCGGGATTGTGGCTGGCTATCTCTTGATCCTGGGTTTTTTGGGCCTTTTGGGATCGCTCTATGAACAGTTCTTGCATTTTAGCATTGGAGGGCCGGTCTTACGCTGGCCGATTTTTGCCGCGGCCATTGCCCTGGGCGTGGGCGTGACGATCGTGGGAGCCATCGCCCCGGCCCTGGCCGCCAGCCGGGTCACGCCGTTGGAGGCCTTGCGGCCGGCGACCAGCGAAGGCTACCGGCGGGCGGCCGGCCGGAGTGGATTGGTGGGAGTCGTGCTGGTTATTCTGGCAATGGCTACCCTGGCTTCTGGCAATGCGGGTCTGGTGACGCTGGGGGGGGTGCTGTTTGTGTTGGGTCTGGTGCTGGTAGCCCCCGCCCTGATTGACCCGATTGCCCGGCTTTTCGGCCGCTTGCTAGTCATCGCTTTTGCCCGTGAGGGGCAGATCGCCCAGGGTAACCTGGTGCGGCAGCCCGGCCGGGCCGCGGTGACGGCGTCGGCCATGATGGTGGGTCTGGCGATCCTGGTGGCGATGGTCGGCGTGATGACCAGTATTACCGATGGCTTCCTGGGCTACCTGGATCGCAGCCTGGGGGCGGATTACCTCTTCATGCCCACTTCTATCATATTGGCCGGGGGCAACGCCGGGGCCGGCCCGGAACTGGCGGCCGCCATTGGGACAACCTCCGGCATCGAGGCGGTGACGACCCTGCGCCTGGCGACGACCGAAACTGGCGGCAAAGCGTTGCAACTGGTGGGCATAGACCCGGCGACTTACCCGGCCGTGTCGGGACTGGTCTTCACGGCCGGCGACGAAGCGACCATTTATGACGGCCTGGCTGGCGGCCGGGCGATTGTCGTCAACGGTATCTTTGCCGCTCAGAACCAGGTCAAGGTCGGCGAGACGCTGCCGCTGCAAACGCCGGAGGGCGTGCGTGAGTATGAGGTGGTGGGGGTTGGCATGGATTACTTGAACGCCAAACTGGCTACCGCCTACGTCTCCCAGGCGAACCTGGCCCAGGATTTCCACCAGACGGCCGACCTGCTGCTGATGGCCAATCGGGCGGCCGGGGCCGATGGGCAACAGGTGGGCGCGGCCCTGACAAAGGTGGCTGCTGGCTACCCGGCCTTCACCCTGTTTGATTCGTCCAGTTGGCGGGCTACCCAGGAAGAGATTTTTACGCAGGCTCTGGTTGTCTTCCACATGATGCTGGTGTTCCTGGCCGCGCCGTCCCTCATTGCCCTGGTCAACACCCTGGTTATCAATGTGCTGGAGCGGACACGGGAGATTGGCATGATGCGGGCGGTGGGGGCAACGCGCCGCCAGGTGCAGCGGCTCATCCTGGCCGAAAGCCTGCTGCTGGCGGCGACGGGCACAGCCTTTGGCATTCTGGCCGGGTTGTGGTTGAGCTATACCTTGACTAGCGCGATGACGGCGGCCGGCTTCCCCTTGCCCTACTATTTCCCGTATGTTGGTATTCTGTTCACAATTGCCGTGGGCCTTTTGTTTGGTGTACTGGCTTCCCTCCTGCCGGCCCGCCAGGCGGCCAAACTGGACATCGTGACGGCCTTGCGGTATGAATGAGGCGGCCGGGCAGGGATTAGGGATTTATTAGGGGGTAATCCCCAAATCCCCGCCGGTCTGCCATGCCTGGATAAGTAGGCGCGCCCAGGCAGTGTCGGCCGGTTGAGGCCGTGGCGGAGTGGGCCTGCCGGCCCAACTACTCCACGACCGCCAGCCGGCCGGCCACCCACGCCTCAATCTGCGAGTAACTCTGGGCTATAAGTAGATAATGCCCCAGGGCCAGCAGATCGTGGCTGCGGAGAGGGGCTAAATGTTTCGCTACCAGCTCGGATCGGACTGAGAATCTCTGCCCTATAAGATCAGCTAATAACCACACCTGCCCTTGCTGGCGGCCTTCTTCAAGTAATTCTTTACCAAGTGCTGTCTCTTCTATAGGTGTCAGGGTTAGCATTGTCTGAATCTCCTTTCGGTTAAGGTGGCTGAATTTTTGCGCGATGAATTGGGCCAGCAATTCAAGCAACCGCTCTTGCGCCGCCTGGTCGAGTTCTGACGATTCGTGAATACGTTCGACCCAGTTCCCGGCCTGTTGCCGTAGATCGGCCTCAGTGCCTACTGTTAAAGGAAGCAGCACGTTAAGAACGGGTGAGGGGGCTTTGACGTGCGTCAATAGGTCGTCCACGTAACCACGAATGAGCCACGGGGTCGGGCCGCCGGCCAAGGTACCCAGAGTTTCCAGGCCAGGATCAAATGATCGATCCAGGAATAGGCATACTATTTGCCAGGGCTGGCCTTGCAGTTGCGGCCGTTGCTCGTGGTACAGTCCTACCTGCTGAATGACGCGCCAGTAGATGGACTTGTCGTAATAACCTTGCACTTCCAAGAAATAGCGCGGGTGGCCGGGCTCGGCCGGTTCCAGCAGCCCATCCATGCGCCTCTCGACCGCCTTGACCACCGGGCTCTCAAAGCGATAGGCGCAACCCGGCTCGATTTGCAGTAGCTCGAAGAAGGCCTGGGGCGCTAGCTGGAAGAATTCGTGAAACAGTTTGTCGGTTTGCATAGACGTAAGCAGGTTAATCGCCGAATCGGATGCCCTGGGCCAGGGGCAACTCCTTCGACCAGTTGATGGTATTGGTCTGGCGGCGCATGTAGGCTTTCCAGGCGTCGGAGCCGGACTCCCGGCCGCCCCCCGTCTCCTTCTCCCCACCAAACGCTCCACCAATCTCCGCCCCGGACGTGCCAACGTTGACGTTGGCGATGCCGCAATCGGAGCCGGCCGCCGACAGAAAGGCCTCGGCCGTCCGCAACGAATCAGTGAATATCGCGCTGGAAAGTCCTTGCGGCACGTCATTGTGCAGGGCTATTGCCTCTTCGAGTGTCTCATATTCCAGCAGGTAGAGGATGGGGGCGAAAGTCTCCCGTTTGACGACTTCCGTCTGGCCGGGCATCTTAACGATGGTTGGCTCGACGAACTGCGGCCCTAACTCCGGCCGCCGCCGGCCGCCGATCAGGATTTCGCCACCTTCCGCTTCGGCCTGGGCTAAGGCGCGGAACATGGCTTCGACGGCCGCGCTTGTTACCAGCGGCCCCATCAGCGTCCGGCTATCTAGGGGATCGCCAAGCGGCACCTGCTGGTAGGCTTTGACCAGGCGGTCGGTTAAATCGCCGGCGATGGTTTTGTGCATGATAATCCGGCGGGTGGTGGTGCAACGCTGGCCGGCCGTGCCCACCGCCCCAAATAGAATAGCCCGCGTAGCCAGGTCGAGATCGGCGTTGGCGTGGACGATGATGGCGTTGTTGCCGCCTAATTCCAGGATGGTGCGGCCGAGCCGATCGGCGACGGTTTGGGCCACGTGGCGGCCGACTTTCGTCGAGCCGGTAAAGGAGATGAGCGGCAGGCGAGGGTCGTTGATGAGTTGCTCGCCGACCTCTGGCCCGCCCACGACGAGATTAAAAATACCCGCCAGCCCATAGTCGGCCATGACACGGTTGGCGACGTGTTGAACAGCGACGGCCGTAAGGGGCGTTCGCTCAGACGGTTTCCAGACAACGGTATCGCCGCAAACGGCGGCGATGGCCGCGTTCCACGACCAGACGGCCACCGGGAAGTTGAAGGCGGTGATGACACCAATTGGCCCCAGGGGATGCCATTGCTCGTACAGTCGGTGGCCCGGCCGCTCCGAATGGGTGGTCAGGCCGTACAGCTGGCGCGAGAGGCCCAGGGCAAAGTCGCAGATGTCAATCATTTCCTGAACTTCACCGTGCCCTTCGGCCCGAATCTTGCCCATCTCCAGCGAAACGAGGTCGCCCAAAGGCTCTTTGAGGTCACGTAGGGCATTCCCCAGGTCGCGCACAAGCTGGCCGCGCCGGGGGGCGGGGGTTTCGCGCCAGGCCTGAAAGCTGGCCTGGGCCTGGTTGATGACCTGGTTGCAGGTGGCGGCCGTCGCCTGAGTTACCTGGGCGATGGGTTCGCCGGTGGTGGGGTTGTAGGAGGTCAAAAGTGGCCCCTGACTATCCAGCCAGCCGGCCGGGCCATGACACGCGCCGGGGTTGAGGCCGGCAATGTGCAATTTTTCCAACAATGCTTTCATGGTGATCTTTCTCCAAGCGCAAGGTAATGGTCTTGTCTAAGGGTTCTGTTGGTCCCGAAGTGTAGCATAGGTTATGCAGTCCTTCCACCATAGGATTCTTAGCGAGGCATTGGGGAGTATTTCAATTTTGGCGGAGCCCTGGGGAGCAGACATCCGACGTTTGCCAAACGTCGGATGTTTCCCCTTGAGGCAATTGTGGAATTGACAAAGTTGATTTTGTTGATATGGTTGAGCATCTCATAAAGGAGAAATATATGCCCATCACCAGACAGCTTGCCTTTACCCTACTCATCTTTGCCTCACTACTTGGCTCGGCCGCCCTCGCCGCCCCATCAAACCACGGTGAACAAGTGGACGACATCATCATAGACCTCGGCCGGGGGCCAGTCGTCGTCCACGTGCCACCCTCTTACAATCCAGACGTACCCACCCCCCTGATTCTCCTGTTGCATGGCTACACCAACACCGGCCAGGAGGTGGAAGACTGGTGGCAGCTCACCCCGCTGGCCGACGAATACGGCTTCCTCTATGCCCACCCCGACGGCACAGAGGATTTGCTAGGCTTCCAGTTTTGGAACGCCACCAACGCCTGCTGCGCCTTCTTGGGCAGCGCGGACGATTCCGGCTACCTGCAAGCCCTGGTGGACGCCATCAAGGACGCCGCCAACGTAGACCCCGGCCGCGTCTACTTCGCCGGCCACTCCAACGGCGGCTTCATGTCCCACCGGATGGCCTGCGACCACAGCGACACCGTGGCCGCCATCGCCAGCCTGGCCGGAGCCACCTGGAAGAATCCGGCCGACTGCGCCCCCGCCCAGCCCGTTCACGTCCTCCAAATTCACGGCACGCTGGACATCGTGATCCAGTATAACGGCGGCTGCACCCTGCCAGGGGCTTGCTACCCCAGCGCGCGCGGCACCGTCCGCCAATGGGCGGCGCATAACGGCTGCGATCCCGTGCCGGATACGTCCTTGCCTCGCCTGAATCTGGACGCTACGCTCCCTGGCGACGAGACCCAGGTCGCCCGCTTCGACTCCAACTGCGCGGCCGGCGGCTCGGCCGAACTGTGGACCATCCAGGGCGGCAGCCACTCACCCAATTTTAGCGACGACTTCAGCCGCCTGGTGGTCGAATTTCTATTGGCGCACGGCCGTTAGCCGATCATCGTCAACGGCCGCCCCATTGGCAAGTGGCAAGTGGTAGCGCAAGCCGCTGGCTTGCCTGTTTCTCGTGGTCGAGTTTCTACTGGCGCACGGCCGTTAGCCGATCATCGTCAACGGCCGCCCATTGGCAAGTAGCAAGTGGTGGCGCAAGCCGCTGGCTTGCCTGTTTCTCGAGATAGCAAGTGGCAAGTGGCAAGTCAGACACCTGCCACCTGCCACTTGCCACCTGCTACCTGCCACCTGCCACCTTACTGAGAAGGCACTTCCACAATGTCAATCCGCTCAATCACGTCGGCCGCCGCCGCGTCCGCCCCAGGCTCACGGATGGTAATCGAAGCAAGCACATCGTCGCCCTCGATCAGTTCACCGAAGATGGTGTGATTGCCGTCCAGCCAGGGCGTTTCCACGAACGTGATAAAGAACTGGCTGCCGTTCGTGCCAGGGCCGGCGTTCGCCATCGCCAGCAATCCCCGGCGGTCAAACGTCAGTCCATTATCCGTCTCGTCGGCGAACTGGTAGCCCGGCCCGCCCGACCCTGTGCCGGTGGGGTCGCCGCCCTGAGCCATGAAGTCGGTAATGACCCGGTGGAAAGTGGTATTGTCGTAAAAGCCCTGGGTCGCCAGGAAGATGAAGTTATTGACGGTCAGTGGGGCTTCATCGTCGAACAGCCGCAGCCGCAGTTCTCCCTTGTTGGTCTGGATGACCGCCTCGTAGCTCTTTGCGGTGTCCAGGGTCATTTCCGGCGCGCTCTGGTAATAGCCATTGCGCGCCCCTGGCTGTAATGTGGCTAACGGCCGTTCTCCTTCCACGGTTACTCCTTCACTACCAGCTTGCTCCTGGTTGACGAACTGTAAGACGATGTAGGCAATCACCACCACCGCCAACACCCCGCCGATAATGGCGATAATCCGATTCTGCTGCGCCTGCTGGCGCTGCTTTTCTTCAGCCCGCTTGCGGGCCACACTCTGGGGGGATTGAGAGTCCTTCTTTTCTGCCATAAACTCCTCAAACAATTTTGGATTTTGGATTTTGGATTTTGGATTCTGCCACCTGCTACCTGCCACCTGCTACCTGCCACCTGCCACCTACTACCTGCCACCCGCCACTTGCCACCTGCCACCTGCCACCTGCCACCTGCCACCTACTACCTGCCACCCGCCACCTGCTACTTGCCACCTGCCACCGGCCGCCGCCACTCCAGCCGCCAAATAGCATAAGCTCCTAACAAAGCGGTCACGCCGCCGATGGTATAGCCTTCCACCACGTCCGCCTGGGTGATGAACAGCCCCATCATGCCAAAGGCGCCGGCGATCAGGTAAAGAATCAGCACCGCCTCACGCTGGCTGAAACCCAACTCCACCAGGCGATGGCTGACGTGATCTTTACCGGCCGTCGTGAAAGGATTCACTCTCCGCCGCAAGCGCGACACCACCACCAGCGACGTGTCAAAGATAGGCAAGCCCAGGATAAAGACGGGCACCATCCAGGTCACAAAGTTGACGTTATTGGGAAAGCGCAACTGGATACCCAGCACAGCCAACAGGAAGCCCAGGAACAACGCGCCAGCGTCACCCATAAAGATACGGGCCGGCTTGAAATTATAGCGCAAGAAGCCCAGGCAGGCCCCCAACACGGCCGCCGCCAGCCCCGCCACCAGGAATTGGTCATTCATGGCCCCGGCCAGTAAGATGAAAGCCGCCGCCACCGCGCTGACCCCCGCGCTCAGGCCATCCATGTTGTCCAGGAAGTTGATCGCGTTGGTGATCCCCGCCAGCCACAAGAAGGTCAGCAGGTAATTGAGCCAGAGCGGGAGGGGCAGCCGGACGTGAATCTCGAAGTAGACCAGGATGACGAAGCTCACGAATTGCCCGGCCAGTTTCACCGTGGCCGACAGGCGCCGGCGGTCATCCCACAACCCTACGAGGGCCACCACAAAGCCGGCCAGCAGGACACCGCGCACCTCTGGCGCCCGCAGCCCCGGCAGATCAGGCAACAGCACCAACACGGCCAGGATAGCCCCGGCCGCAATGGCCACCCCCCCCATCAGGGGCATGGGAACGCTGTGCAGCTTGCGCTGGGCCGGCGCGTCCACGAAGCCAATCACAATCGCCAGTCGGCGTATCCAGGGCGTACTGACGGCCGTCACCGCCAGGGCCACCAAGAAAATGAAGATGACCGTTCCCATTTCGTTATAAACCCCGTAGGTCTCCCAGACCTACGGGGTTTGGTTGATCCCGTCCAATAACGCCTGAATGGGAGCAGCCTGATCGGCTGGGGCGGCCGCCAGAGCTTGTTCGGCCGCCTGCCGGGCCCTTTCCTCATCTCCCATTTCCAGGTAAGCCGAGGCCAGGGCGAAATCCAATTCCCATTCCGTCACCCGCTCATTGGCGTATTGCCGCGCCTCTATGAGCGTTTCGGCC
>JBFMFT010000227.1:0-8220 GCA_040751925.1 Chloroflexota bacterium
GCGGCGGGCAGAAAACGCGGGCCTTACTGGCTCGACTGTTATTAGAAAAGCCCGACCTGCTCATCCTGGACGAGCCAACCAACCACCTGGACGTAGAGGCCGTCGAATGGCTGGAAAACACCCTGAACGCCTGGGACGGGGCCATTCTGCTAGTCAGCCACGACCGCTACTTCCTGGATAAAGTCGTCAACACCATCTGGGAGATGAGCCGGCGGGGAATCGAGGTCTTCCACGGCAACTACACCGCTTACAGTCAACAGCGCGAAGAACGCTGGCTGCTGGCCCACCAGGAATACTCGGCCCAGAAAGAACGACTGGAAAAGGAACTCGACTTCATCCGGCGCAACATTGCCGGCCAGCGCGTGCAAATGGCTAAAGGTAAACTCAGCCGCCTCAGTCGTGAGCTGGACGCCATGCAGCGGGTCGGCCGCCAGGCCATGCAAGGCAAAAGCTGGTCGCAACTGACTGAGGAAATGGGCAAGAAGTCGGCCCACGTGATGAACGTGGCCGAAGTCGCCGAGCGGATCAAGGAACTGGAACGGCCGCCGGGCGCGGCGCGTGGCCCTCATCTAAACTTGCGGGCCGAGATGCGGAGCGGCGAACTGGTCTTAAGAACCACCAATTTATCCGTTGGCTATCCCGGCAAGGTTTTGTTTACGGCCGACGACCTGGAACTGCGGCGGCAAGAGTGCGCGGCCCTCATCGGCCCCAATGGCAGCGGCAAAACGACCTTCCTGCGGACCCTGCGTGGCAAAATTGAGCCGCTGGCCGGCCAGGTCAAATTGGGGGCCAGCCTACGAGTAGGCTACTTCGCCCAATCGCACGACTTCTTGCAGCCCGACAACTCGGTGCTGGACGAATTGCTGCGCCACAAGCAGATGTTGAATGGGGAGGCCCGCGATTACCTGGCCCGCTACTTGTTTCGCGGTGAGGACGTGTTCAAGCAGGTGGCGGCCTTGAGCGGCGGCGAGCGCGGCCGGCTGGCTTTGGCGATTTTGGCTCTGGAAGAAGCCAATTTCCTGCTCCTGGACGAGCCAACCAACCACCTGGACATCCCTTCGCAAGAGGGATTGCAAGAGGCTCTGGAACAGTTCGCCGGGACAATCTTGCTGGTTTCGCACGACCGCTACCTGGTAGACCGGCTGGCGACGCAAATCTGGAACCTGGAAGACGGTCGTCTGCAAGTCTTCAAGGGGCCATACCAGGAATACCTGGTGGCGCGGGAAACAGAGATGGCGGGTGGCAAGTGGCAGGTGGCAAGTGGCAAGTCGCAGGTGGCAAGTCGCGCAAGCCGGCGGCTTGCGTTACCATCTGCCAATGGCCGCCGGCCGTCCACGCTGAAGGAGAATAAGGCAGTCAGGCAACGGGCTGAAGAATTGGCTCGCCTGGAGGATGAAATTAGCCAGGTGGAAGTGACCCTGGAACGACTGGCGCAAGAGTTACAGGTAGCTACCCAGGCCAGTTCATTCGAGCGGGTGCAACAATTGGGGCGCGACTATACGGCCGGGCAAAGCCACCTCGAAGAATTGCTGGCCCGTTGGGAGACAATGGCCCATGAATGACAATCGCCGCTCGCGGTGGTGGCCGGCTAAGGTCATCGTCGGCTTGACCGGCAACATCGCCACCGGCAAATCAGTCATCTTACGCCTGGCGGCGGCTAAGGGTGCTTTAACGCTGGATGCTGATAAAATTGTCCACGAAATCATGGACAGCGACGCGGACTTGCAGGCGGCCATCGCCGCCACTTTTGGTTCGCACGTGCGACGGCCGGACGGCCGTATTGACCGGCCGGCCCTGGGCCAAATCGTCTTTAGCGATCCCCAGGCTCTCCGCCAGCTGGAGCAGATGATTCATCCGGCCGTGCGCGTCGAACTCTGGCGGCGGGTCGCGGCCAGCCCGGCCAGAGTGGTTTTCGTGGAGGCGATCAAGCTGCTGGAGGGCAGTCTGGCCCGTGAATGTGACCAGGTGTGGGTGACGCACTGCCCACCGGCGATGCAGATCGAGCGGCTGATGAGCGGCCGGGGAATGGACGAGGCGACGGCCGTCCAGCGCGTCCAGGTCCAATCGCCCCAGGCGGAGAAGCTCGCCCAGGCAGACGTGGCGATTGACACAAGCGGGTCACTGGCCGAGACGGAGGCGCAGTTTACGGCCGCCTGGCGGTCAGTAATGGGTAATTCGTAATGGGTTATGGGTAATTGTCCGGTAGCTACTTTGACAACGTTAAATTTGCCACCTCGCAACGGATGAACAACGGATAAACGGATGGCGCGACCGACTATCCGCTTATCCGCTGACTATCCGTTGCCAGGACAGGCCAAGATTTGACCCTATGTGAACGAAATTTAACATCGTCAAACGACGAGGCTGGCTGAGTAAATACATGATCCGTTACCAGTTACCCCCGAAAGTAGGAGAAATGGTAGGAATCAAGACCTGGATTCGTAACCACCCTAACCTATCGGCCTGGTTGGTGCTGGCCCTGGGTATGGTGGCGATTTTGGTGTACGAGGCGCGAGACGTTGGGCTAGAGGCCCGGCAATGGTTCTGGCTGGTCGTCGTGACCGTCCTGGTCGCCGGGGCCTGTATCTGGATTATTGGTTGGGGAGACGATGACGAAGAAGAAGTGAAGAGTGAAGAGTGAAGAGTAATGCACGCTTACCCCTACCGGCCGCTCCACCCGTCTCGGCCGAAATCATTGCCCAACTCCAGAGGGACATCGCCGACCTGTTCACTGTCGAAGATGTGACTCTGGATAGCCCCAAGCCTGGCTACGTGCGCTGGCGCGGCCAACTTTTGGGCGACCTGGCCACCCATTTTGACGATTTGCGCGGCCGTTTTGAGCGACGTGGCTTTACGCCCAGGGTGCGGCGTGAAAAGGGGCAGATTGTCTTGACGGCTATGCCGGTCGTCTTTGCCGAGACGCGGCCGAACTGGGTGGTCAACCTCGTCTTGTTCCTCGTGACTATCCTCTCCACCCTCTACATTGGGGCCAGCTACGAGCCGCAGTTTAGCGGCACGGAGCTGTGGTTGGGTTGGCGCTACAGCCTCAGTCTCTTGCTCATTCTGGGGGCGCACGAAATGGGCCATTACCTCGCCGCCCGCTATCACCAGGTGCCAGTCACCCTACCTTATTTTATTCCCCTGCCCTTTAGCAGCATTGGCACGCTAGGGGCTTTTATCATGCTCAAAGCCCCAGTTAAGAACCGGCGGGCGCTGTTGGACGTGGGGGCGGCCGGGCCATTGGCTGGTCTGCTGGTGGCTCTACCTATCCTCCTGTATGGGCTATCCATTTCCGAAGTGGGCCCGCTGCCTCCGGCCGGGGGCTACCTCTTGGAAGGCAATTCCCTGCTCTACTTGCTAATTAAGTTTGCTTTGTTCGGCCGGATTCTACCGGCCAACGGCATTGACGTAACCCTGGACTCGGTGGCCTGGGCTGGCTGGCTGGGCTTGCTGGTGACGGGGTTGAATCTGCTGCCGGTAGGTCAATTGGACGGCGGCCACGCTGCCTACGTTCTCTTTGGCGAGCGGGCGCGCCGCTTTTTCTGGCCAGTTATCCTGGCTTTGATCGCCCTGGCCCTCTTCGCCAATGCGCTGACCTGGGGAGTTTGGGTGGCCCTCCTCTTCCTGATTGGCAACCGCCACGCCGAACCGTTGGATGACGTAACTCCTCTGGATGGTAAGCGACGGTTTGTGGCTATTCTCACGTTGGTCATCTTCGTCCTGGTCTTTACGCCTATTCCCCTGCGGGTAGTGCCGCCAGCCTAAACCCCGTAGAGACCTACGGGGTTTAAGAGTGGCCATGGAAGATGCAGCCTACCGTGTCATAGCCCTGACGGAGTATGAGCAGGTCTCCCTGCCGCCCACGGCGCTAACGGCCGCCCTTGGGCAAAGGCTGTGGCAGGATTACGGCCGCCAGGTGGTGGTCGAGCCGCCCTCCTTCCAGACGGCCGGGCAATGGCGGCTCACCGCCCAGGGATGGGTGGGCGTCATTCCCCTGACTTCGGAGCGGCGACTCGTTCTCCAGCCCAAAGTCCCCCTCCGCAACCTCTTGCGGATGCTGGAATACGCCTACCAGTTGCAGAGTTTTCGTCTCCTGGAAGAGTTAGTGGAAACGCAGAGTTGGCCGGGGTTTTACGAGCGGCTGGCCCTGGCTTTGGCCGGCCGCGTCCTCCAACGCGCCCGCCAGGGGTTCTACCGGGGCTATCTCATTCGCCAGGAAGCTTTACCCGCCATGCGCGGCCGGCTGGATGGCGGTCAATTGGCCCGACGGCCGTGGGCGGTTGAACTCCCCTGCCGTTACCAGGAACAAACGGTCGACCTGCTGGATAACCACATTCTGGCCTGGACACTGTGGCGGATAGCCCACAGTGGTTTGCTCAGTGAGCGGGGGCTGCCCGTGATCCGCCAGGCTTGCCAATCGTTGCGCGGCCTGGTGACATTGACGCCGGTGACTGCCCAGGCTTGCGCCGGCCGTCTGTATCACCGCCTGAACGAAGATTACCGCCCCCTACACGCCCTCTGTCGCCTGTTCCTGGAACACACCGGGCCAGATACCCAGGTGGGCGACCACCTGGCCTTACCCTTTCTGGTCAATATGGAGCGGCTGTTTGAGTTATTTGTGGCCGAGTGGTTGTCAAGCCACTTGCCGGCCGCCTGGCGTTTGCAGAGCCAGGAGCGGGTGCAGTTGGACGCGGCCGGTCACACTCACTTTGTCATTGACCTGGTGGTTTACGAAAAGGAGACAAACGCGGCCCGCTGGGTGTTGGATACGAAGTACAAGACGCCGGCGGCCCCGGCCGCCGAGGATATTGCCCAGGTCGTGGCCTACGCCGAAGCCAAAGGTTGCCGGGAAGCGGTTCTCGTTTATCCGACGGCATTGGCCCGGCCGTTGGATACCTGGGTCGGCCGGGTGCGCGTGCGTAGCCTGGCCTTTTCGCTAGCGGGTGACTTAGAGGCGGCCGGTCAAGGCTTTTGGCAGGAACTATCCGCCTAGTCCCAAAGTACTATTGCTCGTTGCGTCTTCTCAACTTAGGCTTGGCTCTTCATTAACTCTCTCGTAACTCACCGCAGAGGCGCGGAGAACGCAGAGGAAGTAATGAGTGATGAGTGAGGAGTTACTCGTTGCTCATCACTCATCACTCAGCACTAGAAACTCCGCAACCTCCGCGTCTCAGCGGTGAAACTGAGTAGAGACACCCTCTCAAGAATTAGCCGGCCGTGGAGAAGACGATGCGCGAGAGCCCTGACAAGACCCCCACCCTGGAGGCTATCTGGCAGAAGTATAACCTTGCCCCCAACCCCGACACCCAGTTTATGACGTTGATCAACCGGAACTACGCTTACGAGGCGGCCAACGAATCCTACTGCCGGGCCCACCGGCTGGCGCGGGAGGAGATTATCGGCCGCACGGTGGCCGACGTTTGGGGTCAGGGGCTATTTGACTACGTGCTGAAGGAATATCTGGATTCGTGCCTGGCCGGCCGCGAAGTGCGCCATCAAAGCTGGTTTGAGTTTCCTAGCCTGGGCTACCGTTACTTCGACGTGGCCTATTACCCCTGCGCTACGGATGGCGGCCGGGTGTCTCACGCGGCCGTCTTCTCGCGGGACATCACCGGCCATGGTCAACTTCCAGAGACCTTGCAGCATACCTACGCTGCGTTAGAGGCCCGCGCCCAGCAGGAGGTGGCTGCCTTGTCTCAGGCGAACGAAGCGCTGTGCGCTACCGTCGCCCAGCGCGAGCAAGAGGTAGCGGCTTTGCAGGCGGCCAAGGCTGAACTAGAGAGGTTGGTTCAGGCGCGGATGGCCGAATGGGAGGAAACCGTTGCTCAGTTGCAGCAGGTAAGGGAGGGGGAGACGGTCGCGGTGGTTTTGCCAGCCGAGGAAGCCCCGCCAGAGCTTCGGGTCGAAGAGTCGCCGGCCGAGACCAGGAGCGAGTGGCTGCCCAACGTCGGCCGCCAGTTGCAGATACCCCTCCGCACGATCTTGGATTTATGTGCAGGGCTGCGGCAGGAACTCTTTGGCCCCATCAACGACCAACAACGCTATGCCCTGTTTAGCCTGGAGGCCAGCGGCCAGCACGTTCTCAACGTGGTTCATGGCCTGGCCGACCCCGAACACCCAGCGAAGGAGGGGCTGGCGACGACCTCCCTAAAGTCGCTGTTTAAGGGAGCCTGGCGGGCTATCCGGCCGGGCGGCCGGCGCGAGGGGCCTGACGCCTCTTAATAGCTTCCCCGGCCGACCCTCAACCTGCACAGGCCATTTAATGACGTTTGCGCTTCCGCTAAGGCGGTCTGCGCCTTTAAGAGACTATCAGACAATTACTGTCCAACAAGACTCTGTAAGGCTGCCCGTTCCCGTACCCGCTCCTTGTCATTAAAATGCAGGAGTAAAACTGTCGCACGCCCCTCTGGGGTCAACGCCACAATCCGTGCGCCGACTAATCGGAAATGCTCATGCCAACCTTGCTGGCGTGGGTTGAATAGGGGGGTGATGGTAGCAGTTTCGGGGTCAATCGAAGCTATGTCACTCCCCTTGTAGCGATTGCATTCAAAGCAGGTAAGGGCTAAGTTGTCCAGAGTCGTCCGGCCGCCATGCTTGCGGGCGATGACGTGATCAATCTCATGTTGGAAGAAGGTCACCTGGGGTTTATGGCAGTATTCGCACAATCCAGCGGCCCGTTGGATGACGCGACGCCGCAGCCTGGCCGGAATGGACGCGGTTTTCATCAGGATGACGCCAGCAAGTAGGGGAGCGCGCGGGCTTTGAGCATTGTAACCAGGTGGTTAATGCGGAGATATTCGTCTAGTTCAGAAGCCTCGGCCGGGGTCAGGTTGTCAGAGCGGTTCCTTTCCAGCAATTCACTGACCCGCTTCTGCATGGCGAGCGTCGGTCCAAAATTGACTACTTCCTGGGGGGACGGACGGCTGACGAGAAATTCCAGAATGTAGCGATAAACCTCATTGGGGAGCGGCGATAACTTATCTAAACCATGAGCCAGGATTTCTGGTAGGCGCGAACCCACCGAAGATAATCGTTCTGCCAGAGTTTCCGGTACTCGCACAGTCACTTCAACCATCTTATCTCTTCCTAATCACACGAAGAATTGATCTATGCTCAAGAGTATAGCCATGTTCGATACGGGGTCAATGCGACCATTCGCACGATTGACATAGTCAGGCGGGGGGAGGGGAAGCGGCCGGTAGGCCAAACCTCAACGACCTACGCGGCCGTAGCCACCTGCCACTCCTGTAGCTTCTCGTAGACCAGCAGGTTGAGGAGGGTTTCGGCCGAGACACCCCGTTGCCGGGCCAAATCAGCCAGTTTAGTTGCCAATGTGCTATCCAGGACGTAGTAAGTTTCTGGCGGCCGAAGTCCTTTCTCAAAGGCTGCTTCGTCTTCGGCCACTGCTTCATCCTCGGTCTGTGTCTCGTAATGGGTGAGAACCTTCATGACTCTGGTTTCATCCCAGCCTGGCGGGAAGCTGTTCTGAGTCATGTCTTGACTGTTTCCCGGCCGGCCCTCAATCTGTGCAACCCATTTAACAGTGTTTGCGCTTGTGATAGGGCTGTTTGCGTCCTAACGACTATTTCCTCAAACTCGCGTTGTTCGGGTTGCTCGCCCTCCTGCAGCTTTTCTTCTAGCCATTGCTTCATCAAGGTCTGGTAGCCCACGCCTCGTTTAGCCGCCGCCTGCTTCAGAGCGGTCAGGGTTTTGGTGGATAGACGCAAGGAAATGGCCTGGGTACGGGCCTCCGGCGACACTTGTGGGAGGGGAGCATCTTCCAGTCCATCCAGGTAATCGTCAATCGAGTGCGTACTCCAAAAATGCGCCTCTTCCGCTTCTGAGGAAAAGTCAGGGATTTTCTTCTTTGCCATGTTGGTCTGCTCCATTACTTATCATAGGCGGTAATCGGGCGAATAACACCACCCTTCTTGCGCTGGTAGACAATGAATAGGGTACGGCCGCCGTCCGTCTGACCTAGTAGATAGAATCGTTCTTGAGCACCGGAGCGATGGGGTTTGCGTTTGTGCCATTGCGGCCGGTTGAAGAAGCATTGTTCAACTTCCTCGGGTCTCACGCGATGACGATAAATCTCCTCAAGGTTGCCTTCATCCCACTCAAACTCCGTGATTTCCACAACATACTCCAATATGTATATACTATCATATCATAAGTATATACAGATGGCTAGTCTGAGAAAGGGAACGCGGTCGGAAGCGC
>JBFMFT010000228.1:0-8220 GCA_040751925.1 Chloroflexota bacterium
GGGACTGACGTTGGGGTGGGATTGGGTGGCCGGGTAGGGATGGCCGTAGGGGGCAAGACTGTCGTGGGGGTGGGCGCAAGAGTGGGTGTCGCCGGGCGACGGGTGGCGGCCGCGGTTGGTGTTGATTGTCGCCAGAGAGCCAGGCAACGTTCTGCGTCGATCCGCCCTACTTCTATGCCAGACAGCCAGGTGAAGTAATCATTGATGACGGCCGGTGGGATTGGCTGCAGTTCATATTCCGTTGGGGTCACTTCCTCAAAGAAAAGCTGCTGGCCGGCCGGGATGGCTATCTTGGCTCCGGCCCGTTTAGCCCGGTAATAACATAGTCCCTCCGGGCAATTCGCCGCCACGTGAACCGGGTCCGGATAATTGACAGTCAGATAGGAGAATGGAGAAGCCATCTTCGGCCGCGCGTTCCAGACGGACGCGAGTACCCGGCCGTAGATAGAGGCGGCCGTCATCTCCCCCGGCGTCTGTTTGGTGGTTGACCTGAATGTAAGTGGCCTCATCGCTGGCCTCGACGTCGCCGTTAAGACGGAGGGGAAAGCGCTGGCCGGCGCTGTTGAACCACGCGCCAATTTCGCCTTCCAGGCGGGGCGGTCTCGGTGTGGCGGTAGGTATAATCGTTGGTGTGGGGGTAGGGGAATAAGCGGCGACTGTCTGGGCCAAAGCCGTCTCGATCAATGTGTGAACGGCGGCCGTCATAGCCACCTGGGTTGCTAGGGCCGGCGTGGCGGGTAATTGGGCTAAGGGAGTGGCCGGCTGGGTGGCTGTGGCGATCATCGCCTTCTCCGGCCAAGCCCGGCCAGCCACAAAGCCTAACCCGCTTAGAAACAGGGTAATCGCCAAGGCGGCGACTAGAAGTAACCATAAGGGCGACCGTCTCAGGCTGGTCAACAGGCGATGGCCCCTCGGTCGCCCCTGGGTGCGTCGGGCGGCAGTCCGCTCGTGAGCCAGTTCGGTAACGGCCGCGGCCATGGCAGCGCCACTTGGATAGCAATCAGCCGGATTCTTAGCTAGCGACCGGCTAATAATGGCCTGGGTGCGGGCGGGTAGGTCTGATTTGACCTCCAGAATATGGGGAACCGGGGCCGTAACGTGCTGTACGGCTACGCCCATTGGAGTATCGGCCCGGTAGGGCGTTCGCCCGGCCAGCATTGTGTATAGAACGACCCCCAGAGCGTAAAGGTCACTGCGGCCGTCTATCGCCAGGTCACCACGCGCTTGCCCTGGGCTCATATAATCGGGCGTGCCAATGCCAGTAACGCCGGTCAGCGTGCCGCTGCTAGCGGCCGGGCGAGCGATGCTGAAATCGGACAGGAAGGCCTTGCCAAAACGGTCGAAGAGGATGTTGCTGGGTTTGACGTCCCGGTGAATAATGCCCTGGTTGTGGGCAAAATCCAGAACTGCGCCAATTCGTTGGGCGATGGAAGCGACCTCCTGAAGGGGCAAGGGGGCGACGGCTATGCGGTCGGCCAGCGAACCGCCCGGCATATAGCGCATCACCAGGTAAGGCCGGTCGTTTATTTCTCCCACATCATACAGGGGAACAATGGCCGGGTGTTCCAGGTTGCCAAAGACCTGGGCTTCGCGCTCGAAGCGCGCCCGCACAACAGGGTCGTGCAGGAATTGCGGATGCAGAATCTTGAGGGCTACGTCGCGGCCGAAGCGTGGGTCATGGGCCAGGTAGACGGTGGCCATTCCGCCCCGGCCCAGTTCGGCTTTGATTTCGTAAGGGCCAATCGTTGGCTGCGGCATGGGGAAATTATGGTAAGAACTGAGCCAATTGCTGTTGACCGGCGGCGGCGCTTATAGGCGTCACTCTCAGCAAGGTGTCCTCACCTCCGGCAACTGGTCGGACCAACCAGAAACCGGCCGCCCCTTCCAACAGCGAGAAGCTCTCATCGGCTGACGAGCTAACGCGGCCGTCGGTCTGGCGGAGGAGTGTTATGGTGGTGGTGGCCTGCATGGACTGAAAAGTCTGGATGAGAGGCAGGCTCGCGTCATTGGCTACGCCGCTGTTGGCTAAGACAACCACCGCTCTTTCCACCTCTTGGCTTAGGGCAGCCGCCACCGCCGCTTCCAGGTCGGTTTGGGCGATGAAAATATCGGTGGCAGCTGGGGCCGGCTGATCGCTGAGGTGGAGCCGGTCAGCCAACGTGGCCAGAACCTCGGCCGGACTGACACTGCCGGCAAACTCGTGAACTCCTGGTGACAGGCTACTATGAATGACGATCAGGTGTGGCCCTAAGTAGACGTAGTAGGGGCTGGTCGGCCCGGCGGCCGGCCGCCGGCCGATGAATAGAAGCTGGGCGGCCGTAGCGCAAGTGCCTAACAAGGCCACGACGACGGGATCCAGCCTGGCCCGGCTTTCGTTCCCGTCGGTGGATAGTTCCAGCCAGCCCCGCGCCCGTAGGGAATTGGCCCCGGCGGCCAAAGCCCGTTGCGCCTGATCCTCAGTCAACCCTTCCACCGGATTCTGACCCAGGCCGGGCAGCGTTTTGATACCCAACGTCGTCAATAAGTACACCAATTCTTCGACGCCCAGGCGTATGGTTACGGTTGTGTCATTCATGCCTCTCCTGGCAGCAGATCACGTTGCCAACGTGACACCCGTAGGTCATGTTTCCAACTTGACATTAGAACCAGTTAATAGCCCAACCTGCGAGGCTCTGATTCCCATGGATGAAACTGGTCGCCAGTCCCCCTATACTCTGTTGCACGCCCTGTGGCAGCGGCAGGGCATCTACCAGGCTTGTCGTCGAGCCAGCCAATAGGTTGAAGCCACTAGACGTGCTTGCCACCAGCCAATCAAAGGTCCCATCCACCACACCCCCGGCCGCCTCGGCCGCCTCCCACAGATTTTGGCGTCCGGCCGGCGAAGCCAGTACCGGCCCGAGCGGCCCGGCCGCCCACGCTAATTGCTGTGTCAGGGTGGGAGGGCCAGAGAAATAGGATTCATAGAAGGCCTCGCCGATCTCGCGGCTGACGTTGGTCAAATCCATTTGCTGGACAGCCAGTTCCACACGGCCGGCGTCGGCTTCTAACCACGCTTGCATATCACCGTCGGCGATGAGGTCGGCCAGCGTTCTCTGCACCCCAACCTGGATCGTTCCCCCAACCTGGACAACCCCATTGATGACCAGGGCGGCAGCCCCGTAGGGATTCAGAGCCACCAGTCCTTGTATACCTGTATTGATGGCATTCACGCCCAACGTCTTAGCCAAGTCATCACCATAGCGACCGGTATTCCAGTCATATAGTGAGCCAAAGGCGAAATCGGTGACTAACAATCCCTTTCCAAACCAGTCACTTTTCAGCAGCTTGTCTATCGCGCCCTGATAAGGCAAGCTTTGGGCCAGACTGCGGTACAGGTCATCCATAGCCCCCACGTAGCCACGTGTGTTAAGGAAATCGTTCAGCCACCGGCCGAGGGAACGCAGCGCCTCGTGGGTGAAGCCGCGATCACCAGCAAAGAAATTCATAAAGTCGAGGAAGGTGCTACCTCCCTGGAACAAGAGGGTTGACCAGTCGAAGTTGCCACCAGCTTTCAGTAAGGCGTCCAGCAGGCTATCACTCCTGAAGGGCCCGGCCGCCTCCTCTTCCGCCTCCTGCAAAATACGGATGATCTGCATGGTGACGGTGCTGGCCTCGGCCAGCGCGGCCGTTAGCCGCCCCACAGCCGGCCAAATTTCATCTTCCATCTCATTAAAGAAGGTGTCGGCGGCCGTGCCCACCCAGCTACCCCCTTGCAAATCCTGGTAGGGGGCCAGGATATTCTGGCGCGTCCGCTGGGTGCGGCCGGCCTGCTCGGCCAAGAGCCGGGCCACGTCTTCTAACTCTTCGTAATGGGCTTGAATAATGGGTGGTGCAGTCATCATTCCTCCCTGGTCTTACCTGCCCCTTACGGGGGGGTGGGGGTAGCCGTCGGCATAGGTGTGTCAGTGGGCTTGGGCGTGTAAGTAGGTGTTGGCGCTGGCGTATTAGTTGCTGTTGGCAGCCGGGTAGCCGTTGCCGTTGGTAGGGGCGTGGCTATTGGTAGGGGCGTGGACGTGGCTGTCGGCGGGGGTGTAGCCATCGCTGTACCCGGCCGGGGCGTGGGTGTTGGCGTTGGCAGGGGTGTGGCTGTCGGGGGCGGGGTCGCTGTTGGCGCATCCGGCCGGGGCGTCGGCGAGGGTGGGGATGGCTGGAATGGCGTGGCCGTCGGCATAACGGAAGGGGTGGGCGTAGAGCGGGTAGCTGTACGGCTAGGTGTGGGAGTGGCTGGCAGCCAGGGGGCCAGGCATTTGGCAGCGTCCTCTGGTCCGGCCGGGCTGCTGGTCAGCAATTGGCGATACCGTTCTGTTTCGGCCGGCGGTACCGGCCGGCTATCCACCACACCCCGCAACCCGGTGTCAAACGTGATTTGCTCCCCCTCGGCAATGGTTGTCACTTGACCCAGACGCAAAGCGCGGTAGCTGCACGTTCCCTCGAAGCAGGTGGCCTCGACAGTATGGAGAGCCACGTAACGAATAGCCAGGCAAGACCCCCGGACGAAGAAATAAACTACGGTGTCGCCGGCCGCGCTGATGACCTCAATCTCCACCTGGGGGTAACGGCCGCTCTGCGCCAACAGGTCGCTCCCACTGAAAAGCAAAATTCGCACGGTGTCGTCGGTCACGCTCTCCAATTGCAGGCGTGAGCCTACTTGCAAGTACAGGCGGCCGTCCTGGGGATCGGTTGGGTTATCTTGGTGACTGAGGGAGACGTTGAGTGGGCAATCGGCCGCGCTAATTTCTTCACCAGCCGCAACGGGCTGGTGCTGGCCGGCGCAATCAAACCAGGCCCCTACTTCGGCGGCCAGGCGTGCCGGCCGCGCCGTTGATGTAGCAGAAGGCGCGGCCGTCGGCGTAGGCGGAAGAATAGCCACTGTGGCCGGGGCGGCTATTGGTTCAAGGGCCGCCTGGGGTGTGGGGGTGGTTATCACCACCTCACTGGTAGCCGCCGCTATGGCCTGGCTTGGCGGGGTGGCCGCCGCCAGGGCCGCCTGGTAGCCCCAAGCCCGCCCCAGCAGGAGGCAGACCACCGCCACGACTAGCAGGATGAGTAGTTGGAGGACTGTCCACAGCCAGGTGGGGCGGTGGGCCAGCCAGCGTGGGCGGCCTGGTCGGGGGCGCGCCCGCGATTCGGCCGTCAAAGATTGGCTCAACTCGCTGACGGCCGCCGCCAGCGCCGAGCCACTGGGGTAGCGATCTTCACGCTTCTTAGCCAGGACGTGGTTGATGATGGTCTGGCTGCGCGGAGGCAAGCCGGACTTGACGCTTTGGAGGCGCGGGATGGGGGCTGTTAAGTGTTTCACCGCCACCCCCACCGGCGTCTCGGCCTTGTAGGGCGGCTGGCCGGTCAGCATGGCGAACAGGACCACCCCCAGGGAATAAACGTCGCTGCGGCCGTCTACTTTCACGTCCCCTCGCGCCTGTTCGGGGCTCATGTAGGCGGGTGTGCCGATGTTGCCCGTTCCCGTCAATTGGCTGGTCACGTCGTCGAAGCGGGCAATGCTGAAGTCGGCCAGGAAAGCCTTGCCGTAGCGGTCAAAGAGGATATTGCTGGGCTTGACGTCGCGGTGGATGATGCCCTGGCTATGGGCGAAATCCAGGGCCGCCCCGATGCGCTGAATGACGGAGATGATTTCCGAGAGGGGCAGCGGGCCAACTTCCAGGCGGTCAGCCAGGGAGCCGCCGGGCATGTAACGCATGACCAGGTAGGGCCGGCCGCTCGTTTCACCCGTATCGTACAGAGGAACAATGGCCGGGTGTTCCAGGACGCCGAAGGCCCGCGCCTCCCGCTCGAAGCGGGTGCGGGCCGTCTGGTCATTAAGGAACTGGCTGTGCAGAACCTTGATGGCTACGTCGCGGCCGAAGCGGGGGTCGTGGGCCAGGTAGACGGTAGCCATCCCGCCCCGGCCGAGTTCCCCCTTAATTTGGTACGGGCCTATGGTACGAGAGGTCATTTAAGAATAGAGCGCTATCATTAGAGTCTACATCTACCAGCTGGATCCTCTGTAAGAGGGGGCGCAACACTTCCACATTTACTGTCGCCTGAGCAGTGCCGCCATTTCCATCGCTGATGGTGTAGGTGAAGCTGTCCGAGCCGGTAAAGCCCTGATTTGGATTGTACGTAACAGTCTCGTCTCCGTTCACCCTTGCTTGACCGTGAGGTGGGTCAGTGACTTCTGTAACGTCCAGCGAGTCGCCATCAGGGTCCGAATCATTAGCAAGGACGGCTATTGTTACCTCTGTGTTTTTGGGTGTAGTTGCGTTATCCCCACTAGCAACCGGCGGATCATTAACCGGGTTGATCGTAAGGCTGACAGAAGCAGTGTCACACTCGCCAGCCATGTCACAAACACGATAGTCGAAGCTATCGGAGCCGTTGTAGTTCTCGTAGGGTGTGTAGGTGAAACTGCCGTTGCCGTCATTATCGCTCAAGCTACCATGGCTAGGCCCAGAGATCGCCACGGCGCTGGCCGGGTTCAGGTCGCCGTCAGGGTCACTATCGTTGCCGGTAACATTAATGCTCGTTGGCGTGTCTTCATTCAAGTTGGATTGGTCGTCGTTGGCCATCGGTGGATCATTCTTGGGTCGGACCTCAATGCTAACCATGGCATCATCACAGGCGTTCTCGGTGTCACAGACCTGATAGCTGAAGCTATCAGAACCATTAAAGTTCTCATTCGGTGTATACGTGAAGCTGCCACCACCATTGTCGACCAAGGTACCATTGGGAGGGTCAGAGGCAGTGACGCTGTTCGGGTCCAGGTTGCCATCAATATCACTATCATTATCGGTGACAGAGATAGTCGCCTGTGTATCCTCATTCAGACTAAAGCTGTCATCATTGGCCACCGGCCGATCATTCACGGACGTAACCTGGATATTGACCGTCGCCTCGTCACAGGCATCATCCATGTCGCAAACCCGGTAGGTAAAACTTACAGAGCCGTTGAAGTTCGGGTCAGGCGTATAAGTGAAGCTGCCACCACCATTGTTGGTTAGAGTGCCATTGCCGGGGCTTGAGGTAGCGCTGGCACTGCCCGGATCCAGGTTGCCATCCGGGTCGCTATCGTTGGCCGTAACATTAAAGGTTGCCGATCCGTCTTCGTTCACGTTGACGTTGTCATTGTTGGCTACCGGTGGATTATTGACGTGTATGGTGGGGGTGACCGTTGGGGTGAGGCTAGGTGGTAGGGGCGGAGTAGCCGTCGCTGTGCCCGGCCGGGGCGTGGCCGTCGCTGTGCCCGGCCGGGGCGTAGGCGTCGGCGTGGATGTGCGCTGACCAAGGGGCGTTCGCGTCGGCGTCGGTGAGGGCGTAAAGGTGGGAATGACCGGAACAGGTGTTGGCGTGGGGGTGGGGGTGTCGGGCAGCCAGGGTTCAATGCACCGCCGGACATCCTCAATTCCCGACGAACTCTTGAATAGAAGCTGGCGGTAGCGTTCTAATTCCGATAGGGGAATCGGCCGCCGGCCGCTTTCCGTGCGCGTCTCCACGTCGTAAGTCAACTGCTGGCCGGTCGGAAATAACTCGCCTTCGCCGGTGCGTTGGGCCCGGTAGCGGCACTCCCCTTCGTAACAACTGGCCACCACCTGATTCGGTTCCACGTAACGCACCGACATACAAGAACCCTGGATGACAAAGTAGGCTGTCGTCGTGTCCGACTCACCAATCAACTCAAGCTCGGCTTCGGGGTAACGGCCGGTTTCAATGAGCAGATCACTGCCTTCGAATACCAGCACGTCAATTATCTCATCATTGACATCCTCGAATTGCAGGCGACTGCCAGGGAAGAGATAGAGGTTGCCGTCGTTCGGATCGGCCGGGTTGTCTTCGTGGTTGAGGTTGACGTTGATCGGATCACTACCAACCAGGAGTTCTTCGTCAGCCGTGAAGGGAGTGCGCTGGCCGGCGCTGTCAAACCAGGCCCCAATTTCGCCGGGAATGAGTGGGATACGGGCCGTTGGTGTTGGCGAGGGGGTGGGTGAAGGGGTTGGGGTGAAGGCGGCTACTGTTCCGGCGACGGCCGTTTGCTCAAAGGCAAAGCGCGTAGCCGTGCCAGCCACGGCTGCGCTGGTAGCCCGCTCCACTTCAACCGTAGCTGCGGCGGCAACCTGCGTGGCGGCCTGGATCGTGGCTGTTTCGGCGTTGCTGCCGGCCACCGCCCGCGCCCGCAGGCCAAAGCCGGTA
>JBFMFT010000229.1:0-8210 GCA_040751925.1 Chloroflexota bacterium
CGACCCTGCCAAAATGAGCTTCTATGGTCGTCGTGATGGATTCGGACACAGTATCCTCCTTCTGTTGCGGGATGCTGAAGGATACCAGTCCAGACCGCCCTTTACAATTGAGTATGCGATAGCCCTAGGATTGGCAGTCCAACCCGGCCGGGCCGGACAAATCCGGTAGTCGGTGGCCCATCGTTTAAGCCCGGCTGTGCACAACGCCTCCGGCCGCAGTTGCCAGTCCCGCCACTAGAGAGTACAATCCTCTAATGAACGGCAGAAACCAGGTTTTTGAGAAAAACCTGGTTTCTGACTGGCAAATGAGACTTTATGCGTTGGCCGCCCTACCAGCACATCTTCTTTGACTGCGATTCAACGCTAACGGCCGTTGAGGGTATAGATGCCCTGGCCGACGCGCTGGGTAAGGGTTGGCGTATTAAAGTCCTGACCGAAGCGGCTATGAATGGTGAGGTAGACCTGGAAGAGGTCTACGCCCGCCGGCTGCGCGCCCTCAAGCCTACCCGCGCCCAAATCCAGGCCATCCGCCAGACGTATAAGCAGAACGTGGTTGAGGACGCGGCTGGGGTCATCGCCGCCCTCCAACACCTGGGCCACCAGGTCTACATCATCAGCGGCGGCCTGGCCGAGCCGGTCGAGGAGTTTGGTGTTTTCCTGGGTGTGCCACGTCAGCACATCCGCGCCGTCGGCGTCCAATACAACCAGTTGGCCGGCGACTGGTGGCGCAACCAGGACAGCGAATACCCCAATAGCGACCAACGCTATTTGACCTTTGACCAGGGTTGGCTAACGGTCAGCGACGGCAAGGCCCAAATCGTGGGCGAACTGCTGGGCGAGCAAAGCGGCCGTTCTTTGCTTATTGGCGACGGCCGGAGCGACCTGCTGGCCGCCCGCGCCGTTGACCTGTTCGTGGGTTTCGGCGGCGTGGTCGAACGGCCGGCCGTGTTAGCCCAGGCCCCCGTTACTATTCACTCACCCACGCTATCCCCTTTGTTAGCCCTCGCGGCCGGGCCGGCCGGCCTGCGTCGTCTGCACCACACCTCTTACCAGCCCCTCGTTGATAAATCCCTCCATCTAATCTCTACAGGAGCTATGACCTTTCAAGATGAGCGACTCAACCAGAAATTCCACCAAGCATATCAAGCTGTTCATTCCCGGCCCCACTGAAGTCCGGCCGGAGGTTCTCGACGCCCAGACGCAATGGATGATCGGCCACCGGATGCCGGAGTGCGCCGAGCTGTTCCATCGCGTCCAGGGCAAAATCCGCCAGGTCTTCTACACCCAATCCCGTGTCTACGTCACCGCCAGTTCGGGTACCGGGCTGCAAGAGGCGGCCGTCCGCAACTGCGTCAAAGAGCGCGTTCTAAACTGCGTCAATGGGGCGTTTAGCGACCGCTGGCGGCAAGTGACCGAGGCCAACGGCAAAGCCAACGAGGTCTTGAACGTCGAGTGGGGCCAGCCCATTACGCCGGAGAAGGTGGTAGAAAGGTTAGAGGGCGGCCGTTTTGACGCTATTACCGTCGTCCAAAATGAAACCAGCACCGGCGTTCTCAGCCCCATCCAAGAAATCGCCGCGGCCGTGCGGAGTCTACCCAATGGTCAAGACGTTTCGATTCTCGTGGATTCGGTCAGCAGCCTGGCCGGGGCGCGGTTGGAGTTCGACGCCTGGGATCTGGACGTAGTGCTAACCTCTAGCCAGAAAGCCTTCGCCCTGCCGGCCGGGTTGGCCTTTGCGGCCGTCTCTGACCGCGCCCTTGCCAAAGCCAAGACCGTCCCTCACCGGGGCTACTATTTCGACTTCGTGGAATTGGAAAAGTACCTGGTAAAAGACCAGACGCCAGCCACGCCGGCTATTTCCCTTCTCTATGCTCTGGATCGCCAGTTGGACGATATGCTGGTCGAGGGGATGGAGAATCGCTTTGCCCGCCACCTGGCGATGCGTGAGCGCACCATTGCCTGGGCCACCGATCACGATTTTGTACTCTACGCCGCTCCTGGCTACGAATCGCCCACCCTGACCTGCGTCAGCAATAACCTGGGCCTGGACATAGCCGCCTTGAACCAACACCTACGCGCACGCGGCATGATTATCTCCAACGGCTACGGCCCGCTCAAAGGCAAGAACTTCCGCATCGCCCACATGGGCGATACGCAGATGAGCGAACTGGAAGAACTTTTCGCGGCTATAGACGAGTTTCTGCAATGAGGCGTGAAACGTGAAAAGAATCATCACGCTTCACGCTTCACGTTTCACGCTTCACGTTTGACGTACCAACTATCCCCCTTTTCCACACGAGGTTTCCATTCATGTTTCGTATTCTCATTTCCGACAAGTTAGGCGCAGAAGGTCTGGCCCGTCTCGACGAGGCCACCGACGCCACTTATGACGTCAAGACCAGTCTGAGCAAGGAGCAATTGCTCACGATCATCCCTGACTACGACGCTTTGATCGTGCGGAGCAGTACCAAAGTAGACGCCGCCCTGCTGGCGGCCGGTAAAAACCTGAAGGTCGTCGGCCGGGCCGGTATGGGCGTAGACAACATTGACGTGCGAGCGGCCACCATGCGCGGGATTATGGTGATGAATACGCCCCAGGCCAATAGCATCGCCACCGCCGAGCAAACGATGGCCCTCATGCTGGCCGTGTGCCGTTACACCGCCCAGGCCCACGCCTCATTGGCCGCCGGCGAATGGCAGCGCACCGCTTTCGTCGGCATCCAGCTTTATCGCAAAAAGTTGGGGGTGATTGGCTTCGGGCGTATCGGCCGCCTGGTCGCCAAGCGCGCCCAATCCTTTGGTATGGACGTGTTGGCTTATGACCCCTTCGTTTCGGAGGAGGTGGCCCGCGAACTGGGGGTGACGCTGATGGATATGGACGACCTGCTGGCAAACTCCGATTTCGTTACCCTCCACACCTCGCTCTCGCCAGAAACGGAACACCTGATCAATGCCCAGACCATCAGCCAGATGAAGAACGGAGCCATTCTCATCAACGCCGCGCGCGGCAAGTTGATTGACGAACAAGCCCTGGCCGCCGCTCTTAAAAGTGGCAAGGTGAAGGCGGCCGGCCTGGACGTATTCACCGAAGAACCACCAGCCGGCAGCCCGCTCATTGGCCTGCCCAACGTCGTCCACACCCCCCACCTGGGGGCCAGCACCGTCGAGGCCCAGCGCGACGTGGCGACGTTGATCGTAGACCAGGTGTTGGACGCTTTGCGCGGCCGCGACTTCCGCAACGCCGTCAATATGCCCTTCCAGGCCGGCCCAGACTTCGCCGCCACCCGTCCATTCATGGAACTGGCCGAGAAGTTGGGCGTCCTCCAGTGCATCATGGCCCCCGCCCCCATCCGGCGCATTGAACTGGAACTACGGGGTGACAACGCCGAATGGTTGGTGCGGCCGGTGGCGGCCGCCCTGCTCAAAGGCTTGCTAGAAAACGTCTTGTCCGACCAAGTCAACTACATCAACGCCCCCGTCCTGGCCGAAGAGAACGGCCTCTCCATTTCTCAGACCAAAGGCATGAATCTGGTAGCCGACTACCCCCACCTCATTGCCTGCCGCGTCTACTGGAACGAGGGCAGCCGCCTATTAGCCGGCGTGCTGTTCGGCGGCAGCCATCCTCGCATCGTCCAGGTGGACGACTACCACCTGGACGCTAATCCTGACGGGGTGGTCCTGATTATGCAAAACCGCGACGTGCCGGGCGTCATTGGTCAGGTCGGCACCATTCTGGCCGCTTACGACATCAACATTGGTGAATGGCGGATGGGCCGCGAGAAGCCCGGCGGTCAGGCTCTTTCCTTCATCAACCTGGACGCTGAACCATCCCCGCCGGTGCTGCACGCCCTGGAAAGGATTTCGGCCGTTACCCAGGTTAAATTGGCAAAGCTGTGATTCGATTTTGGATTTTGGATTTTGGATTTTGGACCGGAGGGCGCTCGTGGATGAGCAGCAATTCAAGGACCGGACAAAGAAGCTGGGGCTGCGCGTGATCAAGTTGGTGGAGTCCTTGCCAGATGGCCGCCCGGCCGAGGTCATTGGCCGGCAGTTACTTCGTTCAGCCACGTCCATTGGGGCAAATTACCGCGCCGCCTGCCGCTCCAGGTCGCGGGCTGAAGTTCTATCCAAACTCAGCATTGTTGAAGAGGAAGCCGATGAAACTCTATATTGGCTTGAACTGCTGGTCGAATCTGGCCTGGTCGCCGAGGCCAAATTGACCAATCTGATGGCAGAGACAAACGAAATTGTCGCCATGATCGTCGCCTCCATCAAAACACTTCGTGATAACCAGGGAGGTGTCAAACCCCAAGCTATTACCTCATCCATGTACACCCAGGATGGCAAACAGGTCAATCCAAAATCCAAAATCCAAAATCCAAAATAGGAGATTCTTATGTCCCATGGACCCAAATCTCAAGCCTTTTATGAACGCGCCAAGAAGGTGCTGCCCTACGGCGTCAATTCTAATTTTCGCTATTGGAGTGAGACGGATAGCCCGGTCGTGGCCGACGCCCGCAACGGCTACGTCTACGACTTCGACGGCAAGCGGTACATAGATTACCGCCTCGGTTTCGGCCCCATCATTCTCGGTCATGCCGATCCCTTCGTCACCGAGCGTGTCATCGAGGCCATTCATCACGGCGTGACCTTTGCCGCCACCCAGGAGTACGAGGTGCGGGTGGCCGAGCGAATTGTCCAGATGTGTCCCAGTGTGGACATGGTGCGCCTGGCAAACTCCGGCGCGGAGGCCACCATGCACGCCATTCGCATCGCCCGCGCCTACACCGGCCGCGACCTGGTCCTCAAGTTCGAAGGGTCTTATCACGGCTTCAACGATCACCTGCTGTGGTCTACGGCTAACGGCCGCCTGGAAGGCATGGGCGACCGCCACCACCCCACCGCTTACAAGCAGAGCCTGGGCATCCCCGAAGTCATGCGGACGTTGATTGAGCTATGTCCCTGGAACGACGTGGAGATATTGGGCGACATATTGGAGGAGAAAGGAGAACAGATCGCGGCGATTATCGTCGAGCCGATTCTGGGCAACGCTTCGGCCATCATGCCCCAACCCGGCTACCACGACTTTTTGCGCGATCAATGCACGAAGTATGGCATCGTCTTGATTTTCGACGAAGTGAAGACGGGCTTCCGCGTTGGCCCTGGCGGCGCGGCCGAATACTTTGGCGTCCTGCCCGATATGTGTACCTATGCCAAAGCGTTGGGGAATGGCTACCCCATCGCCGCCATCGGTGGTAAGCGGGAGATTATGATGAGCATCCAGCCGGGCAAAGTAGCCCATGGCGGAACGTATTGTGGCAATGCGGTAGGTACGGCCGCCGCCGACGCCACTCTCGAATATATGCAGATGGGTAAGGTCTTCCCTCACCTGGAAACCATCGGCCGCCAGTTGATGGCCGGCATTGACGAGATTTTGGATCGCCACAGCGTGCCGCACAAAGTACACGGTGTGCCAGCCATGTTTGGCATCACCTTCGGCGAACTTGTACCGAGGGATTTCCGTGAACTTCGGCAGACGGACATGAAGCTCTACGAACACATCGGGAATCATTTAGTTGCCAATGGAATCATGCCCGACCCCGACGGCCGCGAACCCTGGTTCCTGTGCGTAGACCACACGGACGCCGACGTAGCCGAAACGCTGCAAAAATTCGAGGATGCGGTACAATCCGTACTCAGGCAATAGGGTGTAAAGCGTAAAACGTGAAACGTGAAGAGTGCTATCACGTTTCACGTGTTCGAGTAGTATATGAACGTCTTCGAGGAACTTTCCTGGCGTGGCCAGGTATACGACTTTACCGATGGCGTGCAAGAATTATTGGGCCGAGAGAAGATCACCGTTTATAACGGCTTTGACCCATCGGCCGATAGTCTGCACGTGGGCAATCTTGTCCCTATGATGGGATTGGCCCGTCTACAACGCTTTGGACACACCCCTATTGCCATTGCCGGCGGGGGGACGGGCATGATTGGCGACCCCAGCGGCAAGTCCCAGGAGCGGGTGTTGTTGAGCGCGGCCGAAGTCGCCGCCAACGTGGAAAGCATCGCTGACCAGTTAGCCACTATCCTCGACTTCGAGGTGAAGAGCAATCCAGCCCGCATCGTGAACAACGCCGACTGGCTAGGCACGATCTCGATGATGGACTTCTTGCGCGACGTGGGCAAGCACTTCACGGTCAATTACATGCTGGGCAAGGATTCGGTCAAATCTCGCCTGGAACGAGAGGACGGTATCTCCTTCACCGAGTTCAGCTACATGATGCTCCAGGCTTACGACTACCTGGTGTTGCACGACCGCTACAATTGTATGCTGCAAACGGGCGGCAGCGACCAGTGGGGCAACATCACCGCAGGAGTGGAGTTGGTGCGCCGGCTGCGCGGCCGTAAAGTCCACGCCCTGGTTTACCCACTCATCACCAGCGCGTCGGGAGTCAAATTCGGCAAGACGGAAGCGGGCGCGGTCTGGCTGAGTCCGCGCCGCACTTCCCCTTACCGCTTCTACCAGTTCTGGTACAACACCGACGACGCCAACGTGCTGGCCTACCTGAAATACTTTACCTGGCTCACCCCGGCCGACCTGGCCGAACTGGAACACGCCCTCTACGAACGGCCGGAGCAGCGCGAGGCCCAACGGCGGCTGGCCCAGGCGATGACCCGCCAGGTGCATGGCGAGACGGCTTTGGCGCGAGCGGAACAGGCGACGGCCGTCCTCTTTGGCGGTGCTTTAGATGGTCTGGAAGCGCACGAAATCGGCGACGTCTTCAGCGACGTACCGGCCTGTGAACTACCCAGAACGGAGTTAGAGGGTGCAGGGTTGGCGATGGTAGACCTGCTCGTCACCTGCAATCTGGCAACGTCGAAGGGGGACGGCCGTCGTTCCATCCAGGGTGGTGGAATTTACCTCAACAATGAGCGCGTTACCGATCCGGCGCAGGCGGTGACAACGGCCGATTCCCTGGGAGGGCAGTTCCTCGTTCTCCGCAAGGGCCGCAAACAGTACCATCTGGTCCGCGTCGTCGGATAGCACACCACACTGATTAGGAGCACCGACAAGCCAATGCGAATCGCTCATCTGGAGTGGTGATGATTATCGTATTGAACACATAGCTCAACATAACGTGGAGCCATTTGAGGTATGGGAGGTCTGTCAGGACCCATTTCATCGGGCGCATCAAGAGGGAATCAATAGATACCGCCTATATGGTCAAACCAGAGATGGACGTTACTTATTTATCGTGTTAGAACTCATGCAGAATACTGTGTACAAACCTATCACTGCTCGGGATATGAATGAAAAAGAAAGGCGTGCGTATCGGAGAACGAGAAAATGACCAGACTGCAATTACCAGAGTTCAAAACCTACGAGGAGGAAGCGGCATACTGGGACAACTTAGACACCTCACCATTCATGGAAGACGATGGGGAGTGGTTCCATTTTGAGGTCCCAGAGAGTCGGGCAATTCGTGTTGCCATTCTGCCTGAAGTCGCCGATCAATTGATTTTGAGGGCGCATACGAAAGGGGTAGCCGTCGAAACGCTGGTGAACGCCTGGCTAATTGAACGCCTGTCTCACGCGGCGGGCGCGAGTTAGGTCCGCTGCTTGATGCGGATTCTGCTGGTCAATAAATTCCTCTATCCGGCCGGGGGCGCGGAGACCGTCTTCTTCAACGAGTGGCGATGGTTAGAGGCCGCCGGCCACGAAGTCATCCCCTTTGGCATGGCCCACCCCGGCAACGTAAGCAGTCCCTACAGCCGCTTCTGGGTTAGCCAGATAGATTATCGTCACCCCACCCCATCCCAACTGGTCAACCTCGTTTGGTCGAGCGAAGCGGCCGAGAAACTGGCCCGTTTGATGGCGGAAACCCGGCCGCACGTCGCCCACCTCCACAACGTCTACCACCAACTTTCTCCTTCTATCCTCAGTACACTACGGAAGGCAAAGGTTCCGGCCGTGATGACCTTGCACGATTACAAACTCATCTGTCCCAACTATCGCCTGTTCACCCAGGGTCAGCCCTGCCAGCGCTGCGTCCACTCCCACGCCTGGCACGCCGTTCGCCACCGCTGCCTGAAAGATTCGCTGGCGGCCAGTGGCTTGGCGGCCGTCGAAACCACCCTTCACCGCCGCCTTCGTTCCTACGATAGCCTGGCCCGCCTCATCGCTCCCAGTTACTTTGTGCAAGAGCAGA
>JBFMFT010000023.1:0-22782 GCA_040751925.1 Chloroflexota bacterium
GCGGACCCAGGTTTCCTCTAATACTTTTTTCAGGGTGGCGTCCAGGTTGACCCGGCCACCGGCCGGGTCGCGGCCGGCAATGAAGTCCGTTGGGATAAAATAGTCGTCACCTAACTCAAAACTCTCAACTTCCAGGTAACTGGCATAGAGCTTCAGGTCTGGGTTGACCTCTCCCAACGCGTGATGCAGGTGGTGGGCGACCCCTAGTTTCTTCTGGTCGGCCGTCCATACTTCGTCTAGTTTGTGGATTTCCATAGAACCCTCCTCGTAGCTCAATAGAATCACGGATACGGTGTTGGCGATGGTGTAGTCGGTGGTGGCACAGGCGTATTGGTCGGCGGTACAGGTGTGTTGGTCGGCGGCACTGGTGTACTCGTCGGCGGTACGGGCGTGTTGGTGGGCGGCGGACTCGTTGGCGGAGGGGGCGTCGGCGGCGCGGGCGTCGGCGGGACAAACGGAGTCCAGGTCGGGCTAGGCGTCGTCGTTGGCGTGGGCGTCCGCGAGGGGGTAGGGGTGCGGCTGGGTGTTGGCGTCCGCGAAGGGGTAGGGACGGGCGTCACCTGTTCAGCCTCGGCCGTAATCGTTGGTGGCTGGCGCAAAACCAGGAAACCCTCGCGGGCCACCGTCGAGAAGCGCAAGTGCTGGATGCCTCCCGTGAAGTGAGCCGCGGAGCCGATCCAGACGCCGCCAATCTGAAAATCGGCCGCACTGCTATCCGGCCGAGCCACCTGCCCTTCCCCATCCAGTTCCCCATCCAGATACAGGCGCACAGTATTCGTTCCGTCCAGCGAGACGGCCAGGTGGTGCCAGGCCAGGCCAGTGACGGCCGTATCGCCGTGAATGCTCTGCCAGGCCCCGGCGTGGTTGACCAGGAAGGTGAGGCGGCGGCCGTCATCCTCCGACGAGATATAGAGGCTGTAGGAGCAGCCCAGGTTGCCATCTTCACTGCACTTGCCGAGTAGAGCTACCGGCCGCTGGTCATTGCCATAATCCACCCGCACCCACGCCTCCAGAGTTATGGCCGGCGGTGGTTCATCGGGCAGGTTGGTGATGGCGGCCGTCTGCTCCGCCCTGGAATCTACCCCCAGGTAACGCCCCAATGGGCCATCCGTCTGCCAGACGGGTACGCCAGTCAAATCAGCATGGTATTCATTGCCAGACGTATCGTTGGCCTGCTGGCCTTCCCCCTCCTTGAAGTGAATCAGAAAGAGGGTGGCGTCGTCATTCTCTGGAACGTAAACGTCATTCCATTCCTGATCGTTGTCGGGCTGCCGGCTGGTTGTCTCCTGGGCGTTGCCATAATAGAGGGAGTACTGCTCGCTCAATTGGCCGGCGGCCAGGGCCGTTTGCAAGGGGAACCAGGTCTGGCCGGCCGTCACATAATCGCGCGGCAACTCACGGCACTCACTCCCCGTCCAGAAGACCACCCGCCAGTCGTTGCGATTCGCCAAGACCTTGCCCTCACCCTGCAAACTCTGGCTGTCCAGAGGCAGCAGGATGGGATAGCCGGCCGGAATCCCCTCGTCGGGGGGAGCTTGCACGCGCAAGGGCGTGCGGAAGCGGTAGCCGGCTTTGCACCAGGACGACGGCCCAACCACCTGAGTAGCCGTTGGCGTGAGGGATGGGGCGATGGTCTGGGTCGGCCGGGGAGTAGCCGGCCGGGGCGACGGGGTGGCTGTTGGCGCGTCTGTGGCCGGCCCCGGCGGCAAAGTCGCTGGCGAGGTAGGGGTAGACGAGGCAACCAGCGTGGCTTGGGGAGGGGTATCGGTGGCCTGGGCGACGGGCGTCGGCGCGGCCCACTGCCGGACGATCAGATAGATGCCCCCAGCGCACAAGCACAAGGCTAGAGGAATCAATAAGAGCAGCAGACCATAAGAGGTGAACCAGCTTTTGGCTTTGGGTGGAGCGGCCGCCGGTTGCTCCGGTGGTGTAGGGAGCGCTCGCGGGCCGGAAATGGGTGGTGGAGTGACCGACGGGGGGGTAATGGGTGGCGGCGTCTCCCTCACCCCCGACCCCTCTCCGCCGGGGAGGGGGGGAGCCACCGGCTGAATCCCGGCCGCGCCAGACAAGGCTCTAGCCAGGGCGACGGCCGTTGGGAAACGGTCATTCGGCTCCTTAGCCATAGCCCTGGTCACAATCTCATCGAGAACAGGCGGCATATCCGGCCGGGCGGCCAACAGGCGCGGCGGCGGCTCCAGAACGTGCTTCAGCATGACCTTCGCTGGCGTCTCCGCCTGGTAGGGGGTCTGGCCGGTCAACATCTCGAACAGGATGACTCCCAGGGCGTATATGTCGCTGCGGCCGTCGAGTTGGCGGTCGCCATAGACCTGCTCTGGACTCATGTAGGCCGGTGTGCCAACGGTGCTGCCCGTGCCGGTCAGGGTCGTGGCCGTCCCTTCCAGGAGTTTGACGATGCCGAAGTCGGCCAGGTACGGCCGCTCATTTTGGTCAAAGAGGATATTACCGGGTTTCAGGTCGCGGTGGATGATGTTGCGTGAATGGGCCTCATCCAAAGCAGGGGCCAGGCGGTTGACAATTTCGGCGATTTTGGCAATCGGCAATGGGCCCTGCTGGATGCGGTCAGCCAACGTGCCGCCAGCCATGTAGCGCATCACCAGGTAAAGTTGGCCGTCCGCCTCACCGTAATCGTAGACGGGGACAACGGCCGGGTGGTCCAGGGTGGCATTGGCTTTGGCTCCGCGCTCGAAGCGAGTGCGGAAGGTGGCGTCGTATAGGAAGTGGGGTGGCAGCACCTTGATAGCCACCTCACGGCCAAAAACGGGGTCGTAGGCCCGATAAACGGCGGCCATGCCCCCGCGCCCGATTTCGCTAAGGATTTCGTAACGGCCGATCTTTGGCAAAGTCATCGTGTGATAGTTCGTAACCGATGAGTTCCCTCAGTTCCCTGGGAACTCAAGGGAACTTGTGGGAACTTATCAACGGTCAGTTACTTACTGGGAAAGGGAGCGTCTGTCAGCAGCCGCCACCAAGCCTGCCAGGCCCTGGCGTAGCTGGCCGGGTCGGGAGTGACGGCCGGCGGCGCGGCCGGCGTAGCCGTCGCCTCAATCAGCAAGGGAGCGACCGCCCGCTCGCCGGGTAAAATCATCCCCTGCTCCTCTCTGGCCGTCGTCACCACGTAATCGTCACTTTGCACATAGACCAGGGTTGCTTTCAACTCCACCTGGCGCGTAGATTCGACGGCAATCTCGGCCTGTAGAGCCTCTTCGCCAACCCCCACCCGCCGGCCGGCCTGCGCCCGCCGGTTCAGGTCGAGGCCAATGATCAAAGCGGCCAGGACAGCCAATAAGATCACAATCTGCGGCAGTGTGAGCAGCGGCTGTAATCGAAGAATACGCCTACGCATGGTATGCGAATGTTAGCGTAGCAGGTGGCAAGTGGCAAGTGGCAAGTGGCAAGTCCTACCTGCTACTTGCCACTTTGCCACTTGCCGCTAGAATCCCTAGCTATGAGGGACATAGAATACCTGGTTATAGGCCACGTCGCCCGCGATTTGACCCCGGCCGGGCCAGTCGCCGGTGGAACAGTCACTTACGCCGGCCGCACGGCCGTCGCCCTGGGCTGCCGCACGGCCGCCCTGACCAGCGTCGCGCCCGACTTCGACCTGGCCTGGGCCTTGCCTGATTTGCGCGTACATTCTGTAGCGGCCGCCCATACAACAACCTTTGAGAACGTCTACACGCCTCACGGCCGCCGGCAGACCCTCCACGCCCGCGCCCAAAGCCTGACGGCAGCTGACGTACCGGCCGCATGGGAACGCGCCCCCATTGTCCACCTCGGCCCCATCGCCAACGAAATTGACGTAGAGATGATTTCCCTTTTTAGTAATAGCCTGGTAGGTATGACTCCTCAGGGCTGGCTACGCCGGTGGAATGGTGAAGGCCACGTTTACGCCACAGAGTGGCCGGCCGCGCCGGACGTATTGCCACTGGCGGCGGCTGTCATCTTGAGCGAGGAGGATTTGCTGAACCAAACCATGCTGGACGATTATCGCCGGTGGTCGCGGTTACTGGTCTTGACCCAGGGGCCGCGCGGCTGCACCGTCTTTTGTCGTGACGATGTCCGCCAGTTCCCGGCCCCAAAGGTAACACAGGTTGAGCCAACGGGTGCTGGCGATATATTCGCCGCCGCCTTCTTGATACGGCTCTACCAGACGGCCGGTAATCCCTGGGAAGCGGCCGTCTTCGCCAACCAAATTGCTTCCCATTCTGTCACCCAAAAGCGACTGGAAGACAAAATTAGGATCCACCGCTGAGACGCGGAGGGCGCAAAGAAAGTGACAGAGAATGAGAATGAGGAATGGAATGCGGGCCAGTGATAAGGGAAGATAAGGGCCGCACTCTCCCTCTCAGCAAGATGACCAGCAAGATTTACGCCATCGCCAACCAAAAAGGCGGAGTAGGTAAGAGTACCAGCGCCGTCAACCTGGGCGCATTCCTGGCCGGTAGCGGCCGGCGTGTCCTGGTGGTGGATACTGATCCGCAGGCTAACGCCACGTCCAGCCTGGGCTACGACAAAAACCAGATTGCCAAATCCACTTATCACCTGCTATTGGAAGAGGCCGGGTTAGACGAAGTACTACTCACCCACGACCAGACCAACCTGGCCCTACTGCCGGCCAACCCAGCCCTGGCTGGGGCGGAAGTGGAACTGGTCATGTTGCTGGCCCGTGAATACCGCCTGCAAAAAGCGTTGGACGGGATTGACGGCCGTTTCGACTACGTTTTGATTGACTGCCCGCCCAGTCTTGGTTTGTTGACGGTGAATGCGCTGGCCGCCGCCCGCGACGGTGTGTTAATCCCCGTACAATGTGAGTACCTGGCTCTGGAAGGACTGAGCCAGTTAACCCAAACACTGAACCTAGTCAGGAAGCACCTCAATCCCCAACTGGAAATTCGCGGGCTGATTATGACCATGTACGACGGCCGTACCAATTTGAGCCGTCAGGTAGTCGAAGAAGTGCGCGCCCATTTTCCGGGCAAGGTCTTCCGCTCCATCATTCCCCGCAACATTCGCTTGAGCGAAGCACCCAGCTACGGCCAGCCGATTAGCCTCTATGCGCCAGAGTCGCCAGGGGCGTTGGCCTATAAGTTGCTGGCGGCCGAATTGCTGCAAGGGGATCGGCTGAAAGGTGAATGGTTGAAGGTTAAAGGTGAAGGTTGGCATGGGTAAGAAACGGGGTTTAGGGAAAGGCCTGGGGGCCTTGATTCCGCTACAAGAGGCGACCGATGCTGCTGCACCGGCCGGTGGCGTTCCCACCGTGCCAATTAAGGCCATCCAGCCTAATCCCCGCCAGCCACGCAGCAACCTGGATAGCGAGAGTCTGGCCGAACTGGCCGCCTCGATTCAGGCGCATGGCCTCCTCCAACCCATCATCGTCACCCAAGCCGGCGACGGCCGCTATACCCTCATTGCCGGCGAACGACGCTGGCGGGCGGCTCAACTGGCCGGCCTGGAAGCCATCCCAGCCATCGTCCAGGAAGCCACCCCCCAAGCCCTATTGGAGCTGGCCCTGGTGGAGAACTTGCAACGGGCCGACCTGAACCCTCTGGAAGAGGCTCTGGCTTACCGGCAGTTGATGGACGAGTTCGGCTTGACCCAGGAGGAGGTGGCCCGGCGGGTGGGCAAGAGCCGTTCGGCCGTCGCCAATACCGTGCGCCTGGTTGAATTGCCGGCCGAGGTTCAGAGGGCAGTGGTAGACGGCCGTCTTAGCGAGGGACACGCCCGCGCCCTGCTATCCTTGCCCTCGGCCGAGGCCCAACTGACCCTCATGCGTAGCATTATGCAGCACGAGTGGAGCGTCCGCCAGACCGAAGAGGTGGTGAAGAAGCTATTGACCGAGGAAAAGCCGCCAACCAAGCCGCCGAAGACCATCGCGCCTGAACTGGCTGACCTGGCCGGCCGTTTTGAGCAATCTCTCGGTACCCGCGTCACCATTGAGAAAGGGAACAAAGGGGGCAAAGTTGTCATCCACTTTTACTCCGACGAAGAATTGCAGGCCATCTACGAGGCTATTGTAAAAGAGGCTTGAGTATGACCGATCAACAACTTCTGCAAGAAAAACTCGACCAGGCGACGCAAATCCTGGCCGAATTGGACGTTGACCTCTGGCTGACCTTTGTACGGGAGACCTCGCTCCACCGCGATCCTGTCCTAGACCTCATTCTGGGACTAAATCTAACCTGGCCCTCTGCTCTTCTTGTCAGTCGCACCGGCCGCCACACTGCTATCATCGGCTATTACGATGGGGAAAATGTGCGGAACCTGGGACTGTACCACAACGTAGTCGGCTATCACCAGGGCATCGCCGCCGAACTGCGGGCTACCCTGGACGAATACCGGCCGCGCCAGATCGCGGTCAACTACTCGCAAAGTGACGTAGCCGCTGATGGGCTGACTGTTGGCCTCTACCGCAACCTCCTCGGCTACCTGGAAGGCACACCCTACGCCGGCCGCCTCACCTCGGCCGAACGGATTATTGCTGCCCTGCGCGGTCGCAAGACAGCTACGGAAGTGGAGCGGGTACGGCGGGCGGTGGCGACGACGGCCGGCCTCTTTGACGAGGTAGAGCAGTTTGTCCGGCCGGGGATGAGCCAACGCCAGATTGCCGACTTCGTTCACCGCCGCATCGAAACCAACGGCTTGGACTATGGCTGGGAAAAGCAATATGACCCCATCGTGACTTGCGGCCCCCATTCGGCCGTCGGCCATACCGCCCCCGGCGACGTTGTGCTAGAGAAGGGTCATACCCTCCACCTGGACCTGGGTGTGAAGCAAGACGGCTATTGCTCTGACCTACAACGGATGTGGTACGTCCTGGACGACGGCGAAACGGCTGCCCCACCAGAAGTCCAACGAGCCTTTGAGGCGGTGTATAGGGCGATCAAGGCGGGTGAATCCGCTTTGCGGCCGGGTGTCCCTGGCTGGCAAGTAGATGCGCCGGCCCGCCAAACCATCGTGGATCATGGTTACCCCGAATATATGCACGCCCTGGGCCACCTGCTCGGCCGGTCAGTCCACGATGGGGCTACCGTTCTTGGCCCACGCTGGGAGAAATATGCTGGCATCTGCGAGCTGCCGGTGGAAGTGGGCAATATCTTTACCCTGGAATTACACGTGACGATCCCCGGCCGGGGCATAATGAGTTTGGAAGAGGACGTATTAGTGACCGAGAAGGAGATCGAGTACCTGGGTGAGCCACAAACGGCGTTGCGGTATATCCGGCCGTAAGGGGAAGGATGGCCTATTGTTTGTCATTCAGCATATCTTCCAGCTCTACCCCTGCCGAAAACATACCGCTCGTGGCAAAAGTGGCAATCCACCACCGCTTGCCCTTCTGTGTCGAGCAGGGATTGCAGGTCGTCAACCAAGATCCACACCCCCTTTTGCTACCGCGTTTACTCACTCTCTGGCTATTGCAAAATATGATGATACAGACTATAATAGTCTGAATATAAATATCTACGAGAATTGGACTGGGTATGAGTGAGTTCTATGACCGAACGACCGAGATAGAGACCCTGAATCAAATCGTCAGGCAGCCAGGCGCGCAGTTCGTCATGGTCTTTGGTCGGCGGCGCGTAGGCAAAACAACGTTACTTACCACCTGGGCTGGTCAAACTGGGTTGCCAACCCTCTATTGGGTAGCCAAACGGGATAGCCGGGAAGCTCTGATGGCCGATTTGGCCCAAGCCATCTATGCCTGGCAGCATGACCTGGATTATAGCGGGTTAGACTTCCGGCCGTCTAACTGGGAAGGGGTTTTACGAACGTTGGCTCAAGCGGCCGGCTCTCGGCGAGTCGTGGTCATCCTGGATGAGCTTCCCTATGCTCTGGAACAAGACCGGGCCCTGGGTTCCTATTTGCAAGCGGCCTGGGATCACCTCTTTAAGGAAACTCAAATCTGCCTCTTCCTGTCCGGTTCACACATTGGCATGTTGACCGGCCTTACCCATTACCAGGCTCCCCTTTACGGCCGTTTGACGGCCCAATTCCCGGTGTCGCCTCTTACTTTCGCCAACATCCGCCAGTTTCTACCTCATTATAGTGCCAGCAAACGGCTAGCCGTTTACGCCATCCTGGGGGGTATACCGGCCTACCTGGAACGGTGGAATGATCGGGAAACGATCTCTACGAACGTCGAACGCCTTTTCTTGCAACGCACAGGCTGGTTTCGCAACGAGCCGTTGGTGTTGATCAGCGACCTGACCCAACGGGAGACAACCAATTTCGAGGCGATTCTCAAAGCCCTGGCCGATGGGCGGCACGGCCGGGACGAGATCGCCCATCACAGTGGTATTCCCTCTACCTCACTCAGTCATTATCTGCCTCGTCTAATCGAGTTGGGTCTGGTTGAACGTCGCCTACCGGCTACCGTTCCCCTCCCCCAACTTAAAACCAGCAAACAAAGCCGCTATTTTCTCAGCGATCCCTTCCTCCGCTTCTACTACCGTTTCGTTGATCCCAACCTGGGTCTCATCGAGCGAGGGTTAGCTCGACGCCTTTGGCAGATGATGGACGATCACTTCCGCGCTTTCGTGGCCTTAACCTTTGAGGAGCTATGCCGTGAATGGGTCGTTCGCCAGGCCCGGCGCGGGCAATTCCCCTTCCTGCCGGAAAACGTCGGCTCGCATTGGTCGGCCGAAGTCCAGATAGACGTAGTTGCCATTAACTGGCGCGAGCGGCAACTGTGGTTGGGCGAGTGCAAATGGGGGGATCAATTGGTTGGTCAAGGGGTCATTGCCGAATTGATTGAGGAAAAGACCCCCAAGCTACTACGCGCCCTTGCCGACGAGGGAATAGGGTGGACCATTCACTATGCCTTTTTTGCTCGCAAGGGATTTACACCGGCCGCCCGCAGCGCAGCGGCCGGACACAAGGCTACGCTGGTTGACCTGGAGCAAATGACGCTCGATCTGGAGTAAACAAAATGTCTGACGATCAAGAGGAGAAAGAGAATAAGCCAGCCAACCTCGACGAATGGCTAAAGGAGTTCCCGGAAGGTTCGCGCCAGGTACTGCGGGCGACCTGGGAAGCCCTATCGCCGGCCATGCGGCAGCAGGTATTGAGTTTTGCGCCGGCCCTGCCCGGCGACGTGGGCAAGCTGCGCCAACTGGCTGCCCAATCGCGCACGCACCTGGAAATGGCCCTGGGCGAGAAGCATAAAGTGGTTATTGTCGGCCCGGCCAACGTGGGTAAGTCCACGCTCTATAACCAGTTGATTGCTGCCAAAGATGACCGGGCCAAAGTCAGCCCGGTACCTGGCACCACGCGGGCTAACCAATCGGCCGCCACTGGTCTCTTCACCATCGTAGACACACCGGGGGCGGATGCGGTAGGGGAGGTGGGAGTGGGCGAGCGCAAACTGGCTCTGCAAGCGGCGGCTTCGGCCGATTTTCTCATCATTCTCTTCGACGCCGTCCAGGGAATCAAGCGGACGGAGCAGGAGCTTTTCCACGAATTGCAGACCTTCCACAAGCCTTACGTCGTGGCCTTGAACAAGATGGATTTGGCCGGCCGGGCCAACGAACAGCACGTATTAGAACAGGCGGCGGTAAACCTGGGGCTGGCGGCCGAGCAGGTTATTCCCCTGGTAGCCGAAGATGGCAAGAACCTGGAGACGATAGTAATGGCGATTGTCAAGGCCGAACCAGCCTTGTTGACCGCTTTGGGCCAGGCGTTACCGGCTTATCGTTGGCGGCTGGCCTGGCGAGTGATTACGGGCGCGGCTTCGACGGCCGCTCTCATTGCCCTGACTCCATTACCCCTGATTGATTTCATCCCTCTAATCACCCTGCAAACGACGCTCGTTCTGGGCATTGCCCGCATCTACGAGTATCGCCTTACGCCGGCGCGGGCCAAAGAGCTGGCTGGCACGTTTGGGCTGGGGTTGCTGGCCCGTACCTTGTTCCAGGAGTTGAGCAAGCTGGGTGGGCCGCCGGGTTGGCTGTTGTCGTCGGCCGTTGCCGCCTCGACGACGGTAGTGATGGGTTACGCGGCGATTGTGTGGTTTGAGAAGGGGGAGCGGCTGACTAATGAGACGGTGGAACGGTTGAGTCGCACGATGACGGACTATCTATTGGAGACGCTCAAGGGGTTGGGCCAGCGACGGCCGTCCCGCCAACGGCTATCCGAGAAGATGATGGAGGCGTTGGAGAAGTCCCCCATAGCACAAGGCCCCGTGAAACGTGAAGAGTGAAACGTGAATGATCCCCCAATCCCCTAATCCCCGCCCAATTCCGCCCCACAATGGCCGCAGAAGCGGTGATGGGCTGGCAGGTCGGCCGTGTGGCAGGCTGGGCAGACCTGTGTGGGTGGGCCATCCAGCCACTCGGGGGAATGGTCATCGGCCCAGGCCTGGCGGATGGCGGCGTAATCGGGCGGCCGCTTCTCCTGAAAGGCGCGAATCCCTTCCAACGTTTCGGGGCTGGTGGCATGGATAGCCAGCCAGTCGCGGCCGTGTCCGACGGTCAAGTGCCAGCTTAGGTCGCGCCAGAAGTTGAGTTGTTGGCGGGTATAGCGGGTCTTCTCTGGCAGTTTGTTGATGAGTTTGCCGACCAAAGCATCTAAGGCCGCATCCAGTTCGGGACGCGGCACAACCTGGTTGACCAATCCCCATTCCAGGGCTTTGGCCGCCGGTATTTCCTCATTGAGCAGCAGAATCTCGCGGGCGCGGCGGTCGCCGACGATGAGGGGCAAGAATTGGGTGGCGCCGGCCAGGGCCACACTGCCGTGGCTAGTTCCCACCTGGCGGATGTAAATATCGTCGGCGGCTACAGCCAGATCGCAACTCATATTGAACTCGTTGCCCCCGCCGACGACAATACCGTTCAGGCGGGCAATGCTGGGCTTGCCCAAATCGCGGATGCGCTCGTGGACTTCCTTGAAGACGTTGAACCAATGCCAGTATTTGCGCGGCCGTCTGGTAAATTGCTGCTGCTCCTTGAGATCGGCCCCCGTGCAGAAAGCCTGCTGGCCGGCCCCGGTCAGCACCAGTACGGCTATCTGATCATCCCAGGCGGCGTCTTCCAACGCCTGGCGCATTTCCAGGAGCATCTGGAGGTTGACGGCGTTGTAGACCTGCGGCCGGTTGAGGGTAATCCGCGCCACCAGGTCTTTCTTTTCATATAAGATGGCCTCGAAGTGAAAGTCAGCCGCTGGACGGCCATACAAGGGTCTTACCTCTGCCATGAATCACTCTGCACTGCGTGAAACTTGAAACGTGATTCCTTTCACGTTTCACGCTTCACGTTTCATCTCTTCCTCAAAGACCTCGGCGAAAAACCAGGTGATGAGTTTGGCCTCGGCCCAGGGCTTGAGAATTTGGGCCAGTTGCAGCCCGGCCGGACTGACCAACGCCCTCTCCATGTCTGCCTGGGAATCAAAGTATAGTTCCAGGGAGAGGTGGAAACGCGACTCGCCGCCGGGCTTGCCTATCACCCGGCCGACCTCGCGCCGCCGCAGATCAGGCAGTTGTTCAGCCAGGGGCAAATGCTGGCTGTTGAAGAACTCCTCCAGGGCCATTTCCTCCTCGACCCGCCGGTAGATGGTGACAAACTTAACCATAGCCCAAGAGTGTAACACCTTGCCCTGGATACGCCAACGCCAGGCGTGGCGGAGGGTGACGGAGAGGATGCGGTAGGCGGCCAGGAAGGCCCCGCGCAGCGTGCCGCTCACTTTCGATTGGCCGGCCCGCCGAGGATGAAAGGAGGCGGGTACTTCGACGATGCGCGCGCCCCGGCGGGCAGCCTTGACCATCATCTCCGTCGGCCAGCCGTAGGTCATTTCCTCCATCGCCAGGTCGCCCAGCAGTCCGGCCCGAATGGCCCGGTAGGGGCTGAGGTCGGTCAAGGGCAGGCGGTACAGCCAGCGCAGGAGGCCGGCGGCCAGCCAGTTGCCCAGGCGTTGGTGGACGGGCATGGCGGCGGGGGCGACGTGGCCCAGGGCGCGTGAACCCAATACCAGGTCGGCCCGGCCGTCCAGAATGGGGGCTAACAGGGTGGGTATCTCGGCCGGCCGCATACTGAAATCGCCGTCCAGGAAGACCAGGACATCCATGCCTTCCGCGAGAGCGGCGGCGGCCCCGGCCGCGCAGGCGTAGCCATAGCCGCGCCGGGGTTCTGTGACCACTCTAGCCCCGGCGGCCAGGGCCAGATCGCCCGTGCCATCGGTAGAACCATTGTCCACGACGATGACCTGGGCCACTGGCTGGGAGCGGGTCTCGCCCACCAGGTCGGCGATATTGCCGGCCTCGTTAAGAGCAGGGATGATGACGGCCGTTTTCATTTGACAGCCACGACCACCATGATTGGGCTGTCGGCCGTCAGGGGGTCGGCCGCGTAACGACCATACACAGCCAACGCCGTGAAACCGGCCGCTTCTAACAACGCTACCAACTCATCGCGGTCATACAGACGGTAGCGCAGGATAAAACGTTGCCTATCCTGGGGGGAGACCACGTCGAAAATCTCGGTCACGGTGTTGTCGGCCGCCTCAAAGTGGCGGGTGACCAGGGTGTGGCGCACGGGGCCGTCGAAACGGTCGGCCGGGCGCAGATGGTGAGCCAGCCATTGCCGTTGGGGGACTTCGACGATAAAGCGGCCGCCCGGCCGCAGGGCGGCGTAGACCTGCTCCACCAGGCGGCTGTTGTCACCCGTCTCGGATATTTGCCCCAGGGTGGTGAACAGGCATAAGGCTCCATCAAAGTGGGCGTCAGTCACAAAATCGTGGCCACCGACCTGCTGAAAAGTGGCTATCACCCCAGCCTCGGCCGCCCGCGCCTGGGCTGCGGCAACCATCGCCGCCGAGGGATCAATCCCCACCGCCTGGTAGCCCCGGCGGGCCAGTTCAATGGTGTGGCGGCCGAAGCCGCAGCCCACGTCCAGGATTCGCGCCCCGGCCGGAAGCTGCAATTGGGCCAGCACAAAATCTATCTCGGCCGCCGTCCGTTCGGCCGTCAATAGGGGGTGGTTGAGAAAAGGGGAGCCGGGGCGAAAAAAATTCGGCCTATTCATGGATCGCAGGTAGTAGCTGGCAGGTAGCAGGTAGCACTTCAGACTTGCCACTTGCCACTTGCCACTTGCCACTTGCCACTTGCCACTTGCCACTTGCCACTTGCCACCTGCCACTCGCTACTTGCCACTTGCCACTCGCCACTCGCTACTTGCCACTCGCCACTCGCCACTTGCCACTCGCTACTTGCCACTTGCTACTTGCCACTTGCCACTTGCCACCTCTTGTGGCGGCGCGTGCCGATGTTCGTTTACAGTGGGGAAATAGACGTTGCGCTTCTTGCACAGGGGGTCGCGGATGTCGAGCAGGGGGATGTCGCGCCGCTCCAGGTCAAAGAGGGCCTCGAACGGGATGGCCGCCTCCTGGGTCTCGGCCGCCACCGCCCATTCCTCCAACCATTCCCGGCTGAGACCATCCACGTCGTCCACCAGGCGCAGGCGATCAATCTGGTAGGTTTCCTTGAGGGCCTTCATCTCCGCCGCCACACTTTCCGGCGAACGCTGGCGGAAACCGGACCCATTCACCGAATCCTGGCACCATTCGCACCCAAACGGGCAGCCCCGCGAGGTGGCGATGGTCAACGAAGCGTAGCCCTTGTTCTCGCGCCAGGTGTCCAGGTATTTGTCCATGTCAATCAGGTCGCGGGCCGGCGGGGGCAGTTCGTCCAGGTTTTCCAGGTAGGGGCGCGGCCGGTTGACCACAATCTGCCCGTCGCCGTCGCGGAAGGCTACACCCTGTTCGGCGTACAGGGCGGCCGGCGTCCATTGGCCCTGTTCTACCAGGTTGAGCAGGGCGACTAAGGTCTCCTCCCCTTCGTGGTGGGCGACCACGTCCACCTGGGGGTAGTTTAGATAGAGCCGGGGGTCGCGGGTGGGGTCAGGGCCACCTAGCAGGACGAAGATCCCCTGGTCGTGGGCGATCTGGGCCAGTTGGAGGGCCATCTGGCGGTTGGGCAGGACGGCCGAAATCCCGACCACGTCCGGTTGCTCGCGGGCCAGGGCTTCGACGAAGGCCGCTTCCCCTTCGGCGAAGGTACCATCAAAGATGGCTACCTGGTGCTGCCGCTCGCGCACGTAGGCGGCCAGGTAGAGCAGGCCCAGCGGGAAGTAGGGGCTTTTGAGCTCCTGTTCGGCCGGGTTTTGGCTGAGAAAGAGGGGGTGACAGAGAAGCAATTTTGCCATGAATCCTTATTATTCAGAAAAAGATTACAAAAACCTGACAGGTCGCGGAGACCTGTCAGGTTTCCCAGAATAGCCTACATTTTCGCAGACAGTATAATCCGCGTCAATCTATTGATAGGCTGCCAAACCCCGTAGGTCTCCGAGACCTACGGGGTTTGAGGCTAAAACAGGAGGGATGAGATGAGCGAATCTGCCAGCAGTTCTAGTGACTTGTCCGCCCAAAAGGCCGGCCGGGGTATCGTCTGGCGCGGCGGCCTCTATACGGCCCTTTTCCTGGTGGTGGGATTGGTGATCGGCTTCTTCGCAGGGGCTGGCTTAGAGGGCAGCCTGCCGCGCCATACACCGGCGACGACCCGCCAGGTATTGGCGGCCGTGCCCGTGCTGCTCATCCTGGTGGCGGCCAGTGCGTTGTGGGGGCGGCAAATGGCCCGGCTCACCGGTTCAGCCGCCACGCGCCGGATGGCCTGGGCGGGGGTATTGAGCTACGCCCCGGCCGTTATCCTGGTTGGCTTTGGTCTGACGTTGCTCGAAGTGGCCCTGGTGGAAGAAGGGCGCGGGCCAGATTGGCCTATTCACGTGGTCTATACCCTGCTGTTCACCCCGGCCGCCTTTCTGATTGCCGGGCTGGGTGGGCTGGCCCTGGGGTTGGCGAACCGGAGCGGCCGGCTGGCCGGTCGGTTGTTCCTATTCGTGGGTCTGGCCGGGGGCTTGGCTTTCCTGGCGGTTGACCTGGTGATGGATGCCCTGGGTTGGCGGGTGGGCGCACCAGGGGCAGTGGCACGAGTGACGATGCTGACCGTGACGCTGGTCGGCGACCTGGCGGCCGCCCTGGTGAGTGGGACTGTCCTGGCTACTCTCCTATCCCGCCACGTGCGCCAGGGTCAACCACAGATAGAACGCGGAGTAACTACTCAGCCAGAAACCAGGTTTTTCTCTGGACAACCATCGTGATTACCGGCAAAAAACCTGGTTTCTACAGGCAGCCTGAGCAGTTACAACGCGGATAACGCGGATGGGCGCGGATCACGTGACTCAACCGACACCCTACCCTGACGTCAACGCCGTCCTGCGCGAATTGCTGGCGGCCGTGCAGACCATCCTGGGCGACTACTTCGTTGGTCTCTACCTCTACGGCTCGCTCTCCAGTGGCGATTTCAACCCCCTATCCAGCGACGTGGATTTTCTGGTGGTTACAACAACTGCCCTGCCCGGCGAAGTGATTGCCGCTCTGGAAGCGATGCACACGCGGCTGGCGGCCGGCGGCTCGAAGTGGGCAGCGAAACTAGAAGGCTCCTACATTCCACAAACAGCCCTTCGCCGTTACGACCCGGCCGGGCCAGCCTATCCCACCCTCAACGAAGGCCGCTTCTACCTGGCTCCCCACGCCAGCGATTGGGTCATTCAACGCCACGTCATCCGCAAGCAAGGGGTAACGGTGGCCGGGCCACCTCCAAAAACCTTGATAGACCCTATCCAACCGGACGAGTTGCGGGCAGCGGTACAAGGGATATTGCGCGGGTGGTGGTCGCCAATGGCCGACACGCCCGGCCGCTTGCACAGCCGGGGCTATCAGGCCTACGCCATCCTGACCATGTGCCGGGCCTTGTACACCCTGGAATACGGCGAAGTAGTGTCTAAACCGGCCGCCACCCGTTGGGCGCAACAGGTGTTGGGTGAGCGGTGGGGTGGACTCATCGAAGCGGCCGCCCACGCCTGGTGGCACGACACGCCGTTCGACCGCTTTGGCGAGACGGTGGCCTTCATCCGCTTCGCGGTTGAGTGCAGCCAACCACTGCAAACGCCGATAGGTGAAGTATGAGACCAGATTTGTGCTATTATTATAGCTGTAAGGAGGGCAGCTAAGACAAATCACTTAGGACACTGTCCGATTGTGGTGTTAGAGGTGTTTGATGACACAACTAGAAATGAAACAGGAAATCACTCGACTGGTTGATACCCTGCCTGAACCCAAGCTGGCCTTGATTTTTGACTTCTTACATTTCTTAAGTGAGCGGGAAACGGCTACCGACTGGCTCTGGATGGAGTCGCAATCGGCCGCCTACCAAGAATGGGTGGGGGAGGAAAATGACGTCTACGACCGGGTCTTCGCCAACCTATAAGCGGGGCGACGTCGTTCTGTGCCGGGTGCCCATGCCATCTACTGGCCTGACGCAGTTCAAGTTGCGGCCGGCCGTGATTGTCTCCAAAGACACCAATAATTACCGCCTGGATGACGTGATGGTTGCTCCTTGTACATTAAAGGTTAGAAGGCAACAGGAACCCACGCAATTCCTGTTAGAAGGAGCCGAAATTGCAACCTCTGGTGTTCGCGTGCCTTCGGTCGTCCGCAGTGAAGCCCTGCTGACAATACCCAAGACACTCATAGTCCGTCGTCTGGGGAGATTATCGAAGGCTGCTCTGAAATCGGTTGATGGATGTTTGCGAGATGCTTTGAGCTTGTAAAGCACGAGATACTTCGCCGTTCTGGAAGGGCTGACGCCAGACTGGCCAGTTTGGGAGGGATAGATGAAAAGATTGCCATTAGCCCGCTTAACTTCTCCTCTGATCGCTTTTGCCTGCGTAGTTATAGTTGTTGCGGTAGTGGTCGGGCAGGAGGGCGATCACCTCGCCTATTTGCCTTTCGTCCCGCGTGCCGGGACCTCCGGTACGACCCGCGTCTCCATAGCCTCGGATGGGACAGAGGGCAATTACTTCTCCTACGCGCCTTCCATCTCGGCCGACGGCCGCTTTGTGGCCTTTGACTCCTTTGCTAACAACCTGGTCAGCAATGACACCAACAATGCCTGGGATGTCTTCGTTCACGACCAAGACACAGGGCAAACAACCCGCGTCTCCATAGCCTCGGATGGGACGCAGGGGAATTCCTATTCCTATGGGCCTTCCATTTCGGCCGACGGCCGCTTTGTGGCCTTTTACTCCTTTGCTAACAACCTGGTCAGCAATGACACTAGTGCTGTACCAGATATCTTTGTCCATGATCGGGATACGGCTCAGACGACTCGCGTCTCGATCGCCTCGGATGGGACAGAGGGGAATGACGATTCTTATTGGCCTTCCATCTCGGCCGACGGCCGCTTTGTGGCTTTCCTATCCTCGGCTAACAACCTGGTCAGCGACGATACCAATGGTGTAGACGATATCTTCGTTCACGACCGGGGTGAACAGTTGTCGCCTCGTTAATAGTTGACCTGCATTCTGGGCACGGCCCCCCCCTGCACCGAATAGCCGGGGAAGCACAAGGTCACGTATTTTGTGTGACGAAGACCATACTGTTGAACGTAGCCAACAACTGCAAACACCGATTGGTGCAGCATGAGACCAGAGAGGACGCTTATTGACCCTCTACCATTATCTTGATGACTCAGGCGACCCTGGACTGAGCGGCAGTGAAGCGTCTTCCAGCCACTTTGTGTTGGCAATGGTGCAAATGGCCCAACGTGCTGCTATCCCCGAATTGGCAACGATGCGGAAAGCCCTCTATATGGGAACATCCTTTGAGTTTAAGTTCCACAGCGCCCGTCCACACCAGAAAGCGCTGTTCTTCAAAACCATCCAAACAATCCCATTTCAAGTACGGGCTGTTGTGATTGATAAGGCTCGTCTTGGAGCAGGTTTTGCCAGGATGAATGGACAGGAATTAACTGTGGAGTTCATCTGCCGATTAGTCTTCCGTGCCCCGCCCAGTGACATTGCCAATGATGTACTCATCATAGATAGCGCTACATCGCCTCTAATCCGTACACTTCGGCTTCGATTGTCCAATGAGTGCCGCAAGTTGGAAAGGGTGCGCCCCTTTAAGAAAATAGTCGGGAGTGATTCAAGTCGCGAAGATGGGCTTCAGTTAGCCGACATGCTGGCTGGCGCAATCAGGCATTATGCAATGGGGATTCAACCCGAATACTACCAGACGTTCGTTGGCAAAATTGTAGACCTGTGGGAAGTGAGTTGAGGCTAAGGGGGATAATAAAACACCCCCAACTATCCCATCAAAGGGAAGACAGCCTCAAGTGGCTACCTTATCGTTGGGGGCGAGTAAACCAGACGAACTGGTTTATTATCCATGTATAAGATATACGAAAGTCCCTTTTATGTCAATCCCCAAATTATAGTGCCCGTCAACGAACCATCGCCAGACCCATCTCCTGTACCGTATAGCCCGGAAACACCTCGTCCAGGCCCGGATTATTCAGCCGCTTGCGAATAATCTCCCCCAGCACATCGCGGTAATCCGTCGTAATCGCCAGGTCGCCGGGGCCGACCAACTGCTCCGGTTGCAGGCCCGGCCAGCGCGTGTACACCTGCCGGCCGCTAATCCCCCCGCCCAACACCATCATCATATTGCCGTGCCCGTGATCCGTCCCCAGGCCGCCGTTCTCCTGTAGCCGCCGGCCGAACTCCGACATCACCACCACCGTCACCTCACCGATCTTATCCTGCAAATCCTCGTAGAAGGCAGCCAAACCCTGGGCCAATTCGTCCAGCAGGCGGGCCATCTGCCCCTCGCCGCCGCCCTGGGCCACGTGGGTATCCCACCCACCCAGGTCCAGGCAAGCCACCTCCACCCCCACCTCGGCGTGAATCAGTTGGGCCACCGTGAGCAGGGAGCGGCCGAGGTCACGCTCCGGGTAGGCCCGGCCGCGCGGCTGGTAAGTGGTCGTGTCTATCCGGCTCAAGACCTCGATGGCGGCAAAGGTCTGGTTGGCCGCCGCTTTCAGCAAATCGTCATCCTGGTTGTAGAGGGTGTAGAGGAGGGACTGCATCTCTCCCACCTGCTCGTCGCGGCCGAGCAGGTGATACTCAGCTACGGAACGTAGAGCGGTGGCCGAAACCGCGCCGGTTAGCGAAGCCGGCAGCATATCGCCCACCCCGATAGCCCGTAGGGCCGACTCATTGCCGGTGTCCAGGGAGGCCAGGTGGCGGGCCAGCCAGCCGGTGTAATCGCTGGTAGCCGCTCCCCGCTCCATCAAATCCATAGCCTCGAAGTGGGAGCGACTCTCGTCCGGTGAGCCAGTGGCCTGGACAAAGGCCAGGTGGCCGTTCTGGTAAATCTCCTGAAGGGGAGTAAGAGCCGGGTGCAGGCCGAAGAAGCCGTCCAGGTCAATCGCCTTGAACTCGGCGCTGGGGTCGTCCGGCCGGGCAATACCAATCGTCGGCCGGCGAGCGTAATAGCCGTCGTCGCCGTGCGGCACAACGATATTCAGCCCATCGGCCCCACCGCGCAAAAACAGGCAGATCAGGGTATCGCCGCGCGGCCCCAGGTGGGGGTCGGCCAAACGCAGGCGGGGCATCCAACTGGGCAGGGCGATCAAGGAATGACCAAAGAGCAATCCCCCGGCCGCCTGCAAGCTATTGGCTAGAAACGCCCGCCGGCTCATCCGCTCATACTCAACGCAGTGACCACAGGAAGCCAATTTTGGATTTTGGATTTTGGATTTTGGATTCGTAGTCGCTAAGAGAGTTGGCATTTGATAATCTCCTTTGCCTGATGGCGGATGGTAATAGAATTTATCGGAAATAAGTGTTTGGACAAGATTGACAGGATTGACAAGATGAAATCTACTCGTGTAAATCCTGTGAATCCTGTCTATTTCCGATAATGTCTAATGTTTGTCGGCAAGTAATCTTGGACAGGATTTATGGGCTTAACGGGATGAAACCCAATCCAAAATCCAAAATCTAAAATCCAAAATCGTCACGTCCATTGGAAGGCCGGGCTGGCCAGCAGCAGGGCCGCCGCTTCGCGCAGCCGTCGTTGGGTGCGGGGGTCGGCCAGACGGCCGTCGCCCACGTAGCCACTAAAGAGAGCCTGGGCCTCCTCGTCCAGCGAGCGGCCCAGGGTCAGGCCGGCCAGCAGGTCGAGGGCGTCGGCCGGGGTGTTGACGCGGCCGGCGGCCAGTAGTTCGTCGAAAGGCACGGCCGCCCCCCGCAGTTCGCCAGTCAATAGGGCCAGGGCGAAGTTCCAGCGGGGCAGCAGGTTGTTGGCCCAGGCGGCCGACACGTCGGGATAGCCGTTGGGCGGCGGCCAGTGGAAAGGCAGTTGGCCCAACGCTTCCAACCAGTGGACGAAGGGGCGCAACTGGCCCACTTCGGCGTTCAGGGCGCGCAGGGCGGAGACGACGTAGGAGTACGGCCGCTTGAGCTTGGGCGGCGCGCTGGCAAATTCCTCACTGAGAAAAATGACCCGCAGCATAGCCTTCACGTCGCCGTCTGTCTCGGTGTAGACCTGGGCCACTCGTTCGACCAGGGCGGCCGGCGGCTCGTCGGCCACGAAGCGGCGCACCAATTTGGTAGCAATGAAGCGGGCCGTGCCGGGATGGGTGACTAGAATTTCCAGCACGTCCAGCACGTCTTCCTCACCCCGGCCGGCCGCCAGGTTGTGGCCTAATACCTGCTTGGCCCCGGTGTCGTGGTGGTCTGGGTCAAAGCGAAACTGGCCTTCGTCGCGGCCGCGCCGACCGACCCCCCAGCCGGTCAGGGCGCGGGCCACCTCCTGCACGTCTTGTTGGGTGTAGCCACCCTGCACGCCCAACGTGTGCAGCTCCATCAACTCACGGGCGTAATTCTCGTTGGGTTCGCCCTTGACGTTACGCACGTTGTCCAGGTAGACCAGCATGGCCGGGCTGTGGGCCGAAGCGTTGAGCAAATCGCGGAATTTGCCCAGGGCGTGCGGCCGGATCGCCTCGCGGTCGTCTAGGACCTTGAGAAAGACCATAAAGGGCGCCTTACGCAGGTAGATGTTGAAGTGGTCTGACCAAAACTCGACCATCGCCTCGTAAAGCTGGCGGTGGGAGTACACGGCGCGATACAGGGTGGCCGCGCCCAATTCCAGAGCCACGTCCACCGGCTCCTGCGTCACCAGGTGGCCGACGTCCTGGTGGTAGGCGTTCAGGTTGCGGATCAGCAATTCGGCCGCCGTGTCCTCGATACCCTCCGGGTTGAGTTGCTCGTCCAGGTAGGCTTCCAGCCCCATCTGGCGCGCTCGTTCCAGGTCGCCAGGGCGCGGCCCATAGCCGGCCCGGTTCAGCAGGCGCAGCGTTGCGTCGGCTGGGGTCTGGGCCACAGAGTCGGCGCCAGGCTCGTTGACGGCGGCCACCGGCACAGCCATCGGCGCGCTCAACGATGAAGGTAATTCATCGACCGCCAGCCGACGACCCAGGACGCTGCACGACGTAGCCGACAGGGTGGCGGCCGTTAGCCCACCTAGCTTGAGAAAATCGCGGCGTGAAAGAGGCATGGTGTCCTCCGTGACAGCCCCCTTAGTCACCGTCACCTCCCGGTGCATCGGGAAGCTGAATGTTAAAAACGCAACCTCTACCTCGCGGTGCCGGCGCACATCCCGCTATTAAACCCACAAAATGGATGCAGCGGGAGGGTCAGGTCGCTAGTTGTTAGCAATGACCTGATTGGGGCTGGTGACGGGCACCGGCTCGGGGCGGGGCAGCCAGCCCAACACAGCGAAGACGGCCGCGCCCAGGACAGTGATACCAGCTAAAGGGGCGAACAGTAACCAGCCCACGCCGGGTACCAAGCAGGCCAGTTCGTAGACCAGCGCGCCCCGCACCAGGCTGCTGATGGACGAGGGCGTGGCGGCCTGGCGGCCGATACGCTCACCCAAGAGGCGAGCTAGTCCGGCCGCGCCCAGCGTACCCAACCCCATCCCCAACACCGCCACCAGGAACGCGCTGCTCCGCAGCAGGCCGAAGCGGGCCTGGGTCGTAATAGCCATCCAGACGATGAAGCCCAGGGCCACCGGCAGCCCCAGGACGAAGCAACGGCCGGGCGTGCGGGCCAGGCGGGTATAGGCGTGGCCGGTCAACGTGGGCAGGAGCAGGTTGAGAGCTACCAGCAGGGCCGGCAGCGAGATGAGGATACCGATGAGGGAAAGGGTGACAATGTAAACGTCGGTCATGGCAATCATTTCACTCCATTAGAGAAACCAGGTTTTTCTCAAAAACCTGGTTTCTCACTTAGCATAATCATAATACTCGCTCAGGTGCGAAAAGTTGCAATGACTTTGTAAATTGTCTGTAAAATCCCCCTATCCCCCCATCCCGGCTAAAAGACTCCCAGGAAGTTGACGCCGTAGACGGCCAGGGTGAGGAGGGCGTCTACCCCACACAGAGTTAAGTAGTAGATAAGAGTGGAGGCGCGGCGGCGGCGCACCATTTCGGCCGCCCCCACCCCGGCCAGGAAGAAAAGCGCGGGGACGGCCATTCGCAGGGGGAAACTCCACCCGGCCGGTACGTCCAGCCAGGCGGAGAAAGGGACGTAGGTCAGAATCCGGGGCAGAAAGGCCAGTTTCGTCACCTGGTAAAAGGCCACCGCCACGACCAGCAACACGATGGAGAGCCAGTCCGTCACCCTCTCGTCGTCGCGCCGGAGCTTATACAAACCCAGCACCACCACTCCCGGCAGCAGCCAGCCCATGGCCAGGGGGAAGAACAAAACGCCGGTCAGCCCTTCCATGCCGCCGGTCAACAGGGCGTTGGCTACGTCGTCGAAAGTTTGCCGGTCCAGGTAGGCGCGGGCGGCCGGAGCCGTCGTGGCGTAG
>JBFMFT010000230.1:0-8206 GCA_040751925.1 Chloroflexota bacterium
GGTGTGGCTTGTAGAGCAGACTACTAGCGCAGAAAGGTATCTGCTCAGGCCGGTCTCCCAACCGAGCCTGGTGTGGCGCGGTCAGAGACCGGCCACAGCCAGAGGAATGAAACAGTCGCCACTAAAGGAACATAGACACCTTATTGGGGAGGGAGCATCCCCAGATGCGGCTCCAGTCAGAACCGGCGTCAGGGGGTGCCTCACTCCTCATTGTATGCATCTACCCTTTCTGGGTTAGCTTTCGAAGTTCCTCAATTTGAGATTGCATCTTCTGCCGTTGCTCATCGGTAAGCAGAATCCCACCTATCGATTGGTGAAAGATTTCTAACTCCAAAAGCCGCGACTCGGCCATGAGTTCACTGATGCGATTCAAATTTGCCACGGCTTGTTGTCCCTGTGTGGCAAGCTCCTTGAGATCACGCTCAATTTCGATTGGTCCTGCCTTAACCTTGCGAAGGTCGGCGTTGGTAAATTGTTGGAGGATTTGCAGTAACGGTTTACGAAAGATAACAACGGTGATCAGTCCAACCATGGGCCAAGAAAACAGAAGTGACCCAATGGTCTTAATCCATTCAAGCGCCCCTGCCTGCATTTGATCCAGCCTCCTTAGCACAAGAAACGTGACTTACAGGATGACAGAAAATCGGTCAGCCAGTCGCCCATTGGCTATAACAAAGAGAAGAGATTGGAGACCGGCCGCACCACCCAATCTCCAATCTCCATTTACCAATTACCGATTACGCCCCACAGCGCTCGAGGGCGGTGAGGAGGGCGCGTTTGACGTAGACAGGAGCCATAGCCCGGCGGTAATCGGCCGAGGCATGAATATCGCCCAGGATTTCGCCGCCCAGGTCATTGTCTACGGCCGCCGCTGCCGCCATGCACGTCGCGGCCGTCGCTGGTTGGCCCATCAGCGCCGCCTCCACCGACGGGGCGCGCCGGGCGTGGGGCGTCAGGCCGCCGATGGCTACACTGGCCCGGCTGAAATTCCCGGCCGGGTCCGTCCCCAGCACGGCCGCCACGCCCACCATGCAATAGCGCGAAGCCGGATTGGCCATCTTGACGTAGGCCGAACCCGTCCCCGGTAGTTGCGGTGGAATGACAACCGTGGCCAGAATTTCCCCTTCCTGAAGGCCCGTCTGGAAGAGGCCGGTGAAGAAACCATTGGCCGGCGTCATGCGGGCGTAGGTCAGGGCCATAATTTCCAGGGTGCAATCCAGAGCGGTGACCACCGTCGGCAAATCCGAAGCAGGGTCGGCGTGGGCCAGGTTGCCGCCAATTGTGCCCCGGTTACGCACCTGGGGGTCGCCAATCATACCGGCCGCCTCCGATAGTCCTTCCGGCACGTGCCGCGAACGGGCTATCTCGGCGTGGGTGGTCAGGGCGTAAATCGCCACGTTACCATCGGGGAAGACGTGGATGCCTTTCATATCGTCCAGGCGGCCGATGTCCACAACCGCTTCCGGGTGGGCCAGGTGCAGATTCATGGCCGGAATGAGGCTATGGCCGCCGGCGATGAGCTTGGCCCCTGGATGTTGGTTGAGCAGATAAAGGGCGTTGGCCCGGTCGGCCGCCCGGTAATAGTCGAAAGTTGGCGGATTCATCTGTTACCTCCTCAAGAAAGTGATGAGTGATGAGTGGAAAGTGATGAGTACAACTCATTGTTCATTGTTCATTGTTCATTGTTCATTGTTCATTACTCATTACTCATCCCTGCATAGCCCGCCAGACGCGCTCGGCCGTCAGGGGCATATTCAGTTCTTTCACCCCCAGGGGGGCCAGGGCGTCCATGACGGCGTTGTAGACGGCGGCCGTCGAAGCAATCGTACCCGTCTCGCCAATGCCCTTCACCCCCAACGGGTTGACGTTGGTGGGCGTCTCGGTCATCGCCAGCTCGAACTGGGGGAAGGTGTCGGCGCGAGGCAGGGCGTAGTCCATCATGGAGCCAGTGAGAAGCTGGCCGTTCTCGTCGTAGACCGCTTCTTCCCAAAGAGCCTGACCAACCCCCTGCACAATGCCACCGTGAATCTGCCCCTGGACGATCATCGGGTTGATGACCCGGCCGCAATCGTCTACGGCGATATACCGTTGCAGGCTGACCGCCCCAGTTTCGCGGTCTACTTCCACCTGGGCGATGTGCGTGCCGAAGGGATAGACGAAGTTGGGCGGGTCGAAAAAGGCCGACGCTTCTAACCCCGGCTCCACTCCGGCCGGCATATTCCAGGCCACGTTGGCCATCAACGCAATATCCTGGATGGTCTTAGCCTTGCCGGGCGAGCCTTTGACGTAGAACTTGCCGTCGCTGTACTCGATGTCCTCCACGGCCGCTTCCAACAGATGGGCGGCGACGATTTTGGCCTTTTCCTTGATCTTCTTGATAGCGGCCATCATCGCCCCACTGCCAACGGCCGTCGTCCGGCTGCCATAAGTACCCCAACCCATGGGCGTCTGATCGGTGTCGCCGTGCAGCACTTCCACATCGTCCACCGCCACACCCAATTCGTCGGCCACGATTTGGGCAAAGGTGGTCTCCTCGCCCTGGCCGTGCGGGGAGACGCCGACCATGACGTTGACCTTGCCTGATGGGTAGAAGCGGACGATGGCGCTCTCCCACAGGCCGCCGCCGAAGCCGACCGCGCCGGCCACCTGGGAGGGGCCGAGACCGCAGATTTCGGCGTAGGAGCAGAAGCCGATGCCGACTAATTTGCCCTGGGCGCGCCGTTCGGTCTGCCGCTGGCGCATCGCCGGGTAGTCGGCCATGGCCAGGGCCTTGTCTAACGCGCCGTGATAGTTGCCGGTGTCGTAGATGAGGCCGGTGGCGACGGTGTGGCCGTTGTCGAAGGGGGAGATGAAATTCTTGCGCCGTACCTCGGCCGGGTCCATTTGCAAGGCCTGGGCCACCAGGTCTACTAAACGCTCGACGATGAAGGTGGCTTCCGGCCGGCCGGCCCCGCGATAAGCGTCTACTGGCGTCGTGTTGGTAAACGTTCCGTACACGTCTTCGTGGATGTTGGGAATGTCGTAGCAGCCGGAGAGCATCAGCCCGTGCAGGATAGTGGGGACGCCGGTGGAGGCAGTGGAGAGGTAGGCCCCCAGGTTGGCCCACACCTTGCCGCGCAGGCCGACGATGCGGCCGTCGCTCATGGCCGCCATTTCCACCTCCTGAACGTGGTCACGGCCGTGAATCGTCGCCAGGTAATTCTCGCTGCGCGTCTCTGTCCACTTGACCGGCCGGTTGAGCATCTTGGCGGCGAAAATAACCATGGCGTCTTCCGGGTAGTGGGGAATTTTGCTGCCAAAGCCGCCGCCCACTTCGGGGGCAATGACCCGTATCTTGTGTTCGGGGATGCCCGTGTCCAGGGAGAGTAGGAAACGGGCGATGTGCGGATTCTGCGACGTGACCCACAACGTCACCTCATTCATGGCCGAGTTGTATTGGGCCAGAGCCGCGCGCGGCTCCATCGCGGTTGGGATGAGGCGTTGGTTGATGATCTTGTCCTTCACCACTACCTCCGCGCTGCTGAAAGCGGCGTCCACGTCACCGCCGCTAACCTGCCAGTGAAAGCAGAGGTTGTCCGGCGCGTCGTCGTGTAGTTGGGGCGCGCCGGCCTGAACCGCCTGGTAAGGGTTGGCGACGGCCGGCAAGGGTTCATACTCAACCCTCACTGCCTCGGCCGCGTCGCGGGCCCGGTAGCGGTCAGTGGCGACGACAACGGCTACGGCGTTGCCCACGTAGCGCACCCTTTCAATGGCGATGGGTGGGTAAGCGGGCGTCTTGGTATTGGAGCCAGGCACGACCCAGGCGCAGGGAATGTTGCCAAAACCGGCCGCCTGCATAGCCTGGCCGGTAAAGACGCCCAGAACGCCGGGCATCATGGCTGCCATGCTGGTATCAATGCTTTGGATGCGGGCGTGGGCGTGGGGGGAGCGGACAACTACCATGTAGGCCATCCCCGGCAAGGTCAGGTCATCGGTGTATTTGGCCTGGCCGGTGATCAGGCGGGGGTCTTCGCGGCGTTTGATGCCGCTGCCAAAAATTCGAGATGCCATGTTGACCTCCTGTTGGTCAAGTTAGAAACTTGACCTACATCTGGGCTGCGGCGTGCTGGACGGCCGCCACGATGTTCTGATAACCTGTACAACGGCAGAGATTGCCTTCCAGGCCATGCCGGATGTCAGCCTCGCTGGGATGGGGTTTGTTCTCCACCAGTTTGACGGCGGCCATGATCATGCCCGGGGTACAATAGCCACATTGCAGGCCATGTAGGTCCCAGAAGGCCTGCTGCATGGGGTGTAACTGGCCGTTGCGGGCCAGTCCCTCGATGGTTGTCACCTCCCCGCCATCGGCCTGCACGGCCAGGGTTGTACACGACTTGACGGCCAGCCCGTTCAGGTGGATGGTGCAGGCCCCGCACTGGCTGGTGTCGCAGCCGATATTGGTGCCGGTCAGCCCCAGTACGTCGCGCAGGAAGTGAACCAACAATAAGCGAGGCTCCACGTCCGCTTCGTGGACGCGGCCGTTCACCATAACGGAAATATGCTCGGTCATAAAAGCCTCCTTCGATTTTGGATTTTGGATTTTGGATTTTGGATTGAGGCTATCATCAGCAACCTTCAACTTTTAACCTTCAACCTTTAACCTTCGACTTTCAACCCTTCTTTGCTCTCACCTCCTTCTTCCACAACTCGTCAGCCACCTTGCGGGCGATGCGGTTGATGCGCCAATTGTCCAGGATACGCAGCACGAACAAACTGGCCAAGACGGCCAGGCCAATCGTCAGGAGTTGCGGCCGTTTGTCGGCCGGTAGCCATTCGTCCAACAAATTGCGGGCCACCCCAGCGGCAAATTCGACTTGCGAGGGAGCTTCGATGACTGGCGGCGGGGCGTGGACGGTTTGCGCTTGCAGCCGGGCCAGGATTTGTTGGTTCAACCCATCCAGGCTTTGCTGGGTGAGGGCGCGGGCCGAGCTATCCAGCAGCCGTTGGCCGACACTGGCGACGCGGCCGCCCACCTGGGCCTCGCCTTCGTAGTGCATGACCGTCACACCATCCTGGCTTTCCAGGCGTACCTGGCCCTCGCCATTGACAAAGCCCAGGGGGCCATTGCCGTTGACCTTCATGCGGTACGTTTCCGGCGGGGTAAGGTCGGCCAGGGCGATTTTGCCATCAAACGCCCCCTGCATGGGGCCAACGCGAATTTTCATGGCTCCCTGGTACTCATGCTCGCCAATGGCTTCCAGGCGTTCGCAACCCGGCATAACCTTCACCAGCACGTCGGGGTCCTGGAGGGCCTGCCAGACCACGTCACGGGGGGCTTGAAATGTATAGGAACCTTCGATCTTCAAGGGGTATTCCTCCTAATAAATGAACAATGAACAATGAACAATGAACAATGAACAATGGATCGAGGCCATTGTTCATTGTTCATTGTTCATTATCCATTGTGAGACTCGACTAGAAACAGCCACCAACGGAAGGAACGGGGGGCAGGGAGGTGGCAAGGCAAGCGGCCGTCTCCCTGCCCGCTCACGCTTTATACTCTATCGAATCTCAGGAGAGATGTCAAGAAATGCCGCCCGGATACGCTTACACAGCTACGGCCGCTGGCGTTGGGCTTTCCAGATAAGTCAGTGGAATGGCCTGGGTCGAGGAAGTGAAATATGAAGTGACCTTGAGGAATTGGTTGACGGGCGGCCGGGTGATAATGGTTACGGTGGGGTGACGCCCGGCCCGTATTGGTAGACGTTCTGCCAGGGGATGTAGTTGCTGACAAAGGTATCGTCTAAGAGCAATTCGCCCTGGCTGTTGTAGACGATGCGGCGCACCGTCACGTCTGACCCTTCCACCGCCCAGTCCACCTGTTTCACTTCACCCTCGACCAGTTCTTCGTTATACTCCCACACGTCCGGGTTGGGCGGCACGACGTTTTCGGTGAACGGCCCTTCTTTGACTACCTGCCGGCCGAGACTGGTGCTGTAGAACTTAAAGGTCAATGATTCGTAGTTCTCATCGTAGTAATTCTCGATGAGCAGGTAATGGGGCGTGTTGTTGATGAAGCGGAAATCCACCACTGGCGAAAAGACGGTGGCATCCATACCCGCCCCTTCGCCGTCGTCATAGTAAGGCACGCGGTAGCCGTGCGCCCAACGCTCGACGATAGGGAAGCCGGCCCAGAAAGCGGCCTGGAAGACAGTGGTGCTGACCTGGCAGACCCCACCGCCGACCCCTTCCACCGTCCGGCCGCCGACGATAATCAACCCCGTCTCAAAACCCTCTTCCTCGGTCACATCCCCCAGGAAGTGGTTGAAGGAAAACTCCTCACCCGGCGCGATGACAATTCCATAGAAGCGGGCGGCCGCGCGGGCGATGTTATGCTTGCGGTTGGCCGACGAGCCATAGAACCAGGTGGTACTCTGGCTGACCAGTTCGGTGATGCCCAATTCCTCGGCCGTGGCGTTGGCGTTGACCACCGGCACAATCTCTTGCAGAACGAAGGGCAGAGAGCGGTTGGCTGTGCCGACCTGGGCCATGAATTGCTGCAAGGTGGCCTCTACGTCCAAAGCCCGGCCGCTGACGTGCGGCTCCACCACCACCAGTTGGCGGGTGTAATCGTCAAAGTAGAAGCGGGCGTTGACCGGCTCGCGCTGGATGGCGGCAAACTGATCCAGCCAACTGCGAACGGCGTTTTCATCCAGGAAGACCTCGTGGCGGGCTGTGCCGTCGCCGTTGTCCACCAATTCGATCCGCAGCCAGACGGCCAATTCCTGGGGGGTGATTTCCACCCGGCTGATGTCTACCCCGTCCAGTGGTTCTTGCAAGTAGAGGGCCATCGGGCTGCCAATAATCTGCTGGATGCGGGCGGCGGCTTCGGCCGTGTCGCGCACACGCGGTTGATTTTCGTGAATGAGCAACTCAATACGCGCCTGGCCCAAATCGCTCAGGGCCGATAGGATGCGGCTGCGGGCGTCGGCCGCGTCCAAGGTACGGCCGACTTGGGCCGGGGTGTAGCTGGCCGTCACGCCATCGTAACTCAAGGTAGCGTCAACGGCCGGCCGGTCAATCGCGCTTGAAAGCTCATTCAAGAAGGTCGCCAACCGGCCCTCGTCAAAGACCAGAATGGGCGAGAGGTGGCGGCCGAAGTACCAGGCGTCGAACTGCTCACGCAGGTTCCCCAGAGGCCCGGCCTGGCGGCCGACCTGGAAGGCTTGCTCAACGGTGGCCTCAACATCGAAGGCTACGCCGAGGTCGGCCGGGGCTTTGACCCATTCCTGGCCAGTAGCGGGGTCTACCAGGGTGATGGCTGGTTGGTTCGGGTAGGGGAAGACGCCGGCCGCTACCTGGGTGGCCTGGGCCTGATCCAACCCGCTCAGGTCAGCCCCCCATAGGCTGACCCCTGTGTAAATGCGATCCTGGAATTGGCTCTGGTGCTGGGCCAGCAGAATGGCTCCCACGATACTCAAAAGGGCGAAGACCGAGAGTGGCGTCACTAGAAACCAGCCCAATGCGCTGGCGAAGGAGTAGCCGGCGGCCGGGGGTGTAGTTGGCGGAAGGGTGCGTGTTGCGTGCATAAGAACTGTGTCCGCTACTCTAATGCCTAAGCAGTGAGGCAGTAAAGCCCCTGTCAATCAGTAGTCGTTCATCAGCAGCATCCCACAGTTCACTGTGCGGATTGCGGCCATGGTATAGATGGATCAATACCCCTTCATCTTTGGCGGCTTCAATAGCTGGAATAAAGTCACTATCTCCCGCCAAAATCGCGGCGTGGGTGATCTGATGTTTTGCACTCAACAGCACCAAATCTACACCCATCATAAGATCAACTCGTTTTTGTTCAAAAATTGGTTTGCCTTTGGGATCAAGTCCCCGATAAACCAGTCGCCCAAGCCTTACTTCAAACCGAGGTAGTTTGTTCAGCTTGGCATAGTTAGTCCCTCCTAAAAACAAAGGGCTACCCACGGAGGTAGCCTTTTATTCTTGCCTGTCATCCCATTCATGTTTTGCTTCGTCATTTCTAGACTGACTGGAACGACAGGGATTATTCTAGTAAACATCATACAGCATTTGCCCAAAGAAGTCAATCCCGCGCATTGCCTCATTGAAAATGTTACCGAAGCATGATCGGTTGCCTCAAAATAAGTGTTACCTTTGCCGGCATGAAAAAGGAACATGCATTGAGTCAACAAAGCAAGCGAGAACTGGTCGAGGC
>JBFMFT010000231.1:0-8200 GCA_040751925.1 Chloroflexota bacterium
GAAAGTGGGGCTTAGTGATCCCACGGTTCCGTGTGGAAGGGCCGTGGCTTAACGGATAAAAGCTACCCCGGGGATAACAGGCTAGTCTTGTCCAAGAGTTCACATCGACGACAAGGCTCGGCACCTCGATGTCGGCTCATCGCATCCTGGGGCTGGATAAGGTCCCAAGGGTTGGGCTGTTCGCCCATTAAAGCGGTACGTGAGCTGGGTTCAGACCGTCGTGAGACAGGTCGGTCTCTATCCACTGTGGGCGTAAGGGATTTGAGAGGGGCTGCCCCTAGTACGAGAGGACCGGGGTGGACGGACCTCTAGTGTGCCAGTTGTTCCGCCAGGAGCATCGCTGGGTAGCTACGTCCGGCAGAGATAACCGCTGAAAGCATCTAAGCGGGAAACTTGCCTCAAGATGAGATCCCTCATCCGAATAGGAGTAAGACCACTAGAAGACGACTAGTTTGATAGGCGGCCGGTGTACGCACAGTAATGTGTTCAGCCTAGCCGTACTAATGGTCGAGGGCTTATGTTACGCATGGTACGGAGAATTTGGAATTTTGACCCGTGTGTTGGAGCGCGGTTGTACATCTTATTCAGGGTAGGTCAAGTTGAAAACGTGACCTACTTAGAAAAGGTCTCTTGGTGATTTGAGCGGCGAGGGTACACCCGGTCCCATCCCGAACCCGGCAGTTAAGCTCGCCAGCGCCGATGGTACTTGGAGGGCGACCTCCTGGGAGAGTAGGTCATTGCCAAGGGGCCTTTTTTTATTGGTAATTGGCTATTGGTAATTGGTAGTTGACCGCCAATTACCAGTGACCCATTACCGATGAGTAGTTACCTCGCTCTCTTAAGAGAGAATAGCAATTACCGGCGGCTGTGGTGGGGAGCAGTCATTAGCCTGTTTGGGGACTGGTTTAATCTGATTGCCTCAGCTTCTTTGGTGGCGAACCTGACTTCGGCCGGAACAGCCGTCAGCTACCTCTTTCTGGCCCGCTTTCTCCCCCTCTTCTTCTTTACTCCTCTGGCCGGTGTGCTGGCCGACCGCTACGACCGGCGGAAGATTCTGATTGTGGCTGACCTGGCGCGGGCGGCCACGGTCTTGTGCTTCTTGCTGGTGCGCCGGCCGGAAGACCTGTGGCTGCTGTACGGGCTGACCGTTCTCCAATTTGCCTTGAGCGCGTTGTTCACCCCGGCCCGTTCGGCCGTCATCGCCAACGTCGTCGCCCCCCAGGATTTGGTGACGGCCAACGCCCTGGACAGTGTGACCTGGAGTACGATGTTGGCTCTGGGGGCGTTGGTGGGTGGGCTGGTGGCGGCCGCCTTTGGCATTGCCACCGCCTTTGTCATTGACGCTGCTTCGTTCTTACTGTCGGCCTGGTTCATTGGCGGGATTAGACGGCCGACGGCCGGTGATAGAGGGCGAAGGACGGAGGACGGCGCAGTGACGAACGTCCTGCGTCAAGATCGGGCTGGCTGGCTGGATTTCGTGGATGGCTTGCGCTATCTGCGGGGTGAGCCGTTTATTTTGGCGATGGCGATGGTGAAGGGGGCGGGGTCGCTGGCCTGGGGGGCGGTGAATGTGTTGGAGATCACCTTTGCCGAGCGCATCTTTCCCATTGGAAGTGGGGCGACCGGCACGCTGGGTATTCTGTACGCGATTAGTGGCCTGGGGACGGGCCTGGGGCCACTCTTATTGCGCCGGTGGCTGGGCGACGCCCCTTTCCGTTTGCGCTGGGCGATTGGGGTGGGCTTTCTCATGCTGGCGGCCGGTATCTTTGGCGTCAGCCAGTCGCCCAGCCTGCCCTGGTTGGGGTTTTCCACCCTCGTTCGCACGATTGGCTCGGGAACGGTGTGGGTTTTTTCGGCCGCTTTGCTGCAAATGGTGGTACCGGACAGGGTGCGCGGCCGGGTCTTTGCCTTTGAGTTCGCCTTTCTCACCCTCACCCAATCGCTTTCGACGTTTTGGGCCGGGTTCGCCCAGGATAGGTTGGCTCTGGATGTGCGCCAGGTGGCGCTGGTAATGAGTGGGGTAGCCCTGGTCGGTGGCGGGCTGTGGTTCACCCTGCATTGGCGCGGTCGGTGGCCGTTGATTGTGCGGCCGTCGCGACACGAGTAATGAGTGATGAGTGATGAGTGAAAAGTCACTCATCACTCATCACTTTCCCATCCCTCTTGTCCGATTAGCGGCACAAAGCGGACGCGATCCAGTTTCTCCTGTTGGTAATCGTCCTCGCCGGCGCGGGTGAGGCGGATGAGGCGTTGGATGCGGGGATGGGCGCCGGTGGGAATGACCAGCCGGCCGCCCACCGCTAACTGCTGGCGCAAGGATTCGGGAACGCCTGGCCCACCGGCCGCGACCATAATGCCGTCGTAAGGGGCGTGTTCGGGCCAGCCGAGAGTACCGTCACCACAGAAGACATGGACGTTGGTATAGCCCAGTTCGGCCAGCCGGTCGCGGGCATAGTCGGCCAGACTGGTCAGTCGCTCAACAGTATAGACTTCGCGCACGATAAGACTGAGGACGGCAGCGGCGTAGCCTGAGCCGGCCCCTATTTCTAGCACGCGATCCTGGGGCTTGAGTTGAAGGAGTTCGATCATGCGGGCCACGATGTAGGGCTGGGAGATGGTCTGGCCCTCGGGAATGGGGAGGGGGGTGTCTTCGTAGGCAAAGTCGTGGTAGCGGTCGGCTACGAACAGGTGACGAGGTACCTGGAGCATGGCGGCGAGAACGGCCGGGTCGCGGATGCCCCGGCCCTCGATCTGATATTCTACCATTTGCGCCCGTTCGACGGCCGCGTCCATGTACCCTCCAATCCGTCAGCAAAGGTGCATTATACCACATGTGGTGATGTGGTGAGTGCCGGCGCGCCTTCTGTGCTATAATGCAGGACTATGGAGAAGTTGGCCTGGCTGCGCGAGGGGTGGGAGGCGATGGAAGCGGAGGAAATTCGCCTACTGCGCCAGATGACTATGGCTGAGAGCATCGGCCAATATCTGGCTTTGCAGCGTGAGTTTGAGCCGCAGTTGCAGGCAACGGAGGTGTTCTTTCGCCAACCGCGCCAGCAAGCCATCGCTGAGTGGCAAGGCCGCCTGTCAAAACTGAACCTTCTCAATGGAGCCGGAATGCCCGACCTTATCTCATCGCTGGCTGCTTTTCAGGCTCGTCTGGAAGCGGCCGGTATTCCCTGTGTGGCTGTCGGTGGCCTGGCGGTCAGTCTCTGGGGTGAGCCACGACTGACGCGAGATGTGGACGTCAAGGTGTTGATTGGCCGAGAGGAACGTCAACGGTTGCTCAACCTGCTTACGGGCTATACGTCGCTCCACGCCGACCCCGACGCCGCTCTCCGTCAGAATGGCTATGCCTTCTTCCTGGATCCGGACGGGGTGCGGGTTGACGTGATGCTGGCGGAAACGTCGTTTGACGAAGCGGCCATCGGCCGGGCCAGGCTGATGGAAATGCAGCCCGGTGTTGTGGTGCGGATATGCAGCGCGGAAGACTTGATCATCTACAAGATGGTCTCCTTACGCGCTCAGGATCGGGCGGACGTGGAGGGGGTCATTCGACGACAGGGTGACGGTCTGGATGATGATTACGTTGTGAAGTGGTTGCGCGAGTTTGAGCAAGCCCTGGACGATAGCACGTTGGTCAAGGAGTATCAGCAGATGCAACGCAAAATGGAACGCGGATGACGCGGATGGACGCGGATTTTCATCATAGAGCATGACCAAGATTACTTTCATTGGCGCGGGTAGCACGGTTTTTGCCAAGAACTTGTTGGGGGACATCCTCAGCTTTCCTGAACTGGCCGAGGCTACGATCAGCCTGCACGACATTGACGCGGAGCGGCTGCGGACGTCGGCAATTGTGGCCGGCCGGGTGGCCGAGTACCTGGGCGCACATCCGACTATCGAAGCCACGACAGACCGCCGGGCGGCTCTGGCTGGAGCGGACTACGCCATCTGTATGATCCAGGTGGGGGGCTACCGGCCGGCCACCGTCACCGATTTCGAGATTCCCAAGCGGTATGGCCTGCGCCAGACCATCGCCGATACGCTGGGGATTGGCGGGATTATGCGCGGGCTGCGGACGATTCCGGTTCTCTTAGAAATATGCCGGGATATGGAGGAGTTATGCCCGGCCGTGACCTTCCTCAATTACGTCAACCCGATGGCGATGAATGGCTGGGCGATCGGCCGCGCTTCGCGTATCAAAACGGTAGGTCTCTGCCATAGCGTGCAGGGGACGGCCGGGCAGTTGGCGGCCGACGTGGGCGTGCCGGTGGAGGAAATCAACTACCTGTGCGCGGGGATCAACCACCTGGCTTTTTACCTGCACTTCGAGCGCAACGGGCAAGACCTCTATCCACTCATTCGCCAGGTAGTGGCGGAGGGGCGTGTGCCAGAGTGGAATCGCGTGCGCTACGACGTTTTCACCCGCCTGGGCTACTTTGTCACCGAGTCGAGTGAGCATTTCAGCGAGTACGTCCCCTGGTACATCAAGCGCGACCGGCCGGACCTCGTCGAACGCTATAACATCCCCCTGGATGAGTACATCCGCCGCTGCGAGGCTCAAATCGCCTTGTGGGAGTTCATGCGCGAGGAATTGGAACAGGGGAACCTGGATAACCCCCTGCTGCGGGTGGAGCGCAGCGCAGAATACGGCTCGCTGATTATCCACAGTCTGGAGACAGGCACGCCGCGCGTGATTTATGGCAATGTTCTGAATCAGGGCCTCATTGACAATCTGCCCCAGGGCTGCTGCGTGGAAGTGCCTTGCCTGGTGGACAGGAACGGCGTCCAACCCACACGCATTGGCTCTCTGCCCCCCCACCTGGCGGCCGTCATCCAGACCAACGTCAACGTGCAAGCCTTGACGGTGGAGGCGGCTCTGACAGGTAAGCGTGAACACATTTATCACGCGGCCATGTTGGACCCGCACACGGCGGCCGAATTAGACCTGGACCAAATCTGGCATTTGGTGGACGACTTGATTGAAGCGCATGGGGACTGGCTGCCCGATTATCGGTAATTGGTTATTGGTAATTGTCCAGAGTAAGGTTTCGAGGTTAGGTTTTTAGAGTAAACCTCCGCCCACCTTTTCTGCTCATCAGTGTCTGGAACCTGTATGCCACGCGCTTTACCAATTGCTTCAAATGAGGCACTCAACTCGAAGCCCTGGCTGACCATAACACAAGCGGCAATTAGGGCCGAACGGCCGACTCCCATACGGCAATGAATAGCCACGCCTTTACCCTGCTTTAGTCTTTTCTGAATCATTTCAATCAGTTGCATTGTGGCTGCTTGTGAGATAGGAACTTGTCTGTCGTGAATAGGGTAGGAAATGTATTCCATCCGATTGTCTTGACAAATCTTTGGCTCGTCTCGTAGTTCTAATTCGGCTATTTCTCCTGGCGTCAGGAGTGAGACCACAACATCTATACCACCATTGCGCCAGGCCTTTAGCTCATCTTCTAACCACTCCCCGGCGCGTGGTCTCGGCATGATTGCCAGACGCCCATCATGAACTTCTCGTATCCAGTAGATATCCACTTTCATGTTACACTCCTTTTCATGTCCGGCCAGGAGGCTGGCTTGGACCGTCACGATGAGAAACCAATTTCCAATTGCTAATTACCAAACCATAGGAGATCGTTTATGGCACACTCTGAATTTCCAGTTATGAAGTTCGCGGACTGGCGGCCGACACACGATACGCTGCACCATTACGCCAGGGTACTCGGCCGCGTTCGCCGCGCCCTCACGCCTTATCAACGCCACTGGTCGCACATTACGCTGCGGGTGGCGGCCGATGGCCTGACGACGACCGACATTCCCATTCCCGATGGGGGAGGGAGTACATTTGAGATGCTTTTGCATCTGCGGGAACACCGGCTGGTGATTCAGACGGGCGGCCAGGAGTGGTGGGATATGCCCTTCCGAGGTCAGACGGCCGCAGAATTGGGCGACGCCGCTCTATCCGCCCTGGCCGACCTGGGGGTTCGTGTCACGATGGAGCGCAGCCAGTGGGCCAATGATGAGCCGGGGGTGTATGACCGGGCGGCCGTCGAGACGTATTTCCAGGCTTTGTCGTCCATTGACGAGGTGTTCAAGCAGTTCAAGGCGGAATTGCCGGGCGAGACCGGCCCAGTGCAAATCTGGCCGCATGGCTTCGACCTGGCGATGCTGTGGTTCTCCGGCCGCCAGGTTCCTGGCGCGGACCCGGCCGACGAAGAACAGGCGGACGAGCAAATGAACTTTGGCTTTTCACCAGGGGGCTATGGGGGCATTCCTGACGCTTACTTCTACGTGACGGCTTATCCCTGGCCTGATGGGTTGTTAGAGGCAGCCTTGCCGGCCGGGGCTTACTGGCATACGGCCGGCTGGCGGGGGGCGGTGCTGCCGTATGAAGAATCAGTCACGGCGGAGAAGCCAGCAGCCGAACTACTGGGTTTCTTGCAGGTTGCTCACGCGGCCGGGGCCAGGTACATGAAGTGACAGTCACGTTGGAAACGTAACCTACCTTAAGCTACCTCGCTGGTGGCCTGTCTCAAGCGCAGATCCACCGGGCCGAAGTGGGCGAAGGCCAGGCTGAGGGGGTTGCCGGTGCTATCCAGGAAGCTGGCACGGGCGCGGCGCAGAGCGTCGCCGAGGGTGTGACCGTTCAGATAATTATCCACCACGCGCGCGAGAAAGCCCGACGACCAGCTGGCGTGAGGCGTGGTTAGCGGGGCAATCACCCCACCCGCTCCCATTGCGTGCAGTCTTTCTAGCCAGGCTGCCCACTGAGGTTGGCTGGCGAGGCCCGCCCCTACGTCCAGGATCCACAACGCCGTCCAGGGTTCGCGCGCCCCCCAGCGCGACGTTTCTACTCCCCAACCTGTCAAGGTTCTTAGACTCAACGGTTCCTTGCCCAGACTGAGCCGCACCTCGCCGCTTTCGGTGGCCCCCCGGCCGTAAAGGATATTGATTTCCGCCGGCCGCTCCCGCCAGACTTTGCGCGCCTCCTCCGCCTGTTCAACGACCAGGAGGTCAATACGCCCCTGTGAGGCCCAATGTTCGTAGTCAGCGCGCACCGGACTGGACAAGCGCGCCTCCTTGTCCAATACGAGGGTCACCGCCGGTCGCCCGGTCACAGGCACGGCCAGGTTAGTCGGCTGAGAGTACGGCCGATCTGGGCGGCCGAGGGGTAACAACGGCCGCTCGATGACGTGCTTGAAACCCCAGAAGCCCGTGGTCACAATCTCGGCCGGCGGCTGGGTGGCTTGCTGGTAAGAGGCTTTGGTCAGGTAGCCGGTGGGGAGCGGCTGGTCATAGACCACTTCCCAGGGAATCTGAGCGGCCCCACCCGTGGCCGCCACGCTGAAAGTGGTTGGCTCGGCCAGAATGGTGGTCAATTCCTGGAGGCGTTTGGGGTCGCGGCTGATTTGCAGGAAGACTTCGCCGCCAGCGTAGGCCAGTGATTCGAGGGCTTTCTGGCGCATCTCGGCCGGGTATTGCTCGCCACTCACGGCCGTCGGCGATAGGTCGGCCATCACGTCGAGGGCGCGCTGGCTGATGAAGCCCACCGCGCTTTCGTCCAGGTCGCCGCCGACGACCAGGCGCGTAACCCGGCCGCCCTCTTGGGTCAGGTCGGTGGTGGGCGGGGTTGGTTCCGGCCGGGTGGGGGTGGGTTGAGCAACTGACTCCTTGACGGCGCGGGTCAGGAAGACGTAAGTCTGGGCTTCGTCGGCCGCCAGGTCAATGAAGTTCGTCCCGACCGATAGTTCGCCAGTCAGGGGGTGCATGAGGAGCAGCGATTTCAGAGCGGGCAACTGGTCGTATAGCTCCAGGTCGGCCGGCAGGCTGGCCGTGGGCGCATCGGCCAGGTTGCGTTCTAAGGCCCAGGCGTTCAGCGATTCATGGTCTTCTTCTTGGCGGAAGGCAATTTCCCACTCGACCAGTTGGGCCGGATTCTCGCGCAGGAGGCCATAAACGTCGGGATGACGCTGCTGAATGACCACCATCTTAGCCAGGCGTACCGGCGTGATCAGGGTCGTTAGCTCAGTCTTGTTGCGGGACAATCCCCATAGGAGGGTAAAGATGTTGATGGCCCGTTTGACCTGGCGCGGATTGGCTTCCAGCCCGCGAGCGAAGACGTTGCCACATTCCAGGTGGGGGAGAGCGGGAGCCATCTGGGCGATGTAACGCCCTAACGCTTCGCGGCTGATGG
>JBFMFT010000232.1:0-8196 GCA_040751925.1 Chloroflexota bacterium
CTTCCAGGCCGTAAGCTGGCGCGCCCGTCGGGATGGTGAACAACGGCCCACGACTCTGACCGCCACCGGGGGCGGCCGCCTTCGGGGCAAGGCCGGCGGAAGCCGGCGCGCTGCCGCGGGGGAAGTCCCCATTGCTGGCCGGGATGCTGACCGGATAACCGTCTGGCCCACCATAACCGCCGATGTTCACACTGTATTCCAGTTCGTGCGCGCCGGAGTTGGTGACCGTGACCGTGTTCGTCACCACGTCGCCGATCTCCATGTACTCCTCAACGGCCGGCGGCGCGTAGGAGAGGATCGCTACGTCGGGGATGAGGTAGAAGTCGGTGGTGGTGGTCACACCCTGGGTGGCCACGACTGTCGCCGTCTCGCTCAGGTAGCCGTTCGCGCTGACGGTGAAATCGTAGGAGCCGGGCTGGACAGCCAGGTTATAGGTCTCGCCGGTCAACGTCACGTCGAAGCCACCTGGCCCGGTTACGTGAACGTCGGCCGCCAATGGCAGCCCGGTCGTATCATCATAGATCGAACCGTCCAGGAAGCCGCAGGTCGGGCAACTCAGGTGCATGGTCAAGGGCATGGTCGGCAGTGGGTTGACGTGGGTGCCCTCGATGGTCAGTTCGGCCGTGTAGTCGCCGACTTGATACAGTGAACGGGCGTCAAAGACCACGTCGAAGGTGGCCGTGCCGTTCATTGGCACTGTGCCTTCGTCTGGCACCGCGTAGACCCAATCAACGGCCGCCCCACACTGGCTGGTCGTCTCATCCGACTCAAACTGGTAAACCGTCGAGGTCGCCTGGTCCACCGCCCACAGGTAGCCATCGCAGTCCATTTCCAGCCCTGCGCCGGCGTAGTCGCCGAAGCCCTGGCTGACGTTGAACTGGCCGACGATGGCGTAGTTGTTAGCCGCGTCCAGCACGTAGACCGGGTTGGGGGCGGCGTTGACCATGACGAACAGGTGTTGCGTATCCGGGTTGTAGGCCAAACCGGCGATAGACAGACCCACGTTCACCTGCTCCAGGAAAGCCCCACTGGAATCGAAGTGATGAATCATCAGGTCGTTCCAGCTACCGGCAAAGTAGGTGTCGGTAGTCGGGTCGTAAGCCAGACCGCGCTGGGAGATGCCAAAGGCCGGGCAAATGGTATTGCCCGTCACACCACTAGCCGGGTCAATTTCGTGGATACAATCATCAGTAGCCACGTCCATCTGCCAGAGCATACCGGTATTGGCGTTGTAAGCGGCGTCGGCCGGCCCCGAACCCGGGAACCAGGTGTAGGGGTGGGAGCGGCCGGTCTGTGTACCGTCCGGGGTAAACTCATAGAAGGTGTTGCTGCCGCCCCAGCCGGAACTGGGGCTGCTCACCCACACCGTGTCATCGTCGTAGTCGTAGGCATTGCCCCAGATGAAGCCAATGCCCGGCGACCAGGATTGGATGACGTCACCTGCCGCCAGGGGCGCGGCCGGCGGCGCGCTGGGTAGCCCCAGACCGATACTCTGGGTCTGGTATTGCTGCTCCGGCCGGACTGTAAACACAGGCGTCTCGATCACGCCCGACGACGCGCTGCCCGGCCCGCCAAAGTTACCAATCCGCACGCTGAAGTCAACGGGCAGCGGCCCACTGGCGGTCAGGGTGACGGTGTTGGTAATTTTGTCGCCGAAGACCATGAACTCCTCGATGAGAGGCGGCGAGTAGGTCAGCGACGAGCCTTGCAGCACAAAGTCCTGGATGGTCGTCGTGTCGGTTAGAATGGTGATCTCGGATACGGTCACGGAGACGTAGTTGGTGGCCGAGGCCGTCACGTCATACGTGCCAATCGCCAGGTTCATGGAGTAGCTGCCATCGGCGCCGGTGGTGGTGGAGCGCGGGCCTGAGCCAGCGTCAGCCGTCACCGTCGCGTCCTCAATGCCCAGACCCGTGTCGGCGTCGGTGACAGTCCCTTCCAGCGTGCCGGCGGCGATGCCCGTGCCGCACCAATCCAGGGTCGTACTCATCAAATCCATCCGGTCATTGACGTCGGCCACAGCCTCGAAGGGGAAGCCCCAGAAGGTCGTGCGGTAGTTACCGCCGTCCTTGTCTACGGCCGCATCACCAAAGTCACCGGTGAAGGCCGTTTCGGCCGTGCCGTCAGGGTTGATGATGTCGCTCCAATTGGTGAAGGGATAGGACAGGAAGTAGGGGCCCATCCCGCCAAAGACCGAGCCGGCCCCGGTGACAGTTGACTGCCCCACGTCGCTGGTGGCCGAAGAGACACCCAGGTAGGTCTGCATGAAGGAGGTCAGGCCGCGGTCGTAGAAGTAGTCCTGGGCGCTGATCATGAAGCAGTTGCCTGCCTCTAGCCAGGTACCCAGGTCGGTCTCGGCGGCCGCCCCTGGCCCGGCGAAGCCGCCAAAGGAGACGCCCGTGAACCAGATGACCGTCGTGTATGGTTCCAGGTCGGTGGCTGTCGGCTCATTGTCCGTGCCGCCGGTGTCCCAGATGTCATAGGCGGCCCCCAGGCCATCCAGGGCTTCGGTATAGTAGGACAGCACATCCGGGCTATTGTTGTCGTCGTCCACCAGCAGAATGGGCGGGATAGCCCGCGTGGTAAAGCTGAAGGTGGCGGAAAACTCGCCTGTGCCGCAACTATTGGCCGCCCGCACGTGCCAGTAGTAGGTCGTCTCCGGCGCGAGGTTGGCTGTGGCCGTGTGGCTGGTGCCATCCACCGTCGCCGTATAGACGATGGTGACAAAACCGGGATCGCTGGCAACCTCCAGGTCGTAGGTGCCGGCCTGGTTGGCCGGGTCCCACTCGTAAGTCGGAGCTAAGGCCACGTTGGTCGCTCCATCGGCCGGCGAGACCAACGCCACACCGCCTGGCGTCGTGTCGAACACATTCAACACCACGTCTTCAGAGTGGGTCTTGGTTTCTGGGTCAGTACCCGTGCCGGTGATGGTCATAGCGTAAGTGCCGGCGGCGGCCGCCCCCGTGTTGCCCACGGTCAGCACCGTGCTACCCGGCGGGGTAACTGGATTGGGGGCGAAAGTAGCCGTCGTGCCGGCCGGGTTGCCCGTCAGGCTCATATCCACCGGATAGGCGTAGCCCAGGATCTGGCTCAAGTCGGCCGTGTACACGGCGTCGTCCGGTGTGCAGATGCTTACCTCTTCGGGGTCAACGGTCAGGCGGAAGTTAGGCCCGCCGCGCAGGATGGCCTCGTTGACGGCGGCCAGGGCATCTATCGTGCCATAGCCCCAGTCATTGTTGGGGCCAAGCGTGTAGTCGCCACCGCAGTTAGAGCCGGGCTGGCCAACCAGGCGCACGGCCGTGTCGTAGATCACGTCATAGGTCTCGGCGATGTCCCCTTGCAGGGCCGGGCTGGCGTTCCACATCAAGCCGATGAGGCCGGTAACGTGAGGGCCAGACATACTCGTACCGCTCCAGGTGGGGCCAGAGTAGCCACCGCCCGGCAGTGACGAGTTGATATTCTCGCCTGGAGCCATGATGTCCGGGATGTAGCTGGATGGGTACAGGATAGACGGCCCGCGACTGCTGAAGCCAGTCAGCGTGCCGGGCAGCACCCCGCCAGCGTGGTTGACCGAGCCGGTAGTGATGACCTGGTCGTAGTCGCCGGGGGAACGTAGAGTGGTGCAGCCTGGCCCTTCGTTGCCAGCCGAGACTTCGACGGCGATTCCGGCCGCCTGTAGAGCGGCAATTTCATCCTCGAAGACCGACCAGTTTCCGCCCCAGTAGCCCCAGGAGTTGTTGATGGCGTCAGGAGCCATGTCCGGGTCAGGATTGGCCCCGGTCAGGTCCCAGGGGGCCAGGTCCCACTCGAAGCACTCGGTAAAGGTGAAATCGTCACCACTACCGAAGTCCGTCATGTTCTTGCAGTGGATCAGGCGCGCGCCGGGGGCCATGCCGATCTGGTTGGCCCCGCCATCGTCGCCCACCATTGTCCCGCTCGTATGGGTGCCATGCCCATGTCCATCGTTGGGGATCGTAGGGTAAGTGCCTGTGGCGTCCCACCAGTTATAGTTGTGGTCGGCCGTCACCCCATCCCAACCCCGGTACTGGACGATTAGGGCCGGATGGTCCCAGTCCAGGCCGGTGTCGTTGCCAGCCAGGACCGTCCCCTCACCGCGATAGCCCAAACCCCACACGTCGTCGGCGTTGACAAAGGTAATGTTGGGTTCAATTACCGACGGGGCTTGCTTAGGCGGATTGGGGTTGATAAATGGCTCCGGCAACTGGAAAGGATGGTTGGCGGTGATCTTCGCCACGTCCGGCCGGGCGGCCATTTCGTATACGAGGCTCTCCGTTCCGCCCCGCACAAATATCTTATTGGCAATATAGAAGGCCTGGTAGGTCACACCCTGGGCGTCCAGAGCTTGCTTGACCTCGGCCTGCGTCCGGTCGGCCGTCGCCCGCAGCGCTGCAAAGACAAAACGGCCCTTCTCGACCTGAGTCGCCAGAGCCTTCGCCGGGCTGAGGTCGGCCTTTTCTGCCATCCAGATAAAGAAATCGGTTTGGCCGGTTTCGGCCAGTTCCGTCAGAATGAGGGGTTCTATCTTGGCCTCGGCCGCCATCTGAGCAGCCGCGTTAGAAGCCGCAGGAACGGCCGCCAACACGGTGCTACCCAACAGCAACGCCGCCAGTAGAACACCTACCAACAACCAGAATCGTCTATGTGTCATGGGGTGACCCTCCTCTGTGGTCAATTTCGCCAATCATGTCGCCAAACCTGATCAGCTACCCAACGCAGGCGCGCCGCGATGGACAGGCAGTGTTCCCTGAGCCTGCCTGTTTGGCTATCATACCATGTTTCATTGGGCGCACAACCACACGTGGTGGACTGTCTAGGAGACTCAAGCGATAGAGGACAGGCATCTGCATAACTCGCAGTCAAAAAGCCCGCCGTGTCCCCCTGGCGAGACTCGGACCCTATTTGGTCAGGCAACGGCGAGGAAAAGAAGCCGGGTCCAAATGAGGGCAAGAAACGGCGGATGGGTGTATAATCAGTGGCTATTATAGCCGAACGGTCTTAATCTGCAACCTATTGTGGAGAGTAAAGTAGAAACCAGGTTTTTCGGGAAAAACCCGGTTTCTGAAGGAGTAGTATGTCTGAAAACGAAGCTCCGCCGATCAACCTCGATCTATTAGAGATTCTGCGCTGCCCACTGGCCGTGCAGTCAAAGGAGTATGGCGATGACCCCGGCCGTCTGGAATTAGTACACAACTGTTGGCTGGTGTGCGCCGATTCTGGCCTCAAGTACCCCATCCGCGACGGCATCCCTATTATGCTCATCGAGGAAGGGATGAAGTGGAAGGATACACCGGCCGAAAAACTGCCTGTGCCACCGCCAGCCTAACGTGAAACGTGAAAATCACGTTTCACGTTTCATTTCGGCTCGTATCCAGTCAGGTACGGGGGCAGGCGCGGCCAGGGGCGGTAGTTTCGTCAGGTTTTCCGGCGTCAACTCGAAATGAAGCTCCTGGCTCAATCTGTCGGCAATCGTTTGGAGTACCTGCACCCGCGCAAAGTTCTTATCATTGCCAGCAACGATGGTCCAGGGCGCGTCCACTGTGGTTGTTTTGATGAGCATATCTTCGACCGCCTGCTCGTATTGATCCCACTTCTCGCGGTTACGCCAGTCCTCGTCTGTTAGCTTCCAGGCTTTATAAGGGATATTCTCGCGCTCGGTAAAGCGAGCCAATTGCTCGTCTTTGCTGACGTGGATCCAAAACTTGAACAGAATCGAACCGAAGCCGGTCAAGGCCCGCTCGAAGTCCTTTATTTCCTGGTAGGCCCGTCGCCACTCGGCTTCTGTGCAAAAGCTCTCCACGCGCTCCACGAGGACGCGGCCGTACCAGCTGCGGTCGAAGATGGCAATCTCCCCTTTGGCCGGCAGGCGTCGCCAGAAGCGGTAAAGGTAATGCTTTTCGGCGTCCTCGCCTTTGGGCGCGGCAATGGGGTGAACCACGTATCCACGCGGGTCTAATCGCTCCGTCAGTCGTTTGATGGCCCCGCCCTTGCCGCTGGCGTCCCAACCTTCGAAAACAATCAACACCGGCCGTTGCTGATAATAGACCTGGTAGCCCAACGCTCGCAGAGCCGTCTGGTAGCGGTTCAAGGCCCGCTCATACTCCTTTTCGTTCAGGCTTCTGGTCAGGTCAACGATCTCCAACATAACCCACCATCCTGAAAGACCGGACAGGTTTCTGAAAACCTGTCCGGTCTAGGTTCATCGAGCTAGTCCTTGTTCTTGCTCTTACCCTTGCGCTTATCCTTCGGCTTCGCCTCCGCAGCTTCGGCGGCCAGTCCGGCCGCCTCCGGCCATTGGGTCGGCTCTACTCCTAACGCGCTTTCCAGGCGATCAATGATAGTCTTGAACACGGAGTAGACCCGGTAGTTCACGTCGGTGGCTGGCACGACTGTCCAGGGAGCGTAAGGAGTGTGGGTAGAGGTGAGCATATCTTTCACCGCCGCCAGATATTCGTGGTACTTGCGGTGACGTTCCCAATCTTCGGCCGTCACCTGCCAGGCGTTCTCCGGGTCGTTCGCCAACAAGATGAATCGCCGCCTCTGCTCCTCCCGTGAAATGTGCAGCCAGAACTTGATGATAACCGCCCCATCGTCGGCCAGGGTGCGCTCAAAGTCGTTGATCTCCTCGTAAGCGCGAATCCAATCAGGAATTGGGGTCAACCCCTCCACCCGCTCGATGAGGACGCGGCCGTACCAACTCCGGTCAAAGATGGCAATCTGGCCGCGGCTGGGGATTTTCATCCAGAAGCGCCACAGCCAGGGCATCTTCAGTTCGTGAGTGCGCGGAGCCTGGATAGGGTAGACCTTGAAGCCGCGCGGGTCTAGGCGTTGGGTCAGGGTGCGGATAGTCGTACCCTTACCGGCCGCGTCAAACCCCTCAAAGACGATCATGGTCGGCAGGCGGGCGTCAAAAGCTTGTTTTTCCAGGTCATACAGGCGTTGGCGCTGCAACAGGCGAAGTGGTTTGAAAGCCTGGTCAGAAAGAGACAGAGCAAGATCAACGTTGTCTAGCACAGCCAATCATCCTCCCGGCCTGGCGGCCGTTACGGCATCGTCCTCGACTATCGCACTATACCCTATCCCTCTAGCTTGTCAATCAGTAGCTACCTGGTAAGACCCGACAGGTTTTGGAAACTTGCCAGATCTTACCCAAAAGTGAAATGCTCCCTTGCTTGATTTCACCGCCGCACCATTACCCGCGCCAGCCACAACTGGTCATCTATCCAGTGACCATCGTCGCCGACGATGTTCTGGCGGGTCTGCGAGGCTGCGTCGCGCAGGGCTATCTCGACCTGATATGAACCGGCTGGTGTCTCGTCCCCAATCGTCAACGTGTGCCTGTCCGTCACCAACTGCCCGGCCAACCAGCTATCCGTCGGCGATTGACCAACCTGCGGCCGGCTGTCGGCCGTCGCCCACACCCGGCCCGCTTCGTCTACCAGCCGCACCTCGACCAAGTAATCGGCCGCCACCCGCTGCAACGATTCCCAATACAAGGTCACAACAAGGGCATCGCCCGGCCGGGCCACCCGATGACTGTATTCGTAACCCACCAGGAGTATCTCGTTACTGAAGTTCTGGCGTTGAGTGTTGGGATACGGGCCAGGCATGGGTTCTAGCCGGATCTCGGCCAGGGTCAGGGCGTCGCCCAGGCTTTGCCCATCCGCGCCGGTGATCCCTACACGATAACCGCCAGGGGCATAGAGACCCATACGCAAGGCGGCGACGGCCGGGGTGTAGGCCGTCTCCGGCACGTACAACCGAATGGAGTCCAGGAAGCGGTCACCCGGCCGCCATTGGCTGCTCGGAAAATTGCCCAGGCCAGGATGGGTATCCCGTTGGGCTACCAGCGTTCCCGCTTCGTCCACCAGATGGACAAAAAGCAGGTAATCACCCGGCGGCTGCCCGGTCACTTCCCAATAAAGGTCAATATCTATTGGCTCGCCCGGCCGCAACGAGGTGGTATTCACCTGGTGGCCGCGTAAGGTGGCAAAAAAGTCAAATTGAGCGTCGGTCAGATGGGGAATAGGCGCGTCGGCGGCGAAGCTGGGCGGCCGGCCGTAAGCTGGGGCCAGATAGCCAAACAAGGCCACCAGAGCGAATATCGCCATACCCAGGTTGAAAGCTAAGGCGACTAAACCTTCAATTTTGGATTTTGGATTTTGGATTTTGGAGCCG
>JBFMFT010000233.1:0-8161 GCA_040751925.1 Chloroflexota bacterium
AAGGTCTCGTAGTTCATGTTCAGCAGGTTTTCGACGGCCGCCTGGGTATCCCGCAATCGCCCCTCACCGAGAGCCTTCCACTTGGCCGCCTCCAGGTTGTACGCCACGTCGTCTAATAGCCCGTCTACTTCGGCCGCCACGTGAAAGTCCAGGCTCATCGCCTTGCCCACACCCTTGCGGCGAATGATGCGATAGAGGCCCCCTTCCAGGTCAAAGACGAGGTGGACTTCGGCCGCCTTCCCTTGTCCGGCCGCCAGCTTGTTGACCACCTCATCGTCGCTGCGGCTGCGGCATTGCCCAAACAAGGCCCAGGTCATGGCATCCAAGATAGTGGACTTGCCGGCCCCATTGGGCCCGGCGATACAGGCCAGGTGAATCCCCCGGAAATCCAGGCTGGTTGTCTGGCGGTATGAGAGAAAATTGCTTAGTTTAAGAGATAGAGGAATCATAGCCCCTTACATATATACCACGTCTAAGACTCCACAGAAGATAGTACCTCTTTAGCTAACGCCTGCATAGCGGCCGTCTCCTCCACATCCAGGCTGATGGTCGGCCAGTAAAGAGCCAGGAGTTCCTCCGGACTCAAGGCTTCCACCGCCACCAGGTCGCCCAGGCGCGCCCGCTTGTCCATTTGCCGGTGCTGGAATAATTGAAAACTAAAGGCCTCGGTGAATCGCTCGGCAATGGCCCGCTCGTCTACCAACGGCTCCCAATCGCGGGGATATTCCAGTTGGACGCGGCAGATAGCTTCCTTCACTTCGGCCGCCTCTGGCAATTGGCGGAAAACGTCAGCCATGAAGGTATCGGCCGAGGGTGTCTCTATTTTCAGGTCAATGAAGCGGCGAACGGGCAACGGCCGGAACTGCCAGGTCGTTTGTCCCCGGCTGATTTCGGCTATGACAAAGCCTTTGCGCTCTTTAGCCTCACCGAAATCAATCCGCTCGATGGAGCCAGGGTAAACAACCGGTGGGTGGCCCTGGCCGTTGAGCGATTGGTGCTTGTGAATGTGGCCCAGGGCCACGTAATCCAGGCGGGGGTCACGGACAACTGCCTGGCTCAAAGTCAACTCGTGGCCGAGCATAACCCCTCGCTCACTGCCATAGTTTGCCCCCTGAACCGAGGTGTGGGCCATGAGAATCAGGGGTAGGTCGGGATCGGCCGCTTCAATAGCCTGCTGGATCGCCTCGGCTATTCGCTCGGCAATCGCCACCATCGCCTCCTCCTGGCTCATGTTCGCTGACTCCTCGCGGCGCACGAAGGCAGTGCGCGAAATCCAGGGGATGGTGATGACCTGTACCGGCCGCCCCAGTTGCTCCGGCGCCAAGAAGCCAATCCGGTCGGCGACGTGAATGTGCGGCACGCGCAGAGTCCTGAACTCCTGGACGGTGTTGGCCCGGCCGGCGGCCGGGGCTACGTCGTGATTGCCCACCAGCAAAATGGTCGGAATCCCGGCCTCTGACAGCCGCATCATGCGCTGGCCCCATTCGCGCTGGAAGGTCGGTTGGGGGTTGCGATCTTTGTAGGCGTCACCGGCAAAGAGGACCAGGTCTACCTTCTCGTTGACGGCCGTATCCACAATGTGGTCGAGCGACTTCAAGAAATCCATCACCCGGATCGGTAGGCCGGTAGCCGGGTCGTGGCGGCCGTAGTTTGCCATGTCAATATGGGCGTCGGCAAAGTGCAGAACACGGAGGGATTTTGGATTTGGGATTTTGGATTTTGGATTGGACACAATCTATTTTTGTGCGGGGATTAGGGGATTAGGGGATTTTTGCCTGGCTAATCTCCCAATCCCCTAATCCCCGCCTAGACCGGGCAGGCCGGCCGGGCCTTCCCGCAGCAGGTAGCGAATGACCAGCGAGTCCACGATGGTTTCCACGGGGGCGCGTTCATCGGTAAAGACCACGTCGGAGGCGACGGTGGGAACAACGTTATCGGCCGCCACACGCAAGGTTCTAAACAACAATTCATGGGAATCGGGTGGCAAGTGATTCAAGTTCGTGAGCAGGTTATCGCCGGCCGTCGGCCGGACCGTCGCCACCAGAATTGTGTTCAGCGACCCTGGCACGTCCAAAGCGTGGACGGTGGGAAAGACGGCCAACAGGGTGGCGGTAATGGCGTCTACCAGGCGGCGGTCGGCCGGGGCGCGACCCACGTTCACCGCCACCACCCCGCGCTCCGAGAGCCGCGCCTTGACCTGCCCAAAGAACTCCTGTGTGGTCAAATGCCAGGGGATGTAGGGTACTTTGTAGGCGTCAATCGTCACCACGTCATAAGGCCCAGACAGGCGGTTGAATTCGTAGCGGCCGTCGCCAATGATAACGTGTACGTTCGGTTCATGCAGGTCAAAGTAATTTCGGCCGGCCTCCGCCACCACCGGGTCTAACTCGATGCCATCTATGGGGATCGGGCCAAAGACCTGGCTATATTGCTTGGGAATCGTGCCAGCCGCCAGCCCAATCACGGCCATTCGCCGCACGGCCGGCTGATCGTTCAGGTCGGCCGGGTCGTTGAAGTAGGGCGCAGCCAGCATGATACTCCAGACGGAAATGCGCGTCACCCGGCCGCCGTCGCAGTAAAAGGAGTGAAAGGCCTGCCCCTCATTCAACAACAGGTAGTTGCAATCCTCCTGGCGGATGACCTGGACGTAGTTGTAGGCCGATTCTTTTTCGTACAGTTGCCCAGGATACTCCTTGATTGGCCCGGTGAGCCAGGTCAAGGTGGGCGGCACTAGCAGGGCCGGCAGCAGCAGTCCCACCAGGGTCAGGCATGGCCCCGCGCTGGCCCGATTTTGCCACAAGCCGCCTAATCCCACCAGCAGCAGCGAGCCGCCGAAAATGAGCGCGCTCCACCGTGAACCGGCCTGGGGAATGACCACCAGCACCGGCAAGTAAGTTCCCAGGAGGCTGCCCCAGGTGGAGATGGCGTAGATGCGGCCGCTCATCCGCCCAGCCTCGTCTACGTCCCGGACGGCCAGGCGGATGGCAAAAGGCGAGAGGCAGCCCAAGAGGGTTACGGGCAGGGCCAGGGTGAGGGCGACGGCCGCCAGTGAACCCAGAATCGCGCCCACGTTGACGGACGCCATGGCTCCGGCCGCCGCTCGCAGCAGGACACTGGTTAAGAGCAAGAAAAAGACGGTGCAGAAACCGGCCAGGCTGACGAGAAGGTAGAAGCGGTGTGGCAGTGGGTGGCGGTCGGCCCAGCGGCCGCCCATGAAGTAGCCCACTGTCAGAAAGAGCAAGACCAGGCCGATCACGTTGGCCCAGACGACGTTGGAGGTACCGTAAACGGTTTGCAACATCCGGCCGACGGTGAACTCCACCGCCAGGGTGGTCATGCCGGCCACGAAAACTGTCAAAAAGAGATAACCGCGCTGCGCCCGCGAAGGTTGGCCTTTGGAAAACACGACCTGATTATATATCATTTGTGAAACGTGAAACGTGAAGGGGCTTTTCACGTTTCACGTTTCACGCTTCACGACTCCGAGGTTAAATTATGACTAACACACCTTCCTCCTGGCAGATGCAAACTCAGTTGATTCACGCTGGCGACGAGTACAACCCCACGCCGGCCGTTTCTTCACCCATCTACCAAAGCGCGACCTTTCGCTTCGATGAGCCGGCCGACATTGCCGCCGCGGACGTGGCCCAGGCTCACCCCCAGTTCTACGGCCGTTACGCCACACCTAACACGAAACAGGTTGAGGCGACCCTGGCCCACCTGGAAGGGGGCGAAGCGGCCCTGGTCACCGCGTCGGGGATGGCCGCCGTCTCCCTGGTGCTGCTGACCTGCCTGCGGGCCGGCGACCACCTGGTGGCCCAGAATACGCTCTACCCGACCACCTACAAATTCATGGCTCATAAGCTCCCGATGTTGGGGATCGAGGCCACCTTTGTAGACCAGACGGACACGGCCGCCTTTGCCCGCGCCATTCGCCCCAACACCCGACTGGTCTACGCGGAAAGCCCGGCCAACCCCACCCTGTCGCTGACTGACCTGGCGGCCGTGGTGGAACTGGCTCGCGCCCACAACCTGATTTCTGTAGCCGATAACACCTTCGCCACGCCTTATAACCAACGGCCGTTGGCCCTGGGCTTCGACGTGGCCTTGCACAGCGCGACCAAGTACCTGGGCGGCCATTCGGACGTGGTGGCCGGGGCGATTGTGACTTCGAAGGCCCGCGTCGCCGACCTGTGGCAGAACCACGTGATGTTGGGCAGTGTCCTCCACCCCTTTGAAGCCTGGCTGCTGGAACGGGGTCTGAAGACCTTTGGCTTACGGATGGCTCGCCACAACGAGAACGCCCTGGCGGTGGCTGAGTTTCTCAGCCAGCACCCGGCCGTGAGCCAGGTTTATTACCCTGGTCTGCCCAGCCACCCCCAACACGAATTGGCGCGGCGGCAGATGACGGGGGGCTTTGGCGGGATGGTTTGCTTTGACCTGAGGGGCGGCCGGGCGGCCGGGTTTGCCTTGCTCCGCCGGCTCAAGCTAATCAGCCTGGCTGTCAGTCTGGGTGGCGTCCACTCGCTGATTACCCACCCGGCCAGCACGGTTTCCCAGGCGCAGACGGACGAAGAGATGGCAGCCAGTGGGGTGCGGCCGGGCCTGGTGCGGCTGTCGGTAGGGTTGGAGGAGGCGGCCGATCTGACGGCCGACCTCGACCAGGCCCTTTCCGCCGCGCTTCTGTAGGTCACGTTTTCAACTTGACCTACTCAGCTCATCTGGAGTCCAACGTCGAACGTCGCGGCGTAACCTTCACCATCCTTCGTTAATTGAAGAATTAGCTGCTCGCCACCATTTTGGAAGATATTGTCCCCCTCATTCCTCAACGTGCGCTGTCCCCTGCTCGAATAGGGGGCCTGCTGGTAAACCTGGTCCGTCAGCGCGTCGTCAAAGAAAAGTTGGGATGTAAATTCATACCCCCGTGCCGAATCCGGATCCGTGCGAATCTTGAAGTGGATGTGAACGGTGCGGCCGTCGTACCAGCCGGGATAAATGGTCACGAATTGGGCTTTGCCACTGGCGTCCGTGACCTGGTAGCCACGCAAAAACTTCTGCCCGACGGTGCTGAAACCCGGATCCGTTACGTCGGAATAGACGCCGAACGCATCACAGTGCCATACGTCCACCTGCGCCCCGGCCAACGGCACGCAGCCATCGTTGGTGACTTGGGAGACGTTGAAGGCCAGGAGCAGCGGCACACCCTCTTTCACCGAGCCATCAGACAGGTCGGAGCGGATGTCCGAGCGGTTGAGGCGTTCGTCTACAAAGTAAGGGCCTTCGGTCATCTCCGGCCGCACGATACAAGAAGGTAGCGTCGCGGCGGCCGTCGCCAGTAGCGTCGGTGTTGCGCCACCAGACACCGCCTGGGTCGCTGCGCTCGTTGGGGCTTCGTCAACTGACTGCCCAGGGCCACAGCCGACCAACACGGTCGCCCCCACCGCTCCCAGGAGCTTCAGAAACTCCCGCCGATTCAGAATAGTGCCTACCTGTTTGTCGTCGTAAATGGTCATCTATCTGCTTTCCTCCATCACTCTAATCTGGCGCTGCTCATCGCAACGGCATCAGGTTACAGGAGGATTGTTAAGCGATTGTTAAGACGAAGTTGAGTTTGTGTTGACGTGGGCTTGCCGGCCGTCAGGCCAGCATCCCGTTCACCTCCACCACCTCCTCGGCCGTCAGTTGCCAATCGGCCGCCCCGGCGTTGGTCTGCAACTGTTCCGGACTGGTTGCGCCGGAGATGACGGAGCAGACGGCCGGTTGGGCCAGCAGCCAGGCGTGGGCCAGGTCGCCCAGGGAACGGCCGCGCGCTTCGGCCCAGGCGGTCAGCTTCTCTAGCCGGTCGTAGTTGGCTTCGGTCATGTAGCGCTGAACGTAGGGGCTAGATTCGCCCCGCGACCCGGCCGGGGGCGGCTGGCCTCTTTTGTATTTGCCGGTCAGGAAGCCGCCGGCCAGAGGGAAGTAAGGGATAAATCCCACCCCATACGCCCGGCAGTAGGGCAAGACCTCCCGCTCGACTTCTCGTTCCAGCAGGTGGTAATGGGACTGGATGACGGTGAAGGGCGACCACCCGCGAACCTCAGCCAGCAGATTGGCTCGCGCCAGTTGCCAGGCGGCAAAGGCGGACGCGCCCAGGTAACGCACTTTGCCCTGGCGAACCAGGTCGTCTAACGCCCGCAGGGTTTCCTCGATGGGTGTGGTCTCATCCCAACGGTGAATGTAGTACAGGTCTACGTGGTCGCTTTGCAGCCGGCGCAGGCTGCCCTCCATGCTGTTCACGATGTGATAGCGGGATGCGCCCCAGTCGTTTGGCCCGTCGCCCACCTTCATATAGACCTTCGTCGCCAGCACGACCTTCTCCCATCGCCCCTTGAGGGCGATGCCTAGCGTTTCTTCGGAACGGCCGCCCTGGTAAACGTCGGCCGTGTCCACGAGGTTGATGCCCAGGTCGAGGGCCTGGTGGATGAGGTTGTTCACCCCTTGCTGATCTACCTTGCCCCCGAATTGATTTGTCCCCAATCCAATCACAGATACTCTAACGCCAGCGCTGCCAAGTTGACGAAAGTTCACAGAAACCTCCTCTACTCTGAGAATAGAACGCAGATAAACGCGGACGAACGCGGATTTTCAGGTCATTCTAACACAATGACAACAGGCCTATGGTCCCGGGGCGAGGCGATAGAGGGTGCCCTGGCTGCTGGCGACGTATAGTTCGCCGGCCGCGTCTTCGCCAAAGGCGGTCAGTCCCAGGGGGTGTTGGTTGAGGGAGTGGATGAGCCAGTTACCGGCCGTGTCCTGGCGCATACGCCACAGTTGGCCCGTACACCAATCGGTGAAAAAGTAGTAGCCGCTCAGAACCGGATACAGGCTACCGCGATAAACGAAGCCACCAACGACGGCGCAGCCCAGGTCGTGACCATATTCGTAAACAGGAAAGTCGTAGTCGGCGGCCGCGCCGCAATTGACGATGGTAAATTCGTGGTTACCCTCGTAGCAGCGCCAGCCATAGTTCTGACCGCCGGCGCTACCAGCCGGCTGGAAGTCTATTTCCTCCCACAAACCTTCGCCCACGTCGGCAATGTACAGGTCGCCGGTTTGCCGGTCAAAGCTGAACCGCCAGGGGTTTCGCAGCCCCATTGCCCAAATTTCGTCCAGCACGGTCGGGTCGTTGACAAAGGGATTATCAGGCGGAATAGCGTAGGGAAAGCCGCCATCCACGTCTAGTCTCAGGATTTTACCCAGTAAACTCTGACCATCTTGCCCCCGGTCGTAGGGATCACCAGAGCCACCGCCGTCACCGACGGAGGCGTAAAGATAGCCGTCGGGGCCGAAACTTAGGTCGCCTGCTTTGTGCATGGCCGTCGGCTGTGCCAAAGTCAATAAGATAACCTCACTGTTGGGGTCGGCCAAATTCGGGTCGCCCTGGCTGACTATGTAACGGGCGAGGCGGGTGTAAATCATTCCCTCATCGTCGGTGTGAGAGTAAGTGATGTAGAAGACACCGTTGGTCTGGTAAGCCGGGTGGAAGGTCAGGCCCAACAACCCCTGTTCGTTTTCGACGCTGACCAGGTCACGAATGTCCAGGAAGGGGTTGGGTAGGCGCGTGCCGTCGGCTTCCACGACGTAGATGCGGCCGTCCTTCTCGGTGACAAACAGGCGGTCATCGCCCGCGTGGGCTACGTCGGTGGGCATATAGAAGCCGCTCGTGATGGGAATCAGTTCGATGGTGTGAAAGTCGGCGTGGACGATGGGCATGAAGCTGAAATAGGTATCAGGGAGGCCATTAGGTTGGGCGGCGACCGGCCGGGCCAAAGTGAGAGAATCATAAAAGCTGGTTTGGTTTATGGCGACCAGGGTTATAATTGTCAGTAGGGTGACTTCCAGGAGTTTGCGGATTGGCATTTCGCTCGTTGATTCCTTTGTAGTAGTAAGCTAATCGAACAGGTGGCAAACCTGGCACAAAAGACCAGATAGGTTTCTGAAGGCCTGCCAGGTTCGTAATTGTACTTCGTTTATTCACTCAGGCGACTTTCAACCAAGACAACGGTACTAGCTCGCTCGGACAACCGTCCTATATTCATCGCCGCCGGCCGCCGTTAAGCTGGATGGTAGAAGATGTAGAAACCAGGTTTTTGGGAAAAACCTGGTTTCTCAGGAGTAG